>CAYNSL010000004.1:0-34606 GCA_964399755.1 uncultured Chitinophaga sp. | reverse complement strand
AGCAGGTCGTTTTTCAACAAATTGCATGGGCTTCGAAAGGAGCCCATTTTTTTTGAAGGAATCCACGGTGTCGCGGAAACGGAAAATTAAATACAGAGATTAATATTGCGTGACCGGTTGAATAAAATAATGAATTTATTCCTTGCAGCATTGTTTTTTAAACGATCAATTCGGGAAAAGCAAAATATCCGTTGATAAGATTACGGATGTTCACTTTGCTCAGCTATTGACCTATATGAAACGCCCGGGTTGCAAATTGGACGACAGTATCAATTTCAGTGTGGAATTACATAAAGACGGAATCAGGAGGGTGGTAGCAGGATCGTTTACTTAATCTGTGTCATTGACTTCTCTGTGCCCTTCGTGTCCTCCGTGGTTTTTTCTTTACTCTGTGTTCATTGTGCCGGTGTGGTTAATCCCGAAGTTTTTCCGCTATCCTTTCCACCAATCCCCCTTCCGGCTTATCCTGCACCAGTTCCCAGAACATCATGCCCCCGAGTTTTTTGCGACGCACAAAACGGGTCTTCTGCCGGATGGAGTATTCATCATCGAAGGTGGCGTACAAATGACGGGAAGGGCTGTAGCGGTAAGGCGCTTTCGTTTTCCGGTCGCGGTAATAACGGAAACCCATACTATCGGTGAAGTATGACCGAAAATTACGGTACGCTACGCCCTGTTTGAAACGGCCCGGCTGGTACCGGCCATGGTTGGTGTCGGGAACGTTTTCCCAGACACGGGCGTAAAAGGCGGCGCCGATCACCAGTTTTGAGGGGGGCGCGCTGTGTTCCAGCAGCCAGTTGACGCATTTCTCCACCGACTCTTCTCTTTCATGACGGCTTCGCAGCGGGGTATGGTGGCCCGTTACCGTGGCGTAACCGCCTACCAGGTCGTAGGTCATCAGGTTCACGAAGTTCACCAGCGGCAGCACGTTGGCCCAGTCTACCGACTGTTCCAGGTATTTCAAAAACCCGCCCGCGGCGAAACTGAGGAGGTATTCGTTTCCCATTTCGGCACGCAGGGCCCTGATCAGCCCGGTAAAATTTTCACGATCGCTGCTGTCGTATTTATGACCGGGAAAACCTTCGATGGCCGGGTATTCCCAGTCGAGGTCGAGCCCGTCAACGCCATATTCCCTGAAAAGCCCTACCGCCGTTTTGGCGAAGGTCTGCCGCTGCTGCGCTGAAGCGAAAAGATCGGAGCAGGGAGCACAGCCGCTCCAGCCACCGATGGAGACCATGATCTTCAGGTGCGGGTAATCCTTTTTCAGCGCCACCAGTTGCTGCAGGGTCTGCCGTTGCTGGTCGTTGTGAAAACCAAGGGTATCGTGCTGCAATTTGAGGAAGGAATAGATAATATGGGTGAGTTTTCCCAGCGGGTATTGCCGGATCGTTTCCCCGTTACCGGTATAATAGGCGATAACCTGATACCGGGCAGGCTGGCCAAAAGCCATCGCCTGCATACCAAGCAATAGTGCCGGAAACAAACGCTTCATGGAATGAAGATAAGGCGAAATGAAAAAGTCAGCCTGTACCCGGAATGGGCGGGCCCGAATAAGGACCAGGAAGTCCTTGAAAAGAGGGAAAGGTATGAATGCTTATCGGTAGATTTCTTAACTGATTAATCCGGGATTAATAAACATATGGGCCGCATACCATTCATGAATGAAAACAGGTTATACGGGTTTAAATAAACACCTCTTACTCTTCAATTATACTAACAAGAATGCATAGCTGAAAATAATACATTGTTGTCTGCTGAAATTTCATTGTTACACATTGCGCATTTATGAAAACGAATCAATCATGTTCATTCCCGCCGTTGACAGCCGTCATTGTTTTTCCCTGTGTAGGATGGTAACTTGCCGGTGAATTCAGAAAGAATAAAGTATACTTTATGTGCGGTTTGATTAACAGTTAAATATACTTTATATGAAAAAGCTACTGACCATATTAACCCTTTTCCTTTTAGCGGGTTGTACCAAAGATACGGTTGAGCTGAAAGGGGGAAAGACAACTTTTAATAACGGAACGCCGGTCAGTTTTAATATGCAGGTCCTTGACAGGATCACCACCCAGCCTATCGCGGGCGTTTCCGTAACGCCGTTCAAATGTACCGGCTATGATGATGCCATGGTATGTATGGGCTCCGAACCCATGGGAACGATGTTTACCGATGCGGGAGGGAATTGCGTGATTTCCTACCAGGGACAGATCGTTGGCCTGCGTGTCAGTCACCCGGCTTACTGGGATGAGGTTTCTTCCGAACTCAAGTCGGTGATCAATATGATCCCCGAAGCCTGGATGTCTGTTGATCTGAGAAGGAACGTAATTAGAAAAGGCGGGTTGGATGACTATCCTGCTGGTTCCGTAATGACCGTTTCAAAGGGGTATAGCCTGATGGACGATCATTTTTACAGCCTTAGTTTCCCGACTCCCCAGTCCGATACCATGATCTTAATCCGGTGTTATGGCGGGATCAATGACAGGATTTCGTGGAAGATCTCTGATGAAGATGGTGTTATGCTCACAGACGGACTGACCCCGGAATTCCTCGTCAATAGCGGCGGCATGGGTTATATTGTTGTACACTTCTGACCAGGACGGAAATTAGGTGGATATTGATGTAAAAGGTGCGCGGCTTGCGCACCTTTTATTTTACTATGAAGCTGTTGGGAATTCTCTGTAATGGTCTTCCGTATCCTTATCCTGATTCGCAATTCCCGTGCATATCATACTTCCTTAAATAGTTAAAATGAAACAGGAGGGACGTTCAGGGCCTTGTCAATTTCAGGCTACAGCAATTTTGTAGTAATATGCAGTAAAACCAACCGGGTCTATGTTATTTATTCGTCCCCTCTTCATCCTGTTTACCTGTCTTTGCTCCCTTATTTCCCGCTCACAATCCCTGCCGGCGCTCAAACCGCAAATCTCGCTCTCTGAAGTCGGCGATGCCGCCTGCAGTCCCGGCGGGCATACCCTGCTGGTAAAAAACCTGGGGAATAATTATACGCTGATCGACCAGTCGTCAAAGATCCAGCTGGGTACGATGCAGGTGGATATCGGTTCGCTGGGATTGCCGGGTCAGGGAAAAATGTATATGCCGGATAATTACCGGTTCATCGTTTCCACCGGAACGGAACTGCTGTCAGGAGATTTTCTCAGCGGGAAAACGGATACGGTTTTTAACGGAATCAGATTCCCCGAGTTCATCATTAACTATATCGCGCTGCCCCTGCAGCCTGAACGCCTGCTGATCGCCCTTAAAAAATACCAGGTCGATAAAAAAGGAAGCGTCGCTTTTTTCAGGGAGGGGGCCAATCAGCAAACGGTGTACGACGATACCCGCGATTGCCGTTTGCTGCTTTATGATATGCGTACAAAATCCGTCATCCGTTCGGTGGCCGTGCCTTTTGCAGTGACGGCTTTCGCGGTAAGGGCCGACAGGCCGGAAACCGTGCTGGCGGGCACTTTCGACGGGGATGTCCTGGAAATCGATACGGCGCTGAACAGCAACCGGGTCTTCCATGCCTTTGAAACGCCGGTGCACAGCCTGGCGGGCGGAAGCGGGATGATCGTGGCCGTGCCGAATATCGCCCCCAAATTCATCAGCGATAACGGTGATGAATACGCGCTTTTTTACCGGGAAGCCACCAAAGAGAAGAAAAAGCTTGTCCTGCCCAAAGAAACCCCGCCTTCACAGGAGGATAAGACATTTAAAATAAGTCCCTCGGCCCGGATCAAAAAACTGTTCACCGGCGACGGCGGGCGCGACCTGTTTATCAGTTATGCCTTCAGCCGGCTGCTGAAAGTAAGCCTGCCCGCGCTGGACACGGTGTCGGTGCCGGTGAATTGGGGCGCGGCGGATTTTTATTGTTTTAACCGCGACAGCACCCGGCTGATCGCCGCCGTGGATAAGGAACCCGGTATCTTCAGCGTTTCGGGCGATCTCATCCTGTTTGATCCGGTAAGGAAAAAAGGAGAATCCTTTTTCCGGAAATCCGCGGGTCAGGAAAAATACGCGCAACTTTATAAACTCTTCGACCGTCAGGGCAATTACCATATCCTCGGATTGAAAAGGGATTTTTTTAAACCCGATACCCTGGTCGTTTATTCCAGCAACCGCAACGGCCCTGCTTTCCTCGTCGCTCCCCATGAAAGTTTCATTATAGGAGTAAGGGATTCGGCGCTGGCTGTACAAAACACGGGCAGCAAATGGGTGATCGGCAAACTCCGGCTTGAAAATATCAGGCAACCCGTTTACCGCTTCCACCTGAGTGCTTACGCGGATCCACAGCTTGATACCCTGCCAGCCGCGCTGTTTGATATTGTATTCGATTCGAGAAAGGCTGAGATGAACGACCTCCCTTTTTCGATGGACGCCTTTCAATATGCCGGTAACGGGGAATGGATGATAACGGGCTATACCCCGGTCGCCAAAGCCTCGCCGCACCGGGTATTGCTGGTCGACAGCCATGTAAAAACGCTTTTCCGGTCGCCGGAAACGGATCCCGGGCTCATCTTCCAGGATCCCCGGCTGTCCCCATCCGGTAAATGGCTGGCCTTTCATTATACGAAGGGAACAGTGGAAACACTCGAAATATGGAACTGGCGGCTTAACAAAAAAGTATTTGCCCAAAATTTTTCAAACCCCGGCCGCCTGCACTATTATAGTTTCGACAGGACGCAGGACATTTTATTTTTCAGCAAAGAAGTCAATAGACGTACGGGTGAGGCCTATACAAATGAAATTTACCAGGCCGATCCCGCGGCGGAACGCCCGCAGGCGAAACTGGTTTTTAAGGATCCCTCCGTTTTTTCATTCGAAACCGATATCGCCGCCGACCGGATAGCGTCCGAAGCGTATACCGTCCTGCAACTGCACCGGCTCAGCGATCATACCTTGTTATGGAAAACACTTCCCTTTTCAGACGGGTTCAGCGTTCGTCATGTACCGGGCGGTTTTGCGCTCGCGTCTGAAGAGGAATTGCATGTCATTACCAACAATGCGGATCACCTGTATTTCACTTCCTATAAAAATTTCAAACCGGTAGAGATCCTGAACAATTACCTGTACCGGGGCGAAAAAACGGCAATGAACAACCTGGCCTTTGTGCTGAACGGAAAGGGATACCTGCCCGGCGATTTTGATATCTGGTTCAACAGGCCCGATTCGGTGCTGCTGCGATCGGGGTCACGCAATACCGCTTTCAATGAACTGATCGGGAAGACCGTCGCCCGGCGATACCGTTATTTCCCCGCGCAGGACCTGCGGCAGGTATTGCTGAAAAGCCCCGTGGTGGATATTAGGGACAAAGAACGGATACCCGAGCCGGTAACGGCTTCTTCGCTGTCGCTGCACATTACGGCACGCGCGCCGGAAGGCGATTCCATCCGTTTGGTGCAGGTGCTGGATAACGGCGTACCTGTTTTTGCGGGCAACGGGTATGTTTTCAATTATCCATTACCGTTAGTAGATACTGTACTGGCCATCCCCTTATCCCGCGGTTTGAACCGCCTGCAGTTGCTGGCCGGCACCCGCAGCGGGTTTGTCTCTGCGCCCGAATACCTTTCCGTGTCAGCCGAATTTTCCGCGCCGGCTCCCCGCACCTGGTTTGTGGGAGTGGGCGTGAGCCGCTACCGCGACAGCCTGATGAACCTGCGTTACGCGGATAAAGACATACGCGACCTGGCAAAGGCTTTCGCCGAAAAATATCCCGGCGCATCCGTGGATACCTTTCTGAACGAAACGGCCACCGCGTCTTCCATTTTGGCTATCAGAAAAAAGCTGGAGCAAACCGGCGTGGAAGACCGGGTGGTGATCAGTCTGAGCGGTCACGGGCTGATCGACAGTTCCGGGAATTTCTTTTTTGCCACGCATGACATGGATTTTAACCAGGTTTCCCGCTACGGCTTAAGCTATCCGGCTATAGAAAGCCTGTTATCCGGTATCCCCGCCCGTAAACGATTATTGTGGATCGACGCCTGCCATAGCGGGGAACTGGATAAGGATGCTGCGGGCGATACCCTGTCGGTCAATAACAACCTGAAAGCCTATGGTCCGCAAAAAGGCGGCATTATCGTTGCCAAATCCACTACAGTGGGATTACAGAATAGTTTTGAACTGATGCGGGAACTTTTTTCGGACGTAGGGAATAATAACGGTACCGTAGTGATCAGTGCGGCAGGGGGTTTGGAATATGCGCTCGAAGACGCCAACTGGCAGAACGGCGTGTTTACCTGGTGTGTGAAAAAAGGACTGCTGGAAAAAGCGGCGGATGCGAATCTAGATTCAATCATCACTGTAAATGAACTTAAAGAATATGTCAGCCGTTCGGTGGAAGCCCTGACCGGGGGAAGACAAAAACCGACGAGCCGGCGGGAATCGCTGGAATACGACTGGGAACTCTGGTAATAAACCGGGGGCGCCGGTATTCGGGTCCGGGATATCCGGCTTCCCTTCGCCATCCCCGCCATGCCCGGAATCCCTGCCTACCGTATCACAGCATGATAACAGGACGGAAAAACTATAGCAAAGCGACTGAGCATTATCATATTGAAACTTGCAGGCGGTCATACCGGAGCTGCCGCCCGTTCTTTACCTTGGTATGTGTAAAGAAGTACACGTAACCGATAACGCATTAAATTTTATTTTATGCCGGTAAGAAGAACCACGCACCGCAGCAGCAGCGGTAAGAAATTGTATGCCGTAAGAGATGCCAATGGCCGTTTTATGGACATACAGACTTATGAACGGGCCCATCGGGCTGATCTGAGGAAAAAGAACACCTCTGGCGACAAGAAAAAATAAGAAGGTTTCTTTTCCGGTTTGTCCGGGCCGGGATGCGTAAAAACGTTTTTGCGGCGCCGGCAGGTTATGTGCGCAGCATGCTTATTAGCTTTTGCGGATGCAGGAAATTAATTTTCTCTTCTGATAAGACGGATCCTGCTTTTTCCGCCCGGATCTCTTCCCCGCTTTTTATTTTACAAATTTTGTTTCCAGCACTCGTTTATCCGGCTGCCTTAATACGAGGTAGTAGACACCCGCCGGCAGCGTTGCCACATCGATCCGCTGTTCATTGACGCCGCGGTTATACGATAAAGCCAGCTGCATCAGCTGACGGCCCTCTTCCGAATAGACCAGGCATTCGGCCTTTCCATCGGTCAGGGCATGAAAGCGCAGGAAGAGACGATCTGTCGCGGGCACGGGGTAAAGACTGATTAATTCAAGCCCGGGTTTATGGATGGTCAGCGCGATCACAGACGAATATTGATTACGGCCGCTGTAATCCACCTGTTGCAGCCGGTAGAACTGTGTACCGTCAGCGGCGCTGCTGTCGGTAAAATTGTAATTGCAGGGGAACTGGCTGTTATGGTAGAGACTGTTTACCGTTCCGATCGGGAAGAAATCAATCCCGTTCCATGATTTCTCCACCACGAAATAATGATTATCCGTTTCGGTTTCCGTGCGCCAGTGCAGGAGGGCGAGTTTGTTGACTTCCTCTCCCGTGAATACGAGCCCGTTGATCGGCAATACGATACTGGTTCGGTTCACCCATACCGGCGCGGTATTGATGATGTCGCCGTCGGATTGCGTGATGCGGGCATAATAGTAGTACTGGTTTCCGGGCGAAGTGGTATGCGTATAGCTGAGCGCAGATGAACTGCCGGAGGTTAGCACCGTGGGCGCGCTGCCGCTGCCGGGTACGCCGTAATAGATCTGTATCGAGGCAACATTGTCCCCGCCATCCGGATCGGTTACCGAAACGTTAATGACCGAATTGCTAGTGAGTAATACCTCGCTCCCCATGTAGTTGCCGCTAACGGTGAAGGTCACCTGCACATTCCAGTCGTCGGAAGCATAGAAGCGGCGGTTCCGCAGGGCGGAAAGCAGGTTGGCGCGGGTAAGTGAAGGAGCCAGTACGACGGTACGGCCCTTGTGCGTGCGGCCAAAAGTGGTATTGTGATTATCGGCATCGATCTGCGGACCGGCATGGTATCCTTTCGCCAGTAAAGTCTTGTAATAGATTTCGTATGAACTGGGCGCGGGATCGGAATAATCGGTAGTGGTGGAAAAGGCCGAACCGCTCCGGAAAGCACAACCCGCGATGGCCTGGTTTGCCGCAGTATTGAAACTGCCACCCGTGAGATTGGAATAATCAGAAGAATTCGGATGCGCGAGCGTGCAAAATGATCCTGGCCGGGCATTCACGATGTTCCAGAGACCGGCATAATCGTTCTTGGCGCAGAAAATATCATAATCGTTGGTTATCCCGTCGGCCTGTTTGTCCCAGCCCACCAGGCTGTCGATCCCGTATACGATCACATGCCCCCCGCCGCTGATCACGCCCCATTCCATACCATATAAGGCAGCAAAGGTACCGTCCTGGTTCGCCGCCGTCGCCTGCGCAACGCCCGCATGGTAATCGGCCGGCGTCTTCATACCCGCCTGGTAATGGTTATGATCGGAGATGCCGAGAAAATCCATGTGGAAACTGGATTTGGCATATGCATAATCAGGCGCGGGCGTACCCCTCCCGGATGTAACAGAGTCCTGGTTACCATCGGAGAGCCCCGAATGAGCATGCAGGTTCCCGTAGTAGAAATTATAGGACTGGGCGAATAAAAGGGTCCCCACCGACAGCGACAAAACTGTCAGCCAAAGCGTCTTAACCATGTAGCGTTTCTAATCTTAAACGGGTAAAGATATTAAATACGCTGAATAAATTATCAGCCCGATTAGAGACCCGCCTATCCCTGATCCCGGTAAAAAATGGTAATGGATTCGATCTCATCGTGGAAATGGCGGTCAAGAAAACCCAGGAAAGAATGCAGTAATTGCCAGTCTTTCCCTTCGCCGGGACCGGGCATCACTTCAAACAGCGTTACATGTTTATGCGTTTTGGGCAGGTTAATATATCCTGCGTAACTGACATGTTTCCATTTATTGGGTTTCGCGGGATAGAAAGTGCCCCGCTTTTTCTGTTTCAGTTCACGCTGTTTTTGTTTGACCAGCGAAACGAAATTCGTGCAACCCGGTTTGGCAATGACCTGTACGATACGCATAGGCTGGGTTTGCAGTAAGGTAAGAAATTTTCCGGTTAATCCGGATGACTCATACAGAATCACAATTTTTTGAACCAACTTAGCAGCACGAAGCGTAAGCGAAATGATGAACGTATTCAACAGCCGGGTTAAACAGTTGCTGATACTGTCGATCCTGATCGTCATGATCCTCCTTTCCCTGAAAGAATTACGGATCTTTCTGCCGGGATTGCTGGGAGCGCTCACGCTGTATATCATCAGCCGGGGCACTTATTTTCAACTGGTATATCACCGCAAATGGCACCCGCAATGGACGGCGGGCCTGTTCCTTTTATTCTACCTGCTGATCCTGGCTCTCATTATTTATATCACGGTGGTATTGCTGCAACCCAAGATCCAGGGTTTCCTCGACGATCCGGCCCTGATGCTGAATAAAGCCCGGGCGGCCATCAATGATGTACAGAAGCGATCCGGCATAACCCTTATTTCGGATGAGGCGTTGTCTGAGTCGCTGAACCGGCTCACGGCTTTCCTGCCCGGGTTGCTCAACGATACGGTGAATCTGTTTCTGAACCTGGTCCTCCTGCTCTTTGTACTTTATTACATGCTGGTACACGCCCGGGAAATAGAAACTTACCTGGCGGGCATACTCCCCCTGCGGAAAAATAATATCCACCTGCTGGCCTCCGAAACCAAGCGGATCGTGAAAGCCAGCGCCCTGGGCATCCCGGTCATCTGCATCATCCAGGGACTGACGGGTATGCTGGGCTATGCCATTTTCGGACTGGATGAATTTGTGCTCTGGGGATTTTTCACCGGGGTCTTCGCCTTTTTCCCCGTGGTGGGCACCATGATCGTTTGGGTACCGCTGGTCATCTATATGTACGCAAGCGGCGACACCTGGAATGCGGTGGGGCTGGCCCTGTACAGCCTGGTCGTTACCGGCAATATCGACTATGTATCACGGATCACCCTGCTCCGGAAACTCGGGAATGTGCATCCCATGGTTACCGTGCTGGGTGTGATTGTGGGGCTGGGCCTTTTCGGATTCATCGGGCTGATCTTCGGGCCGCTGCTGGTGAACTATATCATTTTACTGTTCCGCATCTACACCAATGAGTTTCTCCAGGGCCCGGAAGCAGAGGATGGGCGTACATAAATCCGGCGGAACAATCTTTTACTCCACTTGCTGCATCGTCATGAATAATTCCCGGCACCCTTCCGAACAAAAGTACAGGGTGTTGCCGCCGTGCCGGAGCGGAAAGGCTTTCGCGGGTTCTTTGATCAGCATGTGGCAGACGGGGTCGATGACAAAAACACGGGAAATATATTCGATGCAGCAACTCAGTTCGAACAACTCCAGCGGCTGCATCAGGTTTTTAAATTTTTTTTCACCAAGCTGATTATACACAAAGGAATGTTCAGCGGGCAACTGCTGCAGGAATTCCCGGGAACAATGAATTTTTCCCTTTTCGGCGCCCGACATGATGCGGGCGGCCGTATTGATGGTAGAACCATAAAAGGAGCCTTCGTTTTCCAGAATGGGGCCATAATGCAATCCCGCGTGCATGGGTAAAAACTCCTCTTCTTCATGGATCAGTTCAAATAAAAAAGTGGCGGTGTATGCCAGTTGTTCGGCCGAGGGAGAAACGATCACGACCTGGTCCCCGATCCGCTGGTGCAGGCGGCTCTCGCCCACCAGCGATCGGTTGACAAGCTTCATCATCCGTTCTACCAGCGACATGGCGGCTTCTGCGCCATGCACTTCCGTGAGGGCGGTATAGCCGGAAAGATCGGCCATGAGGATGGCGAGTTGTTTTTCCATTTCAGCGTAAGATAAAAATATCAATTATCAGGGAAAATCATCCTGTAATCATTTCCCCTGCGGCAGACACGGAAGAACCGCAGCTTTTTTTTCGGTCAAGTAGGGATTAATAATGCTGCGGATAATTACCGGGTAATTATTTTCATCCCGCTTTCATTGCCCAGCCGGTCAACGGCCGTGACGGCTATTTGTTTCAATGGTTGGACTGCGGCGCCGGTACCGTTGGTCAGTGCCAGTTCCGCGGAACGTTCAGGGCTGTTCAGAATCCGGTAATCCCACACACCACCGTATTGGTAATAAAGCACCCAGTGAAAAACGGAGGCTGAATCCGGATGAGTCCAACTGATCTTTAATTTATCTCCCGCCGGAACGGTATTGACTTCGGGACGGGCGGGCGCGTTTTGACCCAGCCATGGACTGGGCGGCACCAGCGCCTGTTTTTTGTAAACCGTTTTCAGCAAGGTGTCACCCATTCTACGGTTATTGGTCAGCGAAGAAATGCTCCAGTGCACCACGCCTTTCGACTGGGGCAGCATGCCGCGGTCGATCATGATTTCGTTGAGGACCTCGTCCAGGTTTTTGTCGCTGCTGTCGCGGCCCACGCTGATACCGGGCCAGAGATGGCGGTTCAGTTTGTTTTCACCGGCCCACCAACCCAGCAGTACCGGGAAACTCTGCGCATAACGGTTCACGGGCCAGTATAACTGCGGGGTGAAATAGTCCAGCCATCCTTTATTCAGCCAGAGACGCGCATCGGCGTAGAGCTGGTCGTATTGGTCAAATCCCTCCACCGATTCGGGATAACCCGGGCGCCAGATACCAAAGGGACTGATTCCAAACTTCACCCAGGGTTTTCGCGCTTTGATATTCCGGTACATTCTTTCGATCAGTTGGTTCACGGCGTCGCGCCGCCAGTCGCCCCGCGATAATTTTCCGCCCCCGTTCCGGTACGCCGCCCAGCTCGCCGTATCGGGAAAATCGGCATTCCCGTTATAGGAAGGATAGGGATAAAAATAATCGTCCATATGCACCCCGTCGATATCATAGCGGTTTACGATATCCATCACCACGGCATTGGTCTGGTCCTGTACTTCTTTTTTCGCCGGGTCCATCCACCAGTAACCTTCTTTTAAATATAATACCCGGTCGGGATGTTGTTTCACCACTGACTGATCGCTGATTTCTTTTCCGTCTTTATGATGCGCGCGATAGGGGTTCAGCCATACATGCAATTCAATGCCGCGCCGGTGCGACTCCTCCACCCAGAAAGCAAGCGGGTCATAAAACGGCTCCGGCGCTTTTCCCTGCCGGCCGGTCAGGTAATAGGACCAGGGTTCGATTGCGGAAGGATACAAAGCATCGGCCTGCGGGCGCACCTGCAATATCACCGCGTTGAAATGATGCGCCTCTAAATAATCGAGGAGGGCGAGGGCTTCCTGTTTTTGTGTTTCCACGGGCAGTCCCGGCTTGCCGGGCCAGTTGATATTTGCCACGGTAGCCACCCAGGCCGCGCGGAATTCCCTTAGGGCCTGCGGGGAACCGGGTTGATGATCGGGTTGGGTAAGCGGTTTGGAAGAAGAACAGGAAAACAGGAGGATTGAAAGTAGTAACGCTGAAAAACAATAATAATAATTCCGGTTTTTCATGCAACGGAGAATTTATTTAAAGGTAGAATAAAATAACAGGTTAACGTTCCGCCCGGGAAGATGTTTCCGCTTTTCATTTTCATCTTCCTAATTTCATAACCCGAATGGATATCATCCTGAAAATCCTGTTGGTGCTGGCGGTATTACTGCTGCTGTTTATTGTATGGGCAAAGCCCCGCAGGAAAATAATAAACGTACTACCCCTGTCTGATTCTTACCGGAACATCCTGCAGGAACAGGTTGAATTTTACCGGCAGCTGGAGGATGTAAAAAAGCGGGATTTTGAAAACCGGTTGCAGTTATTCTTAGCGCAGACGAAGATCACCGGGGTGGGCACAACGGTGGAAGACCTTGACCGGGTGCTGGTGGCTTCCAGCGCCATCATTCCCATCTTCGGGTTTCCGGGATGGGAATATGTGAACCTGCGGGAAGTGCTATTGTATCCCGGCCAGTTCAATCATGACTTTGAACAGACCGGGAATGACCGTACTATTTCAGGCATGGTGGGAAGCGGCGCCCTCAATGGCGTGATGGTTTTATCACAGTGGGAACTGCGCCAGGCTTTTTTGAACAAAACGGGGAAATACAATACGGCGATACATGAATTCGTGCACCTGGTCGATAAAACGGATGGCGCCACCGACGGCGTACCCGCGTTCATCCTGCAACAGCCCTATGTGCTGCCCTGGCTGCAACTGATGCGGGAAGAAATTGAACGGATCCGGCGCGATCAGTCGGATATTAATCCTTATGGCAGCACCAATGAAGCCGAGTTTTTTGCGGTCGTATCGGAATATTTTTTTGAACGGCCGGATTTGCTGGAAGAAAAACACCCGGAACTGTTCCATTTATTATCAATGATCTTCCGGCAGAAACCGGGAAGGGGTAAATAGTTTTTGGGGTATAGCGGACATGTAAATTAGTTGGTGCGTGGGGACACGCACCAGGGCGACGTCGTCATTTCCTCAAACTCAAAATATAATTCACCAGCGCCCAGCGTTCTTCCGGATCGGCTATTTTCTTTTCAAACTTCGGCATATCCTTGCGACCGAAAGTGGTTTTGTAAAAAATTTCACCGGGTGTTTGTGCCAGAAATTCCGGGCCGAGAAAAGACCTCATTTTGGTATCGATCGTCGAGGCTTTTGCGCCATCACCTTTTCCTTTCGATCCATGGCAGGATTTGCAATGGGTTCCGTACAGGGTACTGCCTAATTCAAGATTTTCTTTGTCGGCAGGATAGGGGTTGGCCATGGTTTTATATTTCGCCGGAACGATCCAGTCGTCCTGGACGGGAGCCGGGTTTTCAGCGGTAACGATTTTGGGCTCCGGTTCTTTGACAACCGGCGGCTTCACGGGTTCTGTAACTGGTTTAGTATCGGGTACCGTAGGTTTTACAGGTTCTGTAACTGGTTTGGTTACAGGAACGGTGGGCTTTACAGGCTCCGTGACCGGTTTGGTTGCCGGTACATCGGGTTTATTGACAACCGCGGGTTTTACGGGTTGGGTTGGTTGTACGGTAACCGGTTTTATTACCGGCACGGTTACTTTTTTTACTGTATCTGTTACCGGCTTCCGGACGGAATCTGTCCTGGTAGTAACAACCGGTGTGACGGTTACCTGGGTATCCGGATTAACCACCGGTGTATTGTCCACGGGTTTTGCCGCTTCGACTTTATCAGTCACCTTTTTATCTTTATTGTTTTGCCCGCAACCGGATACAAAAATTGCAGAAAGGGAAATGATGACCAGGGATGTAATGGCGAATCGACTCGAATGTGTTTTCATAACATGCTTTTTTATGACGGGCAAAAGATTTAGAGGTAAGGTAAATGATTTTAGTATGTTATTTTATGACATTGATTTTTGCCTCCTATGTCACATTGACTCATGAAGATATAAGCGGGCGGGGAGAAAAAAGTACGCGTATAATGGAATGCAGCGGAACAGGTAACTGCCGGATAAGGATCCGGGCACCCGCTCAGCTTTATAATTATTTGGCGGCTTTCCGTCTCCAATCTTTATAATTCAGCACCACACTAAGAAGAAAGCATACCAGGAAAACCCATAGGGTGATGTTTTCAACCAGGCCGGGATCGAAATCCTTCCCGGTTAATTTCAGCAGGAGGAAATGAATATAGGAGTTGGAACGGTCATGATAACCCATCGCTTCCCGCACCTGCCAGTGCCAGTCGGTACAGGCGCAATAACCCCAGCCATACCAGATGCCCAGTACGAACCAGGAAAAAGCGGTCAGGAGCATCGTGGTGAGATGCCATTTCCGGGTTTTGGGAAAGATCCATCCCGTGATGTTGAACAGCGTAAAAGCCGTGTGGAAGAGGAAAAAGAAAATATTCAGAAAGGGATAAAGCATACCGGCGCAAAGGTAATGACCGGGATTGTCAGGGTAACTGGATCTCCATGCCTTCCGCGGCCAATTCAAAAGGCATCGGGAACCCGCTCCTGAGCTTCAGTTCGGTCAGTAGTTCATTCAGCTGTTTATCATGGTGCCCGGGATCATGATGCGCAAGCAGCAGGCGTTTTACGCCCGCGACTGTCGCGAACAGGGCGGCATCGTCCATACTGCTGTGACCCCAGCCTTTTTTGGAAGGATATTCCTGCAGGGAATATTGTGCATCGTGCAGCAGCAGGTCGGTATTTTCCGCCAGGTCATACCCCGAAATCCATTTCGGGTTGGAGGGCAATCCTTTTGCTCCCAGCGCCGGCTCATGATCGGGCAGGAAAGTAAAAACGGAATGCTGTCCTTCAATGCGATAACCCACAGTAGGACCCGGATGTATCACATATTGCGATAAGACGGAATAATGGCCGATGGAAAAACGGTTATTCCCGATTTCATGCAGGGTCAGCTTGCAGGGCAGGTCGCGGAGTAATACGGGAAACAAGGGCGGCGACAAATAACGGCTCAGCCGCGCGTGCAGGCTGCTTGTACTGGCCGGTCCCCAGATATGGATATCCAGCGCAGGATTAAAGAAAGGATTGAAAAAGCCGAGTCCCTGTATATGATCGAGGTGCAGGTGTGTGAGCAGGATGTCCACTCTTTTCAATTCATTACCGGGCGCTTCGAATTTCTGCATCCCCGAGCCGCCGTCCAGCACCAGCAGGCAATCGTTTTCCCAAACGGTTGCGCAGGTGGTATTCCCCCCATAGTACGCGTAGTCGGGGTGGGTGACGGGGATAGAGCCCCGCACGCCCCGCAGATGGATCTTCATGTGTCTTTGGCTTCCCAGAAAATGGCGACCGCGCCGAGGAAATTCCCGGATCGGCCGATAATGGGATAGGAGGTGACTGAAATTTTTTCCGTTTTTCCCTTCAGGCTTTCTATCCAGAAAGTTTTGTGATAAGGATACTGGTTACGCAGGGTTTTCACAAGGGGAAGGCTCTCCATAGGCAGCAGTTCCCCGTTCTCGTCTTTTTGTTTGAAGATCGTGCCCCATGTTTCCACTTTCATCTCTCCCGTGTCTTCAAACCGGGTACCCAGCAGGTGCTCGGCGGGTTCATTGTAGAAAATCAGGTTGCCGGCCGTGTCGGTAATAAACACCGGCATCGAGAGGCAATCCGCCAGCTGGCGATTCAGGATGATTTCGATTCCGTAGGCAGGCATAAACTTCCTGGTTAAGCAAACGTATCTAAATATAAAAAAAATATTTGATATGGTCAGTCCGGAATTTTCTGAAGAATGCGGTCATCCGGGTATTCAGGTCACGAAGAGTTTTCGCTTCATTTCCACAGCGGCTGCTTCTTCCGGCAGGTCAGCGACCGCCCTGGTCATTTACGTGGCCGGATAAAAAATAACGGAAACCTATATACGAAAATAACAACCGGGAGACCCGGTCCGGGAACACTATATTAAAGAGCCGGTGAAAACGCAGTTTGTTATCATAGCCCGTCCCTTCAAAAGATCCGGAATGGGAAGTACCGTCGCCAGGGCCCTCCGCTGATCTTTGATTTCAATAGAAAGAAAAAGTAATTGGAATGGGTCAGGTAAGAAAAAAAGAATACGGGGGACATGGCGGGGGTTAAGTAAGAGGAGTCATATAAGTCATATAGGTCATATGGGTCATATAGGTCAAATGGGTCATATCAGTCAATTAAGCCAGTAATGAGAAAGGAAACAACGGGTACCCATTTTATTGCCGCAACCGTTCTCCCAGTTTGCTGAAACTTCCGTAGGGACCTTTTTCGGCAAACATATTGGCGGCCCAGGCAGGAATGGAGCCGCCGGGGTCCAGTTCAACGATAAAATCGATATGGATCTTCCCGGCCTCGGGCATGGTCACTTTCCAGTTCGACGCATATTTTGGCACGCGGACCTTAGTAGGCACTTCGGGGAACATGTCATCCACCACATTTCCGGAAATGCTCAGGAATTTCGGCAGACTATCGGTCCTTATCTTCAAATGGATCACCACATCCCGGTTACTCAGGGGGAAGGGCATATTGGTTTCCGAATAATAAATGAGATCCAGCGGGCTGTTTTGTTTCAGCAATACGCTCCTTTTGTTTTTATAGACCCACTCTTCAAAACGCGATACATTGGAAAGCACGGCGATCAGTTTGGAATAATTCCCGGGAAAAGTGCACTCCACTTTTACGGCCTTGAAGGATGAATGCGCCGTACTGGAGGTATATACTTTGATACTGTCCTTGTTCTTTTCGAGTTTCCAGTTATACTGGCTGAAGGAGAAAGCGGGGGCCATGCCCAGGAAAAAAAGGAAGAGGAGTCGTGCCATAATAATTGATTTTAGCATAATACCGGAAACCCTTTCGCCTCAGCGATCGGACATAAAGAGGTCTGCTGGTTGCTGAATCCGTATTGTTGTTCCTGCCGGTCAACGGTGATGTTAAGGGAAGCCGTGACGTGTAAGCGTTAGATCCCGGTGGAGAGTGAAGAGGGTCCCGGGTAATTGGGGAGTCAAGCTAAGCTATATAAATGAAATGAGGTAAAACGGGATGTTAATAGTAACACAAAGTCCGGATGACGGAACCCCGTTCAATACGAATGTTGTATTCGTCATCTTGCCGTAAAGCCTATTCGATCCCGCTCCTCCCAGTTTTTTTTCACAGCTTTTTCATGAAGCAGGTTTTCAATGGCATCATAAATGGCAGTGAGTTGGATATCGTGTTCGTTTATACGTCCATGAATTTCCCGGCGCAGTTCTTCCAGCTTTTCAGATAGATCCTTATGTTCCAGTGCAAATTGTTTTAAAGAAATAAATGCGCGTACAATTGCAATGGACATTTTAACGGCTTTTCTGCCTTTCAACACGTTTGCAAGCATTGTAACGCCGTGTTCGGTAAATACATAAGGTACATATGTTTTCCCCCTATGCTTAAGGGAACTGGTCACAAATTGTGACCAGTTACTTTTCCATTCCCTGACGGTCAGACGAAACATAAAATCTCTGGGAAATCGTTCCGCATTTCTTTTAACCGCCTGGTTCAAAACTTTGGTTTCCACTCCATACAGTTCTGCAAGATCGAAGTCAAGCATTACTTGCTGCCCCCGGATGTTAAAAATTTTCTTACGTATAACTGAAAGGTTCATTATAAAAAATTATCACACCAATCTTACACTTTTCAAATACCAATATAATGAAGGAGCTAATAAATCAAATACCACGAACCGGTAAATTAATTACCGGCATCATTGCGGAAAGCAGGGCAGCGCTGCAATAGCGGGAATGGGCACCTGCAAATACATGGACGGCATTTCAGGTTCCGTCAGTGACGGGCTCATCCTTTTTCTTTTTCATCGGCTGTTTTTTCCAGTAGGTCAGCGAACGCCAGAGCCATTCAAAAGGCCCGAAGCGGAAATAACGGAGCCATATAGACGAAAATATCATCTGGAAGATCCAGACCGAGAACACCACGTAATAGAGCTGGTGGAAACGCAGTTTGTTATAATAACCCAGCCCGTACCCGTAAAAGAACAAAGTGCAGATAATGCTTTGCATAAGATAATTACTGAAAGCCATCTGTCCCACATTGGCCAGGGCCCGCATCAGCCATTTGAGAACGCCACTGCGGTAAACCAGCATCAGCAGGCTGGCATGACCGAGGGTGACGGGGATGCGCCGGAATTCGACAAAGACCATATGCGAGGAACGCCAGTGATCCATATAGGATCCCTGGTTCCCGAAATTCATCCATCCCTGGTCGAAGATCTGCCAGGCGATGGGAATGCCGATACCGTAACCGACGAGCAGCCATAGGAGGTAGGTGGATGTACGCAGTTTGTTCGTGAAAAAGCCCCAGGCAAAAAGGGCCATGCCGAGAAACATCATGGAAAGCATATCCCAGCATTCGTTGTACATGTAGTAGATCTCGCCATTGGCATTGTTGGGAATGAAATAACTGAAGATGGTGAAATAGTCCGACCGCATTTTCCGGAGGTTCCGGTTGGTATAAAAAGTATCGGGTTTCTGGTTCTTTTCAATCTCCTGCCAGGTGGCGATGGCGCCCTGTTGTTCGGGAGTCAGTTCTTTGTTTTCCTTTTTGGCAGACATCGCTTCGTTATAAGCCAGGCGTTTGGCGCGTCCTTCATGATAGTCCCATTGTTTCTTGACCACCCCGATGGAAACGCAGACAAGGGCCAGCACCACCAGCCATTTGGGATTCAGTTTGCGGAAGGCGAAAAGAATCATGCCGCAGAGACCGTAAAAAAACAGGATATCGCCCTGCCAGAGGATCACGAAGGCATTGATCAGGCCGAAGAACACCAGCCAGAGCAGCCGGCGGTAATAATAGACCGCTACCGGCGTGCCGCCCGGAATCTCTTTCTTGTTTTGCATGAAAAGGATCATGCCCGCGCCAAAAAGCATGGAAAACAGACCGCGCATGGTGCCTTCGAAGAGCGTGAAAACGATGGCGAACGTATAGTAATCCTTGCCCGCGCGCGGACCCGTGATAACGCCATACCAAAAATCCCAGTTGATGCCGAAGCCGGGGATATTCATCATCAGGATCCCCAGCAGGGCAAATCCCCGGATGGCATCGATGCTTTTGATGCGATCGGCGGTGCTGACGGGCTGGACAAGCGAAGGGGTGTTAAGCGTCATAACGTTATTGTATTAATTGAGGTTGCACCCGGATCACAAAGAATAGATGGACACCGATAATTTTTGAGTAGGCCAATCCGAAATATCGGTTTTATTAATCGGGACTTGCAGCGTTTTCATCCGCGTTCATCCGTATTATCCATGTCATCCGTGTGCTATCATAAGCGAACATTTATCGTTTATTGGGCAGCCATTTTTTATAGATCAGGCAGCGCCACAGCCATTCGAGCGGACCCAGCCGGAAATACCGCAACCAGAAAACGGAAAAGACCACCTGCACCAGCGCGATCTCGGCGACCATGAAATAGAGCTCCCATTGTTTCAGGTGCCCGAAATAACCAAACCCATAGCCATAGAAAAAGAAGCTGCAGATAACGCTTTGCAGGAGGTAATTCGTGAAGGCCATCCGCCCCGCCGCCGCCAGCCCCTTCCGGATATAATTGAAAATATGCATGCGCAGCAGCCATAGTGTTAGCGAAGCGTAACCTGTTGCCAGCAGGATCCTCTCGATGGGGAAGAACAGGTCATAGGGCAGCGCGCGCTTTTGCACATATTTTGCATAGTCTGCCAGGCGGATACTGTTAGTATGCACGCGGTACCAGCCAAGGGCCCACCCGGCAATAACGGCCCCTATTCCCAGCAACAGGTAATTTGATGTACGGAAGCGGCCATTGAAAAACCCGATACTGAACAGGGCCATCCCGAGGAACATCAGCGATGCTATATCCCAGA
Organism: uncultured Chitinophaga sp.; assembly: GCA_964399755.1. GTDB lineage: Bacteria > Bacteroidota > Bacteroidia > Chitinophagales > Chitinophagaceae > JJ008. The sequence continues at coordinate 14,283 of CAYNSL010000004.1, read as the reverse complement.
CACCGGTACGGTAAAGCCATTGGGATTCTTTATACTGCGACCGTGGCATCAGGTGCATCCAGATTTTTGCATAGTTCCGGACCCCCATGGCTTTATTCTCCGCCTTTGTTTTTTCAGGATCGTATTTCAATCCCTTTACGGTCCCTTCCCATTTCTCCTTGTCCGATTTTTGCTGTCGGGTCAGGGTATCATTCTTTTTGGCGATGGAGTCCGCGATTTTCTTTTTACCCTTCCATGCTTTCAGCAGCGTGGTATCGGTGGGCCGGGCCGCACTGTCTTTTTTGGCGCGGGCCGTGCTGTCGGCCTTAAACTTGTTTTCCACCGCAGTCACCGCCATGAATTTTTTATAATCTTTTTTATCATCGCTGTAATTCCAGTATTGCTTGCCGCAATAGACCAGGGTGCATACAAGGGCGGCGATAAAAAATCCTTTGGCCTTCATGCGGGTAAACGCGTAGAGCAGGATGCCCACGACGCCGTATTGAAATAAAATATCGCCGGGCCAGAGCAGCACGAAGGCGTTGAAGATGCCGAAGGCGATCAGCCAGAGCTGTCGGCGGATATAGGCATCGGCGGGACTAATGGGGGCCGGGTGTTCCTTTTTTTGCAGGAAGAGCAGGATGCCCGCGCCAAAGACAAGGGCGAAGAGGGCGCGCATTTTTCCTTCGAATAGAATGGAAACGATCCCCCACAGCTTGTAATTACCGCCATGGGTGCCGGTGATGTAATATGTTTTTTCGTTGGTAGTGAAGCCGCCGAATTCACCGATACTGATGACGAGAATTCCCAGCAGGGCGATCCCGCGCAGCACATCCAGCGAGAACAGGCGCGATTCTTCGTGGTTTAATGATGAAGTACTCGTATCCGCCGGGGTGGAATGCGTGGGGCTCATGTTGTTGGTTTTGGCCGTTTTCGCGGATACGTTATTAAATATAAGCTTTCCTGAAGACCGGGTTGTAAAAAATCTGCCATCCGTCATGAAATTATTTTGCCCGGAACAAAAAACGGGTAACGGGGGCTGATTGCATTCTTCGGCTCTCCCGTCCGCCGCTGCAGTATGAAACTTTATTAAATAGTGTTATCTTAGGTAATACGCTCCTTTCATTAAAAAACCAACAAAATGCAAAAGAACCGGTTACCGGGAATGGCGTTTTTGTTTATCCTGCTGGCGATTTATTCGCCCCTGCAGGGTCATTCCGCGAACACGGCTTTGCCGGTTAGAATTCCCGAAGGGCCCTGGCAGGAGTGGAAAATCAGCGCATTCATCAAACTTAATCCTTCGGATTTTAGCCGCCTTAGCGGTCGCAGGATGAACCCGGTACAGCGTTTTGCTTTCGGCATGGTAAAACAAAAAATGAAAAAGGAGCTGAAAAGAAACCAGGATATGACGGTGCGTGAATTTCTTTCGGAACCCCGTAAGCTGACCAAATGGTGGCAGATCGCGATCCTGGTCGTACTGGCGGTGCTGATGATCATTGTTTTTGTTAATGTGTCGAAGCTCGGTTAACAACAGCGCCGGCGGGGCAGGACCCATCTCCGGAACAATTAATTTCTTCAACGATATACGACTATACTCAAAAACCACCAGTATGAGAAAATCATCACGCTTATTCATGTGGGTGATCTGCATGGGATTCACCACCCCGGCTCTTGCCAGTCATGGTCATGCTTCACCGGGGGAGGCCTGGCCGCCTGTTAGATTACAATGGGCGCTGTCACTTACAGCGCGCGACTATGAGCGGGTAACCGGGAAGACTCTTAACCCGCTGCAGCGGATCGCGTTTCCCCTGCTGAAGTCAAAAATGAAAAAAGCATTGAGCAAGAACCCGGATATGACTATTCAAGAATTCCTTTCAGCCCGGAAAAAGATGGCCACCTGGCTGAAAATCCTGTTGATCGTGCTGGGCGCCCTGCTGCTGGCGTTTATCATCTTCGCATTAGCTTATGGAGGCGTGATTTAATAATTCAATACAGCGGGGCCTAAGTTCCCACCACCTGTTTAATTCCCTCAGCGTAGGTGGTGGGCGTAAAATTAAAACGGCGTTCGAATTTCCCGGAGTCGAAAACGTAATCGCGGTCGTACTGGTACATCATTTCCGGCATTTCCCGCATCAGCGGTATAAACAAGCCCATGATCCTGATCAGGAACATCGGGACAACCCTCACTTTTTTAGACAGGTTCATTTCCCGGTTGAACATGGCGATGAGCTCGTTTGCGGTCAGCGTGTTTTTGTCCGTCGGCAAATGCCAGACCTGGTTAAAGGCGTCGGGTGTATTGCCCAGTATCGACGTGGCTTTTGCCGCGTCGGGCGTGAAGATGAAAGAATGTTTTTTATCGGCGTTCATGAACCAGTTGGGCCGCTTCCCCTTTTTCAGGTTTTTGTACACCGCTTCCAGCAACACGCTGTTCGCGATCCCCGGCCCGTAAAAATCGGGAGCGCGGGCGATCAGGGCGGTCAGTGAGCCCGCTGCCACTTCATCCATCAGCATCGCTGCGATCTCTTTTCTTACCATCCCTTTTTTACTGGGCGGGTTAACGGGCGATTCCTCGGTCATGTGCCCGATCGCGCTGGAATCGTAGAGGTACATATTGTCGAAAAACACAAGTTTGGCATGGTGTTTTTTGCAGGCGTCGATGGCGGCGCGCATCAGCCGGGGCCATTTTTCGCGCCAGGCCTTCAGTGTATATTCAAAGCCCACAACCAGGTAAACAACGGAAGATCCGGCAATCGCTTTCTCCACCTGCACGGGATCAGAGAGGTCAGCCGGGAACAGCTGATCTGATTCATTAACTTTTTTAGGGTTACGGCTGACCAGCCGGACCTGGCCCGTATAGGCTTTTAATTCTTTAGCAAGCGCCGTTCCGATGCTTCCATTGGCGCCCAGGATCGTTTGCAGGGACATGATACTGATTTTTGGAAAGTTATTAAATAAGCGCCCGTCATAACAAAAAAAATGAATTGCCGGGCATGCCCTATCCCGATTTCAGGCATATATTAATTTTGGAAAAATTTCGGTTATGCGTCCAAAAGAAATTGTTTTAAAGTGGGTGGAAATATTCAATAAAGCCGATACAGACGGGCTGGCGGATCTCTATCACGAAGACGCCATCAATCACCAGGTGTATACCGACCCGCTGGTTGGAAAGGAAACGATCCGGGCTTTTTTCAGGGAAGAGTTTTCAAAAGCGACCATGGTCTGCGTTGTCGAAAATATTTTCGAAGACGGGAACTGGGCCATCCTGGAATGGAGCGATCCGCTTGGGTTAAGGGGATGCGGTTTTTTCCGGATCGAAGGAGATAAGATTAAGTTTCAGCGGGGCTATTTTGACCGGCTTAGTTTCCTGCGGCAGCAGGGACTGGCGCTGCCGACGAAATAGTGTTGCATTCGGCTTTACCGGAAGTGATATTCCTGCGTGATGAGTGAGTCCAGTTTTTCAGCCTGCTGTATGGCATTGTCCAGGTTGACTAAAAACCATTCATTGGCTGTTGCATAGGTTTCCAGGTGATTGATATAATTATCCAGTTTCGATTTTTCCGCAGACAGGAAATAAGGGGCAGCCGGTAATTCTACGTCATTATAATTGTAACCCTTTTTTAACCAGTTCCTGAATACGGACGCTTTAAATAGAGAGGTCCGGGCCTCTCCCAGTTTTTCCGACTGCACCCAGATATAATCATCCTGCATCTGGATCACGTAGTTCCGCACGAAGGCGTCGTAAGCGATGAGGGCATCGGATACATTGTTCTTCCGGATCAGCCTGAAATTCCCCGAATTTTTTAATTGCTGGATCGTGCGGTCAGTATAAATGACCTTGTAGTAAAGGTTGATCCAGACATCGTGCCCGTAAATTTTTTTGGCGGCGGCTGCCGTTTCACCCGGTGATGACAATAGCGGGATCAGCGAATCGATATGGGTGATCATGCCGGTGATCATCCGGTAAGTCCGGGAAAACATGGCCGTATCGGTCCGGAGGTCTTTCACCATGCTTTTCATCAGCACTTTTTCCCGCTGGTGCTCCAAAATATGTTCCCGTTGATTTTCGGCCAGGAAACCGCAGAATACGGCGAGAAATAGCATGAGGAATTCCCATAAATAATGCGTCCATTTTTTCCGGGGCGTATGCGTATGGGCATGTACTTCCATGGTGGTGGTTTTCACCGGCGGCTTTACCGGGGAGGACTAATATACTGAAGTAAACTTCATTTTCCCTAATCGCCGGGGTATTTCGGAAAAGTGAAAAAGGATCGGTCAAAAGGGGCATTGATACAGGCGACAATCCTTTATTTGTACTCGTCCGCGTTTGCGAGAGAATGCCGCCATCAGTTTCTTTATTCCAGGCAACATTTTTTTAATCACCCATCATACACTGCAAGTCAGGGGTTTTCGGAATATCAGCCCATAAATAATGGCGGGAATGCAAATCCCCATGCTTACCTGCAGAAGACCCACCAGCAGCGCGATGGCGCCAATGATATAAGCGGGCATGAAAAAACCGGATTGTACTGACCAGGCGGAAACCGATACCATCGTTGCCGCCAGCAGGCAGGAAAACCGCCGGGGCGCGGGAAACCGCGGAAGACGGGGGCTTTTAAATAAATGCCGGAGCGCGTAATGATAAAAGCTATCGAACGGGTTTACCGGTAATATGGCGCCCCCAAGGGCTAGGGCTACGAAAGTCCATAATACAGCCGGCGATTGCAGCAGGGTACCCAGGACCGTCCACGACATACAGATCGCGGGCGTTAAGCGAAGCCAGTATTTGATACGGCCAAGAGATGCGCCATCCATGCCAAGATAACCCTGGGTTTCCAGGCGCTTCCGGGCTGCGGCGGAAATTTCCATTCGTTTATTTTTATGCTGGCTTTGCAACGACATAAGTGTAAGGTTTACTTAACGCATCAGGCTGGCTCCGACAAAAAGGAAAACCAATCCCTTTACGATACACCAGCACAGGTACATGATCAGGGCCTTTCTCCCGAAGTGTTTGAATTTTTCTTTTGAAAAAATGGACAGGTTCATGGTATGATAAGTTTAAATGGATAACGGGCTCAAAACTATAGCCCTGATGCCGGAATGACTTTACCGGGGAGTTCAGTTAGTTGACTGTAAGGTTCAGACAGCCGATCGCTGTTTTATACGGGCGGGACTTTCGCCGAAATGCCGGCGAAAGGCGCGGCTGAAGTGGGAAGGATTTTCAAATCCCGATTCGAAGGAAGCCTCTGAAACCGTTTTTTTCAGGTTGGTCAGCAAATGCATGGCATGGGCCAGGCGTTTTTCCATCAACCATTTACCGGGCGTGGCATGGAAGGTTTTCTGAAAATCCCTTTTGAAAGCCGAGAGGCTGCGGTTGGCGAGCCGGGCGAATTCTTCGAGCTTTAAATTGAAGCAGTAATTGTCTTCCATCACCCTTTGCAGGGAAACGGATTGCGGTTCATGCAGGAGGGAGCAGAAATAAGTTAACAGTAGTTCATTCCTGGGATTATCGGCGATCGTCAGGATGAGTTCGCGGAATTTTAATTCCAGCAGTGAGGGATCCGTGCCGTGGCTGGCGGCAAAATGGGGCATCATGGAATGAAAAAATGCCTGGACGGCCGGAGAATTGTCGATGGGAATTACCGGCTGGAATTTTTCGCCGTATTTCCTGATCGGGGCTTTTTTTGATTTCAGCACATCACAGATAAACTCATCGGTGAGAAAGAAAACGATGAGGCAGAACCGGGAGTCAAAAAACTGTTCTACGATGCTGGCTCCTTTTCTCACCAGCACACAACTGTCTTTACGAAGGTCATACGACCCATGCGCCGTGTGCCAGATCTTACGTCCTTCCACGATATAGACGATATAATTATGATTGCTCCAGAGGTCCTCAAAATTTTTTTCGATCGGGCAATCGTATTTGGTAATGAGAAGCTCTCCGCAACTCAGTTGCCTGAAGTAATGGGGATTCTGCCTGATATCTTCGTAAAAATTGACCAACCTAAAAATTTTGACATAAAGATATTATTTCCTGAAAAAGAGAGGATACCGACAGGCCAGTACTGCGAAGCGACTCTGTTTCAGGATGGTGGGAAGAAAAGATGCTATTGGAAATTAGGTACGTTATGGAATCCCGGCTTTCCCCTGTTGCCCGGGCGGAACGTGCCGGACAGTTGGAATAGAGTGGGAAGTACTGCGTTCCGACCCCTTTATTGATGAAAGCGGCAACTTAAAGAATCGGAGCGGCATTTAATAGCCCGTAAATCATACCTTCATTTCCCGCCAACAAGCCATCATGGATGTACACCACCACACGCAGACAGCCCGCAGAAAATGGACGCATTATTTCTGGGAATTTTTGATGCTGTTCCTGGCCGTTTTCTGCGGTTTCCTGGCGGAAAATTTCAGGGAACACCGTGTCGAGCATCAGCGCGAAAGGCAATTTATGATTTCGATGCTCGCCGATTTAAAAAGCGATACCTCCCTGCTCGCTTATGCTTCCCGGTATTGGGATACGATCAATTACAGCATTGACTCTGTCGCAAATGCTATTCAAATTCCGGCGAATCCTGCCAGCACGTCAACATCCTACCGGTATCTCAATAAGGCAATGGACTATTATAGTTTTTCTTATAACGACAGAACCATATCCCAATTGAAAAATGCCGGGGGATTCCGACTGATCCGGAAGCAAAAAGTGGCCAATAGGATCATTTTGTTCGACCAGTTCAACAATGATGCGATGAAAAACATCGCGGAATTGCATGCCTTCTTTTATAAAACGGCGATGCAACTGGCCAACAAGGTTTATGTGCAGGACATCATCAACCAGCTGTATAATCGTTTTGGGTTTAAGCCGGTAGGACCCGCTGACATGGGCTGGGTTGACAGCTTAATCCGGGAAAATAAAAACCCCTTGCCGTTGAATGACTTTAATATATTACTTTTTGAATTTAAAAATGCCTTGCTGGCATACCGGAAAGATTATTCAAATATGAAATTCGGCTATGAAAACCTGAAAGGGATGATGGTTGAACTTATTGCATTGATCCGGGAGGAGTATCATATAAAATAAATATCGCCGGATCGGGGGAAAGTTGTCTATAACGGAACACCTGCCGCCAGCAAGCCTTCTGCCTGTGGCTGCCGGGGGAACACTCAATATCCTAAAGGCAAAAAAACCTATACATATTAACAGGATTACTTCCTTATTGACCCAACATTGCAGCTTTGATATATTTATAAAGCCGGAAGTAATGTACATTACATCTTTTTCCTGCCGGCGGGGCGCTGCAGCCGGGAGTCATACTACTGTATACAACGGTCCCGGAAGCGGATCTTATAGGAGCTGAACCTGTCGCCGGCCCCAAGAGGTGCCAGATCGGTAATGTTGAATGCATTGTTGCCATTGGCCCGGTAAAACCATTTTTGACCCCCATAATTTATATTGTTCCAGGCGGTCAGGCAGGTCCTGGCACCCAGCTTGACAGAAGAGATCCGGTCATTCCAGGTAAAGGTGGAATTATTTCCTGTTACCGGGTCTTCCATAAGTTGCCGGGTGAGGTCGGCAATATCCCCGTCGGCGCCCCATCGAAAGGCATACCCATCGAAATTGTTATGTTCAAATACGATCACCTCATCTTCCATTGGTTCCGGCGGAAGGTTAAGCGGATAAGGGAGGCTCTTGATATGACTGGTTTTATCGTTGAAATTATAAGGACTTAATTTGGGGATCTTTCTGGCGGACACCCCATTGCCGCGCAGTACCAGGCAGTAGCCTCCGCCATTGGGATGTTCGTACATGATGGCGCAGGCATATTTTCCGATAATGACCGAAGAAATCTTATTGTCCCATTTAGCAGTTGTGTTCCCCACTAAAAAACGGGTGAGATCGGTGTATTCGCCGGAGGAGTTGATACAAATATGCGCACCGGTATAATTTTCATTTTCGTAAAAGCATACCTGGTTGGAATCCGGCATAAAAGACTGCGCATTGGCCGTGAGCGGCATGCACCACATCACGATCGCCATCACCAGCAGCATGCCCCTGCTCTTTTTAATCGTTTTCATACATCCATGGTTTCAGGTAAATTACAATAAAGGACAGCCCTGGCTAATGACCCTAATCACCGCTATTGGTGATCCTGATTAAGGTAGTTTGCATGAATGCAGTAGTCCGGGGATTTTACCGGATTTCCAGTGCTAAATTTTGATGAAAGATCCAGCTGCGGGAATCTTGTTGAAGCTGCAATGATCTGGAAATCAAACAATCGCTTTTATGGATTGCGAATCATTGTTCAGGCAGGTGATTTATTTCAGCTTATATTGTTTTCTCAGCTCCTGCAACAGCTTATTGTTTGCGGTTATATAATCTTTCATCGCCAGGGTGCGTGTCGACACCAGCATCTGCTTGTAAAATTGAATCATATTTATCGCTTCACCCCGGTCAAAAGAATCCAGGTTTAAAATGTCTGCCTTAATCATCATATTCCCCGCCCGGTACCTGGCAATAAGATCCATGTTATATCCATTTTCATCCAGCTTCCTTAATTCATTCATCCAGTTAAAATCATAGTGTTTCAGATCAAATTGTTTGATGGGGCTGGCGAAGAACTGGTATTCCTGGTCGTTCCTGTCACGGACATTGTTGATATAGACGCTCAACTCTCCGAATAGTTTTTGCAGTTTGGCGCTCTTGAAATACCGGAGCGAGCCCGATCCCTTGAGCTGGTTCAGGACCCCGTCTTTCGGTTCAAAGGAATAGCTGGTGATGAGATAGAATACGACTGTATAAGCCGGGTAAAACTCCCGGGGCAAGTTTGTCAATGAGCTGTCGCGGATATACCGGACAAGGTAGTCACAGTCTTTTTCCTTGCTCAGCCTTCCCTTTATTTTGTTTGAAAACACGATTGAGTCGGCATAAAGTTCGTCGTACAGCGATTTTGCATATTCCTTCTCATGCTGGTGTTCAATTACATGTTCCAGTTTATATTCTGCCAGAAATCCGGCAAATACCGCCAGGAACAGCATGAGGAATTCCCAGAAATAGTGGGTCCATTTTTTACGGGGAGTATGTGTATGCTGATGGACTTCCATTTTATTTTATATGATATTCCTTTTTTATCAGTAGTATCAGGTTCTTAGCCTGCGAATATTGCTTTTCAAAATTCAAATAAACCGATTTCTTGCAAATCTGGCCGCTTATAGCAACAAGGTTCATCAGTTCGGCCCATTTTTTAGGGTCAGGGTCTATCACTTTCAAATAGGCCCGGATAGCACTTTGTGTGTCTGTTATTTGATATACTTGCGGGATTACCCATAATTTGAAAAGTAATTCCCTCCCGGCATCTCTATAGATCCTGTACCGGTCAAGGGCAATCCTGGATTGTTCGATCTGTTCCCAATACCAGAGAATTTCGTCAGACACATTTTTTTTCCGAATCAGCCGCATGCCGCCTGAGTTTTTTAACTGGGAGGTGGTTCTGTCGGAGTTGATCATGTCAAGCCGGCTGCCTGACACGGTTATTAACGCGGCAAGTTTTTCAGGTATTTTATCGGTTGGCGTATAGGCGGCGAGAAAAAGAACCGTGGAATCCGAATAACGGGCAATAGAATCCGCTCGGGTAAGGGCAATCTGTAGCGCCGCTGTATCATTTTCAAGGTCTTCGGCCAGGCTGCGCATGTATTGTTCGGCCCGGTGATTTTCAACTCTATTTTCCCGGAAATTCTCTGCCAGAAATCCGCAGAATACAGCCAGGAAAAGCATCAGGAATTCCCAGAAATAATGGGTCCATTTTTTCCTGCTGGAAGGGGCGTGATGGTGTACCTCCATGGTGGGCGTTTGTATATGCTATAAATCTACAAAAAGGAATAATAAAAGTATTTATACGAATAGCGTATAGTCCATTTACTTTTATAACGCGCTCCTCTTTTTGACAAAAGCTACAACTTTGAAAAACAGGTTGAACCTGCAATAATGGGGCCTTTAGCCGGTTTACCGGGATTCCAGGTGATATTCCTTTTTCAGGTCAGCGATCAGTTCATTCGCGAGTTCCATGGCTTTCGGTAGCCGGGTCTCCAGCCCGATTCGCAAGTTTCGCTGTTGCACCACCACCATATTCAGCAACTCCTGTATTTCGCCCCGTTTATTTTCTAAGGATGCTGTTGGCTTAGAGAAGAAATGTTCTTTTGTTTCCGCCTTCATGCTATCCATTTGCCAAATGAAATAACCGGACAATTCATGGTGGAGCGCCGGGTCAATGATTTTATTGATGGGATCGAGTAACATGTTACCTCTTATTTTGTGATTGGAGAATTCATCCTCTATATCGTTCACCCGGGCATCATAGTTCATAATCTTGCCCAGCAGTTTATTGCCGAAATAACGAAGGCTGCCTGAGTTTTTGATCTGTTCGAAAGTGGTACGGTGCCACCTCACGGGGGCTGTCCAGTACGTAAAACGGGTATAAAAGGAAAAGGCGGCGGCATTGCGCCCCTCCAGTTTTCTTTTACTCAGTTCCAGGAGGCTATCGGAAATGGCAATATAGGAAAGCGTTGATCGTCGCTGGGCCTGTATTGCGGTGATGTCGTCCTGCAGATCCCGTAAAAGGGACCTGGCAAATTCACGCGCCCGGTTGTGTTCCACCTTATGCTCCCGTATGTTTTCCGCGACAAAACCGAGGAAGACCGCGAGGAACAGCATGAAGAATTCAAGCAGGTAGGCGGTCCATTTTTTCGTGTGACCTGACCCGGCGTGGTGGTGTACTTCCATGGTGGTAAGCTAGATTAGTGATAAATATACAGGAAGCTGAATAAAAAGGGACCCGCTTTCAAAGTATACCCCTTTTGCTTTTATAGCCGCTTCTTTTATTTGCGATAAATGCAGCATTATTTCCAAACTGAAAGATCAGCGTTTGTTTTTCAGATAGCTCAGCGCCCTCGATATGAACAGATCCCCGTCCTGCCGGGTTGATTCTTTCACCGGGTCAATAAGGATTCGGGGTACATATTTTTCCCTGGGCAGGCCGTTTACATGAAATAATCTTTCGGCGGGAAAAGTGAAACGGATCTTTGTGTTGGGCATTTCATAGCTGTAGACGGCCCCGCAGAGCCGGGCCATCGGGGTGCCGATGATTGTGGTGCCCGGTCTTTTCAGGGCGTCAAACCCTATAACGATAGCTTCTCCCAAACTGGCTGTCCAGTGATCACAGAGGATTACCAGGGGTTTAGTATAAATTTTCTCTTTCCTGGGCGAAACGATTTCCATCCAGCTTCTCCTGATGCCGGTCATCATTTCGTCTGCCGGGTATTCGTGTTTTTGATAATAATGTTCTTTCGTAATGAACCAGCTCATGATCGCTCTCGCCACGATTGTATTGCCGCCACTGGGAGTTTCCCGGAGATCTATTACAAGGGAGGAAGTGTTTTGGAAAGCCTTCATCACGCTGTCAAACGCGGGGACAAGGTCAGTATCATAGAGGCAATCATTTATTTTGATATACCCGGTATTGCCGAACAGCCTGGTTTCAATATTGGAACCATGCTGTATATTTTCCAGCAGCATCCCCTTTTGATCGGGATAATAATCGCTTGTCTTCCCCCTGTATCGTAACGTGAACTTTCGCTCTTTGCTGTGGTCACCGGCCAGCACCAGGCGCAGGGCAAAATTCTTTGCTTCCTCATCCGGGACTTTTATCGAAGCCGGCAGGAGAGATGCTACGGCTATGTCGATCGGGATATCATTTACGGCAATGACTTCCATTCCTGCAACCACTCCGCAGGTTTCTGCCCCGAACCCCTTTCTCAGTTCAGTGATTGTTGGTTTGCCATTCACATACTCCGCCCAGGTGTCGGTACCCGAAGGAACCAGCCGGTAAGAGCGGGCTGTATTCGTGTTTAAAATAGCATGGTGGTCATAGATTTCGCAGAGGGCTTTTTCCAGGATGCCGACGAACTGATCTCTTCCGGAAATGCTGTCCATTTTCGGGCCATATATCAACTTTACTTTTTGCCAGTCCGTTTGCTTGTTATTAAAATAACTATACTCATCGTTGATACTTTTCCAAAAGAAATCAAAGTCCTCCCGGTACTTTTCGGTTGTCATTGTACCGGTTTGCCCTGACATCCCCGGCGCGGCGGAGATCAATATCAGTAAAAGGAGATAAGATTTCATTCCTGTATATTATAATTGTAAAAATAGGCGGCATTTGGTTAATGCAATACTCGTGCATGGCACATCAGCAAATGGGAAAGGCCGGCCCCTTGCTTCTCTTATTGACCAAAGATGCAGATATTATAATCTTTCCGGGGTTGCAATTGTTTGAGAATCAGATACGCGTATGGTTCCTCATTTCGCATAGCATGGAGCGGGCTAACTCTTTGCTTTATACAAAGGGTCATACTATCGTTAACAGGATGCTTATTTCAATTAGGCTGATGAAGATGTTTAAAAAGCAAAAAGGTCCTGGCTGCGCAGGACCTTTTTGTTATCTGCCTCAAATCGTTTATTGATAGTAGGTCAGTTTCATTTCCACGCGGCGGTTTTGCTGGCGACCCGCAGCAGTTTTATTATCTGCAATCGGCATTGTTTCACCATGCCCCGCTGATTTGATGCGGCTCTCATCTATTCCTTTGCTCACAATATAAGCTCTTACCGATGCGGCACGGTCATCACTGAGTTTCTGGTTAAACTCATCACTGCCCACATTGTCGGTGTGACCATCAATAGCCAGCTTCATTTCGGCATTTTCCTGCATGATCTTCACCACATCGTTCAGGCCTTTGTAGGATTTGCTCTGCAGTTTGGCGCTACCGGTTATAAAAAGGATATTCTTAGCCGCAAGGTCCACCTTTTGCTTCACCTCTTCGGTGATCACCGGGCAACCCTGGTTTTCTTTCGAACCGGCCAGGTTGGGGCATTTATCTTCCTCATCATTCACGCCATCTCCGTCGCTGTCGGGAACCGGGCAACCCTGGTAACGGGCTACTCCCGGGACGGTGGGGCATTTATCTTCCTCGTCGTTGATGCCATCTTTATCCGTATCCGGAATGGGGCAACCCTGGTATTTGGCCAGACCCGGAACGGTGGGACATTTATCTTCTTCATCATTGATGCCGTCTTTGTCTGTATCCGGGATCGGGCAGCCCTGGTATTTCTCAATACCGGGAACGGTAGGACATTTATCCAGGCTATCAATGATACCATCTTTATCTGTATCGAGTGGCGGCATAGGGGGTGGCGGCAGTACTATTTCTTTCTTTTTGATAAAATCAAATAACCGGATCTTCAGGCCGGCAAAAATGTTTTGATTATAAAAATCGTAAGGCCTGTTTGCCAAAGCATTGTTTGCATTTGTTTTTGTAAGGCCATACACATAGCGGCCGTATAATGAAATCCTTGCTTTGGGAAGGATTTCAATACCACCGGTCAGCCCCAGGCTATAGGATTCAAACCTGATCTTCTGGTAAGGGCCGTTTTGGGGTTTCTCCGAAGTTCTGAAATCAAGCTGCACCCCGACCGGGAAAGCGATGAATTTATGGGCATGAATCTTTAAGAGAAGCGGAAATCCCAAATAGTTCACTTTCCCTTTAAAATCAGCGGGTGTTCCATTTGCGGGCCTCAGCCTGTTTGTAAAAAAGAGCATTTGTGGCTCCAGTGAAAGAAGTTTGCTCAGCGGGAAATTAGCCCAGAAACCAAACATACCGTCTGTTTCAAACTGATAGTTGGGATCACTGGTACTCTTTTGTAGTTTGACTTTAAGTTTTGAAAAATTAACAGCGCCCGTAACGCCTGCGCTTACGGGGTCTTTTGTCTGTGCCTGGGAGGCTGCCATCCATAACATTGCTGAAAGCAGCAGAAGATGTTTTTTCATGTTAAAAATTTATAGTGAACCTAGAAATTGTTACCAATGAATTGAATACCGGATACCTGATTACTTCCCGGTTGATCAAACATAGCACTTGCAGGCAACAATAATCATGACTTCGAACCACGGCCGTCAAATAATTGAAAATTACTGCGGTACGCTGTTATCAATACTATTTTCATACAATCCGGGAAAAAAATTATGGTTGGCTACAATGTGTGGAAAATCATATCAAAATGACCCCCATCTTTTCTAAATAATACGTTTTAAAGACGGGATAATTTCAGTTCCTGAATTTAAGCCCGCTGTTCAATTCCTGGCACAGGTATACAGTGGGTTGGAAAAATGGGAAAGAAGAGGGTCCCGATAGAATTCCTTTGTTCCCTGCTCCCCTTATTGACGAAAGATGCGTTATGAAAAACCTGAACAAATCATAATA
>CAYNSL010000003.1:67823-76145 GCA_964399755.1 uncultured Chitinophaga sp. | reverse complement strand
ACCCCTGCCCCTGCGGTTTCTATAATCATCCCGAACGGGAATGCAGTTGTCCCCCGGGTGGCGTTCAGAAATACCTCAACAAGATCTCGGGGCCCCTGCTCGACCGGATCGACCTGCATGTAGAAGTGACCCCCGTGGCCTTCAGCGAATTGTCGGCTTCCCGCCCGCAGGAATATTCTTCGGCTATACGTGACCGTGTGATCCTCGCCCGCGACATCCAGGAACAGCGGTATAAGAATAACCCGGGTATTTACTGCAATGCCCAGATGAGCAGCAAGCTGCTGAAAGAGATCTGCGTGATCAGCCCGGCGGGGGCGGGACTGCTGAAAACGGCCATGGAGAAACTGAACCTCTCGGCAAGGGCCTATGACCGGATCCTGAAAGTGTCGCGCACCATTGCCGACCTGGCACAAAGCGCGGAGATCCGGCCCGAACATATCGCCGAAGCGATCCAGTACCGTAGCCTGGACAGGGAAGGATGGGCGGGTTAGATCCCGCTCTATTAATGTTTTCCCACATTCCGTTTTTATTTTCCCAAAAGAAAATAATTTGTGCCCGTGAAAGATCCCGCCTTCATACAGCAAATGATCAGCAGGACCCGGGCCGCCGGGGAAAAAGTGAATATGGAGTTTTCAGGCATCTCTCCCGGACAGCTGAACTGGAAACCTTCCCCCGATCGCTGGAGCATCGGGCAATGCCTCGACCACCTGCTGGTATCCGACTGTCTCTACTTCCCGGCGCTCAAAAAAATAGCTGCAGGTAATTTTGAAATGAGTTTCTGGGAAAAATGGAGCCCCTTTGCCGGTCTGTTCGGAAAAATGCTGCTGCACCAGGTGCAGGAAAATGGCAAAAAAAAGGTGAAGGCGCCGGGCGTTTTTCTTCCCGCTGAAAGCAATATTGATCCGGGAATAATGGAAAGATTTTCCAAACACCTCGATACCCTGACAGGATACCTGGTTGACTGCAGGAACATGGATATCGACAGGATCCATATCAGTTCACCCGTATCAAAGATGGTTACCTACAGTCTCCGGCACGCCTTTATGATACTCACCGAACACCTGCACCGTCATATCAACCAGGCTATCCGGGTGAAGCGGGATCCCGGCTTTCCGGGATAAATCCACCCGCCGCTATTCTGCCCAATTGGCATATTTTTGCGAACTTGTACGATGTTTGCGCTATGACCGGAACCCCAACCAACCCGGTCAATCTTTATGAAAATATTACTCCATTACCTGAAGCCCTATAAATGGCTTGTTACGCTGGTGCTGTTCCTTGCAGCCATTAATATCGGTTTCTCGCTGATCGACCCCATTATATTCGGTAAACTGATCAACCTCGCAACTTACCACGCGAAAGTGCAGCCTTTCTCCTGGCATGATTTCCTGTTCACGCATAAAACGATCGTGGATAAATCCGTAAGCAAGGACGCGGCGGGCGTTATCAGCATCGTGGAAAAGACCAAAGTGCTCTACGGGATCATCTGGCTGCTGCTCGCTTCCATTTCGGTGGCGATGATCAGCCGGATTGCCAAGGCCTTCCAGGACTATTTCCTGAACCTGATCACGCAGAAATTCGGCGCCACGGTTTTCACACAGGGACTGCAGCATGCCATGAAACTTCCTTACCAGGAATTCGAGGATGCGCGCAGCGGCGAAACCCTGAGCGTATTGCAGAAGGTAAGGATCGACACTGAAAAATTCGTGGCGGCCTTTATCAATATTCTCTTTCCTGTCATTGTGGGGATTTTCTTCGTGGCCGTGTACGCCACGACCATCCACTGGAGCCTGCCGCTTGTTTATTTCGGCGGGATCTTCCTGCTGACCATCATTTCCAACCTGCTCAGTAAAAAAGTGAAGCATATCCAGAAAAAGATCGTGGGACAGACCACCGCGCTGGCCGGGGCCACCACCGAATCGCTCAGGAATATCGAACTGGTAAAAAGCCTGGGGCTGACACAACAGGAAGTATCGCGGCTGAATAAAAATACATTCAAAATACTCGGGCTTGAACTGACAAAAGTGAAGCGGATCCGCAGCATCAGCTTCGTACAGGGAACTTTCGTCAACACACTGCGGCAGGTAATATTGTTCCTGCTGATGATGTTTATTTACCAGGGCAAAATGGACGCGGGGCAGATCGTGACCATGCAGATCTTTTCTTTCTTTGTCTTCGGTCCCCTGCAGGAGATCGGCAATATCATCCTCTCCTACCGCGAAGCACAGGCTTCCCTTGAGAATTTCGGCAACCTCATGAAGAAATCGCCGGAGCAGCAACCGGAGAATCCCCGTCACCTCGGCGAGATTAAAATGCTGGAATTCGATCATGTGGCTTTCAGGCACCAGACGGCCACGCAGAATGCCATTAATGATATCAGCTTTAAAGTCAATACGGGTGAAACGATCGCGTTCGTGGGTCCTTCGGGATCGGGTAAAACAACACTGATGAAATTACTGGTGGGTCTGTACCGTCCGCAGGAAGGCCGGATTCTTTACAACGGTATGGATGAGAACAGCATCAATTTCGAGGACCTGCGCAACCAGATCGGGTTCGTTACACAGGATACGCAATTGTTCTCCGGTACCATCCGCGAGAACCTGGTGTTCGTCAACCCGGAGGCCTCTGAAGCGGAACTCATCGATGTGCTGAACAAGGCCTCCTGCCAGCAGCTGCTGGCCCGCGCGGAAAAAGGGCTGGAGACCATGATCGGCGAAGGCGGATTGAAATTAAGCGGTGGCGAAAAACAACGTCTATCCATCGCCCGGGCCCTGCTGCGCAAACCCAAACTGCTTTTATTCGACGAAGCCACTTCGGCGCTCGACTCGCTGACGGAAGAAGAGATCACCGACACCATCCGCGAAATTTCCCTGCAGGGCAGCCAGGTGACCATCCTGATCGCGCACCGGCTAAGCACCATCATGCATGCCGACCGGATCTATGTGCTGGAAAAAGGCGATGTGGTGGAAACGGGCAACCATGAAAAGCTGCTGGAGGAAAAAGGATTGTATTATGCCATGTGGCGCCAGCAGATCGGCGAAAGAAAAACCAAAATTACCGCTGCATAAAATGAGCCTCTTTTCGTTTTTAGGCCTGGGCTCCGGGGCCGTAAAGACCGCGCTGAAAAAAGGCGCCATCATTATCGACGTGCGCACGCCCAACGAATACGACCAGGGCCGGGTTCCGGACTCCATTAATATCCCCGTTGACCGCATCGCCGCCAATGCCCAGCGGATCAAAGACATGAACCGTCCCGTCATTTTTTGCTGCACTTCCGGCTCGCGCAGCGGTACCGCCACCCGGATCATGAAAGAAAAAGGCCTGAAGTCGGTGTACAACGGGGGAAGCTGGATGCATATGCTGAAAATATTGAAAGAGATGTAGCAGTAAACAGTCTGCAGTACACAGTCAACAGTACACAGTCAACAGTACATAGTCAACAGTACACAGTAAAAAAGCCGGCCGTTATTCCGGTTTTGAATCCTTATCGTTTCCTTTTGACAGCAGCGTGGAAAAGAACCCTGTTTTTTCGAGCTCTTCGATATCGCTGAGTTCGAGTTCCAGGGCATGTGTGCTTAAATAGATTTCCACCAGGGAATAAACCAGTGATGCCAGCAGGCTGAGGAGGCTGGCGGCAAAAACATAACCGGCCACGGGCTGCCAGTTGCGGTAAATGGCATACATGCATACCACGCAGCAAAGAAAACTGAATACGCCCAGGGCCTGCATGATGCGGATATAATTGATCCTTTTTTTCAGGTTCCGCAACTGCTGCAGCAATACGGCGTTCTTTTTGCCGCTGATATATTCGTCGTGCAGCTTCCGTATCAGGTTGGCGATGGCGAGAAAGCGGTTGGTATAGGCCAATAAGAGCAACGTGATGGCCGGGAACAGCAGTGCGGGCGTATTGATTGAAATTTCCATGGCCTAAAGTTGGAAAAAAATATTCAATCGGGGCCTGGGGTTTTCGTTCATACCGGTTTCGCCCCTTTCTTTCTTCCCAACAGGCCACTGCTGATCCTGTACAGGGAAGCGAGGATAAAAATCCCACCCAGGATCGCCACCACCGAAGAACCGGCCGGGAAATCATAATGAAAGGAAAAATTCAGCCCCAGGAATCCCGCCAGCACACTGATGGCCATTGAAAGGATGAATACCACCGTATCGTTTTTGGAAAGCATGATCGCGGAAACCGCAGGGATGATCAGGTAAGAGAATACGGGTATCACGCCGTTGATCCGCACCGCGAATACGATGGCCAGCCCGATGGAAATATAAAACAGGAAATTCCAGATATTAAAAATCCCCACAAGGTGGTTCTCCCCGCTTTCGAAAGATTTGGTAAGCGACAGGAACCTGCGGAAAAACACGATTTGCACCAGCGCAATCGCGCCGAAGACGATCCCGATGCTGCGGATCTGTTCATGGCTCACCGCCAGTATATTCCCGAATAATACCTCCTGAATGTCCGAATCGCCGTGGGGAGTTTTTGATATGAGCAGCACGGTCAGCGCCGAGGCAAACGCGTAGAGGATGCCGATGATGGCTTCCTGTTTCAGCCTTTTGTCGCGGATATTGATGAACGACATGAGCAGGGCTCCCACCAGCGTAAAGATGAGCGGTATGGAGGTAAGCCCCGTGCCGATAAATGCGGCGAAAGCCACGCCCAGGGATGAGATCTGTCCAAGGGCCAGGTCGACGAACACGATACCCCGGCCCACGACATGTACGCCGAGGTAAGACAATAACAACCCGGTGATGACAGCGGCTTCAAAAGCCTGAACCATGAAGGGGAGCTGGAACATTTCAAACATAAATACTGTTTTTGTTTTTATTACTTATTTCAGGGCGGCGATCAGCTGGTTAATATTATAGTCGAAGAGGTCGAAATAATTTTTAATGCTGTCAAAAGCACCCACCGAAGTGCCCAGCGTCAACTGTTTGGCGCCGGTCTGTTTGCACACCATATCTGAAGAACTCGTCGAAAAATAAGGGGAGGAGATGATGACCCTGATATTATCGCTTTTGATCTCTTTGATCACTTTCACCAGTTGCGAGGGAGAGGGAGGTATCCCGGGTTTAGGTTCCATGAAATCCACGATCTGAAGCCCGAAGCGGGTTTCGAAATACACCCATTCGTTGTGATAAGCGATGATCTTTGTTCCCTTAAAAGACGCCATTTTTCCCAGCCATTCCTTCAGTTTGTCATCGATCTTTTTATTAAAAGTGACCAGGTTGGCCTCGTAAAACGCTTTATTGGCAGGGTCCACCCGCTCAAGCCCGTTTGCGATATTGCGCGCGATCGTTTTCCCGTTCAGGGGGTCGAGCCAGTAATGCGGGTTGCCGAAAATATGGATATCGCCTTCAGCGCGGTTCACCGAGGAAGGAATCTGCAGTAAGGCAACCCCGGCGGAAGCGTCAACATAACCCGCGGCCCCCTTCTGGATCTTCGTATTCCGCGAACTGGTTAGCAACTGCGGCGACCATCCGGATTCCAGGTCGAGACCAACTGTAACGAAAAGATCGGCGCCGGAGAGGCTGATAATATAACTGGGTTTGGGGTCCACAAAATGCGGGTTCTGGTACCCGGTGGCGATGGAACTTACAGACACTTTACTGCCACCGATCCATTCGGTAATGCTCTTCATGTCGGGCGTGGTAGTTACCACTTTAATGGTGCCGGCCATCGCGTAATTGCTCAATACAGGCAAGAGTGCCGCTACAAGGAATTTCTTTATCATATTTTTTATTTTAAGAAGTCTCATTCTGATAATCATTTTTTCAGTTCAAAGGATTGTTTCGGGTCCGTTATTAATACTGGTGCGCTCCATGCGCCCCGATCACAAAAATCCAGCGCAACCAGGCATTGAACCAGCGTTTCTGCAGGTTATCATCCGTCGTTTTCGCCTCGAATTCGATCTTGGAAAATTCGGTGGCATACCAGCCGGCGGTGAGCGAATAAGCCTGTTCCACTACTTTTCGGTCGGAGGGCAACTGGGCATAATCGTAACGCCCGGTCAGGAACCATCTTTTGGCCAGCTGGTATTGCATAAAGGAATACATACCAAATGATTTTTTTGAAACGGTTGGCGTATATCCCGCCCTGCCGAAATAAAATTCACTCTGCCAGGTAAAAGACCGGTAGGTATTCATCTTTACCGGTTTCCATTTATAGGTGATATCCGCAGCTCCGATATTCGTGACACGCGATGAATCGTTGGGACCCGTGATGCCGGTCAGCCCCAGTTCCAGCGTGGCATTATCGCCCAGTGTGAAAAAATTTTTGAGGTGCGCGAGGTAGAGCAGGCGGTTATTATCGCCGCGGGTAAAACTTGGGGACTCCCCTTTTCCCGACGTGACCTGCACGACGAGTTCCTGGTAAAATTTTTTATTGGGCAGGAGCCAGCTCAGCGAAGCGCCTTCATCGTTCAATCCCTCGTCGCCGAAATAATTCACATAGGCGTTGGGAAGGTCGATAAACGGGAGCGCGTGGGCATGCACGGGGTTGATCCTTCCCACAGCTTCCTTGAACTTTCCCAGTTTCAATTGCAGCCGCGCGGGAAGGGAAAGTGTTGTCAGGTACCCCTCTTCGATCTCAACACCATATTCACCCGTTTCGGGGTTCCGCCCGAAAGAAACAAAAAAATCGGCGCGGGCATAAGGATCGACCACGGCTTGCAGCGAGAGTTCGGTTTCATTCAGGTAGGCATCGATGTTTTTTTTACCGCGGCTGGTATAAGAACCCTGAAAATCCCCGATCACGCCGATATCGGGATTGGCGGAGATCGTACTCCGCGGCGCCGCGGGGGTTTTTTGACCGGCCTCAGCGGTCTTCATCTGCTCCTCGATCTGCTTTAATAATATTGAATCCGCCCTGGTGCTGTCGGGCGTTACCTGCGACCAACCCTGCAGCCCGGTGAAAAGCAGGATGATCAGGAAGCGCCCGTGTAACCGGGACTTGTTAATAGGATATGTCATGAATATGATTTGCTGTAAATAGAATTGTATGAACCGGAACCGCCCGTATTAATACAGGGGCCCGCCGGATATTCGGTAACAGAGGATAAAGTTCAGTTACCAAACTATCCGGAACCATGATTTACAGCAGGGCGGGTGGACCGCGCCCGGAAAAAGAACGGAGATCGCTGGAGAAAAAGTCGGAAACGGAAACAATATATTCCGCACGCAGGGCTTTGCCGGGAATGGAGGCGCCGGAATGGACGGGCAGTTGCGCGTCCTTGGAAAGCTGGAATTCGCAAATGCTGCAACCGGGGGAAACCTGTTTCTTTAAAACGGTAAGGCTCCCGGCATCCGCTGATCCGCAGGGATGGTTGTGAAAAATCTTACCGGCATGGATAAACAGGAAGATAGCCAGCAGCAAGGCGGCGATCGTCTTTTTTCCATATCCTGGGGCCGGTGACATGATCCGTAAAATTATCGTGTTTTTACGGATTTTGCAACAATGATTCAATAAAATGCAGCAATGGTTCAAAAATTGATCCCGGGCAAAGCTTTGCATTTTAATCCCCGGCCGGGAAATCCGGTCATATAATCGCTTCCTGTTTTGCACAACTAATACTACATTAGTAAAACTGAATACCAACTATGCGGCCATTGCTGAAATTTAGCGGGATCGGGTTGACCTTGTTTCTATTCCTGTTGGGCTGTAACAAAAAAGACAGCACGCCCCCGGCCCCGGATATTTGTCTCGGGGTGAGCTACGATCTTGATTATTTCAAGACAGAATCGGTGGGCGGGGCCAATAACGGGTCGATCACCATCTTGTTTCCCGTGGGCGACACCTTCACTTATAAAATAAACAGCGGCAGTTACCAGTCATCGAACATATTCTCCAATCTCGCGCCGGGTAATTATGTGATCACGGTAAAAAACCAGAAAGGCTGTACCGATACCGCCCAGATCTCCATTCTTAATTACGGACCCAAATATGCGCTCGTGCGCCAGTTAACCTATGGATATTGCGGTCCCTGTCACCTCGATGGCAGCGTGAACGGCGGAATGAACTTTGATGCGGATGCCAGCGTGGTGAATAACTGGGACCGGATCAAGGCCCGCGCGGTCGATGGCAATCCATCCTTTATGCCGCAGGCGCCCAACAGCCCGTTAACGAATCCCGACAAGCAAAAAATTGTGGATTGGGTAAATGCGGGGCACAGGATGACAGACTGAGGAAGCTGCTTAATAGTCCTGGTTCGTGTCTTCCGCCTTGGTTCGTGTCTTCACGAACCACCATAATCCCCCTCAAAAAAAAACTGAATTTATAATTCAACAATCCGGTTCGTGGAGACACGAACCGGGACA
>CAYNSL010000003.1:0-67723 GCA_964399755.1 uncultured Chitinophaga sp. | reverse complement strand
ACACGAACCGGGACAAAAAGCTTAAAGCCTGTTATGGTCTTACTTTCATCATCGCCCTGACATAAGTGGTGGCCCCGTTCTGGAAGCGTGCATAGTAGACGCCGTTGGGCAGCCCTTCACCGTCGAAGTCGATCGAGAATGTACCGGCGGTATAATTCGAATCTACCGGCACGCTGATCACGCGTCCAAGGGTGTCCATGATCTGGATCAGCGTATGCCCCCCATCGGTCTTGAATTTGATCGTGGTGCGATGGGTAAAGGGGTTAGGGTAGTTCGTCAGTGTAACATCCGAAACCGGGGTTGGTGGTGGCGGCGGAGTAATGCCGCTGCAGGCGCCCGCTTTGAGCAGCGGAAGACTTTGCAATTGCGTATTGATATTGGGCGGGAAAAGCGAGTTCACGATGTTCTTGTCGAGGCAGAACCATTTTTCTAACAGCGTCGCGTAAACGCTTCTGAAATCGGTTTGCATCGGCACGTTGTCATTGACCGTGGCGCTGGCGGGTATCGTCGGGTTCACGCCCAGCATACCGGCTTCCACCTGCGAGCCGAAAAGGAACATCGGCGCCGCCGAACCGTGATCGGTGCCCACGCTGGAATTTGATTTGATCCGGCGGCCGAATTCGCTGTAGGTCATCCCTACCACCCTGTCTTCCACACCGAGGTATTTCAAATCGTCCATAAAGGCTTTTATCGCATCGGAGACGCGTTGCAGCAAAGTGGCATGCGTACCTGTGGTGGTATCGGCCGTGTTCACCTGTACCGAGTGCGTATCAAATCCACCGAAGTTCACCATATAAACACGGGTCTTCAATCCTCCCTTGATCAACCTGGCAACGATCTTCAGCTGGTCGCCCAGTGTATTATTCGCGGGGTAAGTTACCTGCTGGGTAACGGCGGCCGCGGCGGCGCGGATCACGGTCGAATATTTCTGGGTCTGCTGGTTGACCGTCCTGATGAATTTCAATTCCTTTCCCGCCGGCGTATTAGGCGTGGGATCGGTAGTGCCGGTGATCAGGTTATAAAACGTGGTCGGGTTGGTGATGCTCATGGCCATATTCACCGTTGGACCCTGCGTGGTGAGCGTGGTACTGGACCCGATCTGGATGGCCAGCGGATCGGGCACGTCGGTATTGGGATAACCCGTGGGGAAATTGGGATATTCATAATTCAGGTAACGGCCGGCCCAGCCGCTGTACACTTCCTGCGTGCTGTTGGAGGCGCTCATCCAGATATCGGTGGCGCGGAAATGTGAGAAATTGGGTGTGGGGTAGCCAACGGCCTGCAGCACTTTCGCTTTCCCTTCGGTAAACAGGGTTTGCAGTCCGGTCATGGCGGGGTGCAGTCCCGTGCCGTTCACCCCCGCGATGGACAACACGCGGTTTTGCGGGATGGCGATATTGCTTCTCGCGTTAAAATAGTTGGAATAATCTCCCACCGGTATCACCATGTTCATACCATCATTGCCGCCGGAAAGCTGTACGATCACCAGCACATGATCGGTGAGCGTATCGCCCCGCATCAGCGCCTGCACCAGCGGCGAATTGACGTTGAATGCTTTCACGGAATACCCGTTGATCACTTCGGGCAGCAGGGCCGCCGCGGGGAGGGTATTGAGTAAAAAATCTTTTCTTTTCATTGTTGACAGTTAATGATAAAAGAAATATCAGGCCAGCTGGTATTCAGACAAATTAAAAAGATACTGGAATAGTGTCTTCAACCGGGTATTGATCGTATTGAAATTCGGCGTGGTGGGACTCGACACCCAGGCCGTCCATGCATTGGTCCAGTAATAATCCCATTGCTGTCCCGTGAGCAGGATCTGGGTTTTGATCTGGTCCTTCGAAAGGGCGGACAGATCGTTCCGGAAAAAGATTTTGACGGCATCATCGATCAGGTCGTTGGGATTGCCGGGGTTGGGAAGTGTTTGCGCGAAAGCCACGCAATTGAACTGCACCCGTTGTCCGTTACGCGTATACCCGCTGTTGATCATGGTGTCGGTAAACTGGTTTCTTTTGGGCAATGTATCCGCGTTGATCCATATTTCGTGGAAGGAGGGCTCCTGGTAAAAAGCGGGCATGCCCGATACGTTGGGCGGGTCGTGCGGGTTTTGCCCCATGTTTACCATCCAGGAATAAAAAGTATTCCAGAAACCGTAGTTCGTATCCCAGTCGCTCAGCGCCGGGAACACGACATTCATTTCGCGCAGCGCCCCCACGACCTGGTCGGCCGGGGTTTTGATCATACATCCCCTGTTCAGCTGATCATAGAAATGTTCACTTTTAAAGAGGGCCGATAAAACGGGTTTGATTTCGTAATTATTACTGCGGAAGATATCGGCCAGGGGCGTGATCACATTTGATTCGGTGGCAGCGTCGATCGCGTAGTACACGAACCAGCGGTATATTTTCCTGACAATGTATTTGGCTACTTCCTGCTGCGCGAAGATCATGTTCAGGAGATCAGTCAGTTCGAGCGCGCCCGCGGTGGCGCCGGTGCGGCCCGTGATCACTGTATTATTGAAAAAGGAAGAAAATGTTTTATTGGCCGTACTGTGGCGCGAAGCGGTAAAAACAGTTTGCCAGGTTGTGCCGTTGATCTGCCAGCCCGTGAGGACTTTCGCGGCTTCCTTTACATCGGTTTCGGTATAATGCGAATCGGGGCCTTTCCCGATGGTGAATAATTCCATCAGTTCGCGCCCGTAGTTTTCATCCGGGGCAGAAGCCTGGTTCAGGTAACCATTCAGATAACGGAGCATGGAGATATCTGTGGTGATATCGCGGACAAGGTTCTTAAAATTGCCCAGTGCGTACTGGCGAATGAGGTCATGTTGCCGGTAAATCCAGTTGGCGACGCCTACATCGATCGATTCATTCCCGAAATGATCCACCCAGAACATGATCAGTTTTTCGCGGATGCTCCGGTCCTGGTTGATCATGACCCCGGTCCACCATTTCTTATAGGAAGCCCTGCGTTGCGACTGCACGGTGCCGTCGTTGTTGATATCATTGATCCAGGTACTGCCCTGCGCGATATTACTGTCGGGTGTGGTGGCCGTAGTGGCCGTGGCATATTCTTTTACGGGCGGGGCGGGATTGGGTGCCGTGGGGTTCAGGAGTTCATCCACGGCCTGGCTCATTGTGCGTGTTTTGAAATAATCGATATCGGCCTTTTTGGCGCCGAACATAGTTCGTTTCAGCAGGTGGATGATTTCCTGGTCAGTCCATGCGCCCGTATAGGTGTTGATGCCGGAGTTGGTGCGGAAGGCGGTACCTGCCCCGGATTCCTCCAGGCCGGCATGCCGGCGGCGGCGGGCGGTCAAAAAATCTCTTCTGTCCATAATGCGTGTTTTGGTTCAGCCGATTTTTTATGATTTGGAGAAAGCTGAAAAGTTTAAGCGACGGGTGAATACAGGTCCCGGTTCTCTAAAATAATTTTCCGGGATATGGGAAATAATAATCCCGCGCAAAGCCTTTACCGGTTGGTAAGTTACAAAAATTGCCAGGAAAAAAGTTCGTAATTCTACTGCTGAGGTCAGTTAATGTTCTCGATGATCCCTGCGATACCCTGCCCGCCGCCCACACAGGCCGTCACCATCCCGTATTTTTTATTCAGGCGTTTCATGTCGTGCAGGTTCTGTATCGTGAGTTTGCAGCCGGTACAGCCCAGCGGATGGCCCAGCGCGATGGCTCCGCCATTGATATTCACCTTCGAAGGATCCAGACCCGCTTCGCGGATAACGGCGAGGGATTGGGAAGCGAAGGCTTCGTTGAGTTCGATCAAGTCTACCTGGGA
The DNA here is from genome assembly GCA_964399755.1 of uncultured Chitinophaga sp. GTDB lineage: Bacteria > Bacteroidota > Bacteroidia > Chitinophagales > Chitinophagaceae > JJ008. The sequence goes on along the minus strand of CAYNSL010000003.1, from coordinate 63,931 downwards.
AAGATTCATCCCCGCCTGTTTCAGGGCTTTCGGGATGGCTGCCACCGGTCCGATACCCATGATCCGCGGGTGCACGCCGGCTACGGCGGAACTGACGAGGCGGCCGATGGGCTTCAGCCCCAGTTCGTTCATCATTTTTTCACCCATCACGATCACGAAGGCAGCGCCGTCGGAAGTCTGGGAAGAATTGCCGGCCGTTACGCAGCCGCCCGCCGCGAACGCGGGTTTCAGTTTGGCCAGGGCTTCAATGGAAGTATCGGCGCGGGGGCCTTCATCAGTATCGACTATATAGTTTCGCTTTTGTTTTTTTCCTTTCGCATCTACGTATACTTCTTCCACATTGACGGGCAGTATCCCGGGTTTAAAATAACCCGCTTGTATAGCCGAAATCGCTTTCCGGTGCGAATGATAGGAGAATTCATCCTGCGCTTCGCGGCTGATGCCGTATTCTTTGGCCACAGCCTCGGCGGTAAGTCCCATGCTGAGATAATAATCGGGTTCTTCTTTGGCGATCGAATAAGCGGGCACCGTTTTCCATCCCGCGGTAGGCACCAGGCTCATGCTTTCGGTGCCGCCGGCCACGATGCAGTCGGCCATCCCCATCCGGATCTTGGCCGTAGCGATGGCGATCGTTTCAAGACCGGAAGCGCAGTAGCGGTTCACCGTTACCCCGGGCACATCGATCCCGAGCGCGCGGGCCGAAATGATCCTCCCGAACTGTAATCCCTGTTCGGCTTCCGGCACGGCATTGCCTACGATCACATCGTCGACCCGTTTGGGATCGAGCTGCGGTACCGTCGCCATCAAGCCGCGGATGACATCAACGGCCAGGTCGTCGGGACGGTAAAAACGAAAGAACCCGCGTTTGGCCTTGCCCACGGCAGAACGGTAACCGGCGATGATATAAGCCTCTTGCATAGTATAGATAAAAGTTTATTAGATAAAAGATAAAAGTTGACTGTTCTCAAACCGGCACCGGGATGTGCTCCAACTTTTATCTTTTTTCCATTTTGGTTGTTTATGCAACTTTTCAATACCAAAAGTAATCAGTCCTGTTATATCAACCAAAAACAGGCTTTAAAGTTGCGTTATCTTCGCGGGCAGTTATGTACAGTCTCCTGCGACGATTCCTGTTTCTTTTCCCTCCCGAGCGGGTCCATTATTTTTCCATGAACAGTCTCAGGCTCTTATGCAGCCTGGGGTTCAGGAAATGGTTGTCTTCAATTTTCAGGCCGCGCGGAATGGAGCAGCGGCAATGGCCCATGTGCGGACTAACATTCCGGAACCCGGTTGGTCTGGGGGCCGGATTTGATAAAAACGCGAAATGGCTCCGGGAACTGGAAGTGTTGGGATTTGGTTTCGTGGAGATCGGAACGGTCACCCCCCTGCCCCAGCCCGGGAATGAAAAGCCACGTTTATTCCGGCTGCCGGCAGACCGGGCCCTGATCAACCGGATGGGATTCAATAACGAAGGGGTGAAGAAAGTGGCGATGCGGCTGGGGAAGTGGAGGGATCGGTCGACAGTTAACAATAAACAGTCGGCAGCCGTTAGTCAGGGCCCCATTCGTCCCGGTCCGCAATTCATTATCGGAGGAAATATCGGGAAAAATAAAAACACCCCGAACGAGGAAGCCTGGAGAGATTATGAGATCTGTTTCCGGGAACTGCATCCCCTGGTGGATTATTTTGTGGTGAATGTAAGTTCCCCGAACACACCGGGCCTGCGCGAGCTGCAGGAGAAAGAGTCGCTGCGGAAAATCCTGACGCATTTACAAACGATCAATACTTCCCTGCCCGTTTCCCGGCCGCTTTTATTAAAGATCGCGCCGGATCTTGGCCGCGGGCAACTGGATGATGTGATCAGCCTGGCGCTGGAAATAAAACTGGACGGGCTCGTGGCTGCGAATACCACGATCGGCCGCGAAGGATTAAAAACGAGTAAACTTAAAGTTGAAAAGATCGGGGCGGGCGGGCTGAGCGGGCTGCCCCTGAAAAAAATAAGCACGGACATCGTAAGCTATATCCGGGAAAAAACAAAGGGACAAATTCCTATTATTGCATCCGGTGGCGTTTTTACGGGCGCCGACGCGCGGGAAAAACTGGAGGCCGGAGCCTCCCTGATGCAGATCTGGACCGGGTTTATATATGAAGGGCCCTTTGTGGTGAAAAGGATTTGTAAAAAACTGACATGATAGAATGTTAAGTTTTAAATGTTAAATGTTAAGATGGCGTGCCAGGTGGTTTGTAGTTTGTGGTTTATAATTTATGGTTAGTCGTGACAGGCGAATGTCGCTTACAGTTCCTGGAAAAACTTGTTGATCGTAAAGGGTGAGATGCGCCGTTTCGTAGCCCAGTGCACGCTTACGCCGTTTTAATTTGTGAACCCTGATATAGCGAGGCGACCGGGTGACGCAGCGACACTAAGAATTCTCTCAGCGTTTACTCCGCGTTCTCCCGTTCTCTGCGGTGAAAAATTATTGATTACCAAAATTCAAAAATAAATCTTCAACCTTCCATGACCCATCTGTTTACTTCTGAAAGCATCATCAGTTTCTTCATCCTCGTGATCCTCGAAGTCGTGCTGGGCATCGACAATGTGATCTTCGTCAGCATCATCATCAACAAACTGCACAGGAAAGATGAACGGAAAGCCCGTCGCGCCTGGATGATAACGGGAATCATCATGCGTAGTTTATTGCTGCTGGGACTGGGCTGGCTGCTCCGTCAAAAAGGAAAACACCTGTTTGAAATCAGCGGTAAGGGTTTCGATCTCGCCAGCCTGGTGATGATCGCCGGCGGGTTATTCCTGATCTATAAATCGGTAAAGGAAATACACGCCAAACTGGAAGGCGAAGACCCCAATATTGCCCTTGCGGGCAAAAAGAGCTTATCGCTGGGACAGGCCATCGGGCAGATCATGATTATCGATGCGGTATTTTCATTCGACAGCATCATCACGGCCGGCGGCACTGCCAAATACGTGGAGATCATGATCGCCGCGGTGGTGATCGCTATGATCATCATGTTCCTGTTCAGTCCGGCCATTGCCGCATTTATCCATAAACATCCCACGCTGAAGATGCTCGCGCTATCCTTTCTCGTAATGATCGGGCTTAGCCTGATCATCGAGGGCTGGGACAGCGAAGCGGCGCACCAGCTTCACCTGAAAAATTATATCTATTTCGGCATGGCTTTTTCATTCATCGTGGAAATGCTGAATATGACAATGATGAGCCGGGCGAAGAAACGCAGGGCGAATGTGGTGAAATTGAATGAGCCGGTGCTGAAGGAAGACAAAGAATAAAGCGTCCCGGTAACCGGGACGCTGAAAAGAAGGGTGGCTTACCCTGAAAGTGCAACTCAACCTGTTGCTTTTTACGGACTGTGTAAATATTACGACTCAATTCCACACGTTAATGTTCATCGGTGCTACCATGCCGGCACCCTGAAAAGGCCTGCTATTCCGTTCTTTTTATGGTAAGCGTTACCACGCCGGTATTATCATTATAGGCGGCAATAATGTCATTGGCAAAGCAAACGAGGTACCCCGTTTTAGTAGCCGTCCAGGTCCTGCCGCACCCGATCCGGAAATAAGTACCCGTAAAATTATTCGTATTATTCTGTTCAAATATTTCCCCGACCAGCGCCATCATCTTTAAGTCATTGTGGCGCCGGAGTACATCCAGGGGACCTCCTTCATATCCATCGCAATCTGTATTCCTGCCGTTATTCTGCCATGCCGGGCTGGCGGTCGAAAACTGAAACTTCTGACCGTTTCGCAGGTAAACGCCGGTGAGGTCATGCGTTTTATTGGCTGAAATTGTCACCGTTTTAGATTCGCCGACTTCGAGTTCTCCCGGGGCCAATACATGTAATGTGGCGCAGGTTTGCGACTGCGGGTACATGCTGTTAATCCCTTGTTTATCCCCATTGCTTAACACTTCGCTGAATCCAAAACTCTGGTCGGAAGGATTCGATTTTCGTTTGATCGTCTGTTGTACCACCCCATTTATTTTTTTCCCGAAGGCGGTGGAGAAATAATGCATGATAGAGGCAAAATCATAATTACCCACATCTGTGGATGAATAGATCGCCTGGTCGAAATTATACTCCTGCCCTTCCTGAATGTTATTCTTTAGTATCTCGACAAAATTATTCCGGTCTTCCCGCGATTGTTCATGCAGGAGCCCAAGGGCGTGACATATCTCATGCCTTACTACGGCATTCGTTACGCTGCTGAGCTTGATTTCCTGGCCATCCAAACAATAACCGCAACGTCCGAGCCGGGAGCTGCCTCCATCGAACCCCAATTGCGTCCTGGAATATTTTTTGAATTTTATATACCCGGATTCGTCCGTACGTCGCCGGAAACACACATTCGAATTGGCAGCGATATGGTTCATGGCACTGATAATCACGGCCCGTTCGTTTTCCGAAAACCCGTCCAGGATAACAAAAGGAACGATGCCGTTTGTCCATCGGGTACTTTCCAGCCAGTTGTCATCCTGGGTTACAGAGAATGTGCTCATCCGGCCCTGGAATTCATCCAGGCTCGCTTCCGATCCCAGATCAATATCTCCTTCAAGGTAGGCCTGGCCGTTTACGATCGATACATGCAGCGTCTGACCTCTTTTGATGAGGGGGTTCTGGAATTTTGAATAGGCTTTTATTTTGGGCACGGAAATGTAATTGACGGGGGCCTGTGCCCAGGTCATGGCCGGAAACCCCGAGATTGCCAGGCTGATGAATTTTAAAAATGATATTACTGCAGGAGGTTGTTTTCTCATACAAAAGGGTTTTATGCTTATTCGTGTTTTTTCGGGTTCATACCAGGATGCAGGGTTACTGCTTAGGGCCGCTTAATCCGTTCGTTTTACCGTTAGGGTCACTACCCGGGAATTATCACTATATGCAGCCAGTATATCATTGGCAAAACAGACGAGGTAACCCGATTTAGTCACCTTATGTGTCCGCGGGCCGCACCCGATCCTGAAGTAATGCCCGGTGTAGTTATTTGAATTATTCTCCTTGAATAATTCGCCTGTCAGCACCATCATATTGAGATCGGGATGACGGCGCAGGGCATCCAGCATTGTTCCGGGGTAACCATCGCAATCGGTTTCCCTGTCACCGTTATTCCAGCCGGGACTTTCTGTTGTAAATTGGAAAGTCTGACCGGAGCGCATATATATTCCCGTTAAATCATATGGATTACTCGCGGAAACGGTAACGGTTTTCGACTCCCCGATTTCCATTTCTCCTTTTTTCCGAAGCGAACCGGCCGGCGGATTGGTTCGAAACATGTATTTGTGGATGACAGGCCGGACCATGAAGGATAGGGTATTATGCGGAAGATAATTGTAAAGGGTAGTGCTGCCGGAATTCCGCCGATAATCAAAAACTCCGAAAGGATCGACGAGATACCATAATTCCGGAACGGTAACAGTTCCGATTGTTCGCTGCGGACCCCTGACCGCTACCGTGAAATGCAAATGTGAATAACCGGGATTTCCGTCTGCATCTTTCATCTCCCTCACTTTGCCGATATAGGCACCCCGCTTTATCGGATCGCCCGGCACCAGTGAGTTCTTGGAAGAGGCCAGCAAATGCTGATAAATAGTCAGAAATTGTTTCCCGCCGGAAGAAGTATGTTTGATTACGTAAATTCCTGAATTATCACTGTTTTTTTCCACCACGCCGTCAGCAGCGGCAATGACGTCAAAGCCAAGGGTGGTATTTCCATTCATATCAAAATCGATCGAAGTGTGCCAGGTTCCAACATCATTTTGCTCGCGCATGAGTGCGCTTCTGTCAGATAGTGCCACGTTTTCATCCCAGAATGGAAGGGTTAGATCAAATTTTCCGCCGCTTAAAGGATCATTCAGGAAATTTTTTAGATTCGGGCCTGCCGGCAGGTTATATTTCTTTGAACTGCCGGAAAGGGTATACGCAAAAGGTTGCAGCGAAATGGTGCCGCTTCCAAAATCAAATGAATGCGCCGGCACCAGGGTTTGCCCGGATGCAGGTTGCGGAACATCGCCCAGTACCGCGGCCAGGAGGTTATATCCTTCAATCACCGTTATCCCGGAATAGGAATCCCTGTTGCCATAAAACTGAGCATTTCCGTTTACATTATCGGAAACAAAATAATATGGACCCGCCGTCTGCGCGCCGGTACCAACAGGTGCCAGGAGGCAGACTGTGCCTGCCAGCAAAATTATCCTCCATATCCATTTCATATTACTTGTTTTACTGATTGATTCAAATACTCCGGCCGGCATTAGCAGTTCCTCCCTTCACCGCAACGCATTGTTATTTATTCATCATCCGTTTACGGGCCTGCTCCCGGAATCAACCTTTGTGCATACAGGTACAGGTACTTCGCTATGGTTTTATCAGGAACCAGTTGCTGGATAAAGCCTCCCCCTGCCCGCTCCATATCTGCACCTTACAACCATTTTCATTGACACAATTATTAGCCGCATCCAGGTATTTGTTGCAGCCCTTGTTTTTTATCTTATACAGGCCAATGTTATAACCAATTTCTTCAAAATACCATGTCGCAATACTGTGAGGGTCTGTAATCGGGAAGATAAATTCTCGTTCGCTTACATCAACCGGGTCTCCGTTGTCGTCGCCGTAGGAGGTAAGGTATTTTCCATTTACGACAGCCCGGATAGAATATTCGCCTGAAAAAGGAAGGCCTTCTTTTTTTATTACCCATTTATTATTGGACGTGTTGTTACCCAATGACCAGAGTTGAACTTTGCAGCTTGTATTATTCCTGCAGGACCAGCTTACGTCAAGATATTTCGTTCCTGCCCTGCATTTGATATAATACGTGCCCTCTTCAGGCGCATGGAGGAATCCGGTTTTTGTGCGCGGGGATTCCCGCCGATTTACTGTACGAAATATGTTTGCTCCCGCGTCATCAGTTACCGGAAGACGTTCATCTATCCAGGCTATCGCCAGGCAGGCCAGGAACGGAGATAGCTCAATTATTCTTCTCATACAGGAAAATTTTATATAATGAATGGGTAGCCGTGATTTTTTCGCCTGAAACCCGTCGCCGGTATCCCCAACCGGAATTTGTTTAGCCGGAAAGAGTCGCAGGGTACATTATTTTCTATGGGATAGAGCCATGCATTTAACCAGATTGCCTGAGCTTCAACCCCCTCTTACGGAAATAATTAATTCGACAAAGCACAGGAAACAAGCCCCAGAGAAATACAACTTGAGCAACTGGCTGCTACACAGGACACAAATGCCGACAGGGAAAAGCTGGTTGTGGTGGTGGTGATCTTCATACCGCCCAATTCAATTTCAACGGTTCTTTTGGTGGTTGCAGCCGAGAGGCAGTCCTTATTGGAGCGCTCGCACCAACTGCTGCAATGATCTTCAATCCAGTTCCGGAGACAGGATTTTAAACTATGTGCCAATTGCACTTTATTTCCGGAATCGGCGTACCATTCCTGGGCGGAACCCAACGCTTCCAGTCCCTTTTTATCGGCCGGGAAAACCATGTAGGTTTTGTAGATTTTGTCGCCAACTTTTCCCCACAACATGGTGCAGGCTTCCCCCTTTTTGCTTACAAAATCAAACCCGCAGATAATGACCTCGGAAACCGATTTATCGGCTTCCCACTTTCCCGTGAATCCCCAGGCATAGCGGGTATCTTTCTGATCGGTAATTTTCCCAAAGCCCTTCCGGGTAACTTCGGCCAGCAGGGCCGTAAAACCGGGATCCCTTTTAAAAGCGTTAAACTTTTCAGTCAACTGTTTTCCCGTGAGGACTGCATAATCCTTTATTTCATTTTCCTTTTGTGCCATACCTTTTTTGGCGCAGCACAATACAACAAAGGCAATCATTACTATGGTTAATACCCGTACTTTACTCGATTTCATATTTCATTATTTTATTTATACTGGATGTAGGGACGATTGCGATACTGTTCGTAATTGCACTGTCTTTTAACAGCCGGTTATCCATCCTGCCGTACTCCGGATCGCTCGTTACGGGCGGCCTTTTTTATCTTTTCAGGGTATACCTTACTTTAACACTAAACGTCGAAACTCCTTCTTCCACGGTGTATGTTTTATCAATGGTTCCGTTGGGGCTATCCCGGATCGTAGAAAGCGCTATTGTCTTTTCTGTCGGCGTGTATTGAACATATCCGTCCCTTCGGCCCTGGTCGGTTGTACCCGCGTATTCCACGCCATCAATCCGGTCTTTGATATTGATGGTGAACTTGATTATTTCATTATTGAAATTTACTTTCTCCGGGTTCATATTAAAGGTCAGCGACTCATTATCCAGGGTGATGGACTGGTTTTGAGTACGCGATACGGCGTTCGCCTTGCTTTTTGTCCAGAAATCCCTGTCATTTGTAATGGAATTACCGTTACAATCCACGCGGATGTTCCCGAAAAGTTCCTCGGTTCCGTCCAGTTCTGCTGCCGTAGTCAACCTGGCTTCCAGAATTTTTACTTCCAGTTTATCGGCTTTAAAACAGCGGGTGTCCGTAAATTCGGCAAAGGCGCCTACCTGGCAGGTCGCGTTATCGGATGCATAACGCAGGTTATAAAAAAGCGGTAACGCGCCGATGCCCAGTACGGTTGGCTGCATTTTGGACATGGCATTGCGCAGGCTGGTCAGGTCCGTTATCGTAGCCGTACTGCTTGGGCTCACGCCGCCGTAAATATGTACACGCACGATTTTACCCTCCAGCAAACGATCCACTTCTGCCGACAAGCTATTACTGGCGCTGCCAATTTCCGCGATTTCAAGCAGGCGGTTAGCAGTAATGCTGGCATCCAGGCGGGTTTTAGCGCCCATCACAAGTATATAGGCCACGCTGCCGTAAGCGACATCCGTGACGCATACCAGGTTGGATGGGATTTCGCCCTGTACCGTAGCGGCTGGTCCCTCTCCTCCCATAGATACGGTATAATAAATATTTTGAAGGGAGGCCACGGCTGCATTGAAATCAATCGTGAGGGTGGCGGATGCCCCCAGTTCCTGACCTAATTCAACCGGCAGCCCCTCCAGCAAAGCTGAGAGATCCACATCCATACTGGCATTGGCCTTTAGTGAAAATTCATTTTTAGACCGGATCTCGAAACTGAACTGATCGTTGATCGGGGTAGGTACTGCATTCCCTACTTTTTGCGCCAGCAAATGGTTGATCGCGTCCTGCACAACGGCGCGGTCGTCAAAATTGCTGACCGGTTCACTCACGTTGCTCGTCGCGCTCAGCACGTTTACAAAGATCGATCCTGCCTTACGCGTAAAGCTGTTTACAGGATTGAAAATCCCTTTTACCACATCTTCGTCACGGAAAAGGGCGCCGGGAATAATATAACAGGTATTGAAATTATACTTACCGCCCAAAAACAACGATTCCGTAAAAGTTAGCGCCGTTCTGACGGGATTGGTTTCGCACACCAGGTCATCCTGCCCCTGGCTGCGCAACACGGGCGCTCCGGAACTGGGCGCCGGAAGAGATAGCTGGTTGCGTGACATATAATAGGTGAGCCCGTTCTTCCCCAAACCCTGTTTCTGGGTAGTTATCGAAACAGGAAATGACTTAAACCGGTTTTTTAATTTGCCCAGCAGGGAAAACCGCTGGACAAAAGAGTAATCTTTATATGCACCGGTAATCAGGTCATTCAACTGCAGTTTTGAAAAATCAATGCCCGTGATATTTTTTTTAGGTTTGAAACGGGGTGGCTGCGCCTGTAGGGGTATACAGGGGCCGGCCAGGAATGACATGATTAAACAACCGAATAAATGCTTTTTCATTTCTTTTGTATTATTGGTTTGTTATCAGTTTTTATTGCGTTTAGATAAACAAGGGCCCGACTACCTGAAAGTAGTCGTGCCTGATCCCAACTATTTATTTTTATTATAAAGGTGATCCAACGGGTCATCCTCCCGGTTTTTCCGCTGATCGGGTTTTTTATAGGTATTTACTTTCTCCCTGAATCCGGGTGAAGACAGGTAAGCAGTAAGCGCTGTTTTGACCTTCAACATGTTTTTTCCGAATGGTTTCGGGCGGGTAAGGGTTTTGGGAATACGCGTTTGTTTTACAACAGACCGGCTGAGTGGTAAATTCAGGAACTCAGATTTTATCACGGCATCATCCTCTTTGAACAGCGGGTGGGCCGCCAGCTTCTTTTCATCATTTTCCGCAGCAATAGCCCGTATATCTTTGTCGTTAAGCCGGGATAGCATAATCGGCAGCCCGCTGATTTGCCGGAGTACCGGCAGGTTTCTAAGTGCCGCATTCAGCGCTATGCCTTTAAATGGAAGCTGGTCAGGACATGCCGCAGGCGCCGATTTCAAACCGAACAATACGGCCGCATAATAAACTTCGCGGTATTCGTGGTATTTCGATTCTACAAAATCATACACTTTGTCGCGGTACATTTCCCGGTACCCTTTGCTGTTAGGGTGCACCAGCCCGTAAATATCCCCCTGGTGATCATAGGAGCTTCCGATTAAGTTAAAATAGGGGTCTTCACAGTTACAAAGGCCGTGATTACCCGCGTTGATATTGTCAATCACATGCCAACCGAAGAGCTGGTTTGTTTCCCGCACCTTATTATTGAGGGGGATAATAAAACTATCATGCAGCAATTCGTATTCCGATCTTGTGGAATGGAGGCAGTCATTTTCATAAAGTGCGCAGGTGTAACCGGGATTCATAATACCGTTGCAACCGCATCTGCCGGATAATCCGGTGGTGGGATCGGGATAGACCGTGATTCCGATGATGGGTCTTACTTCAGAAAATATATCATTGATCTTCTGATCGACATTGGAATAATCTGCGTCGAGTCCGTCGATCCGTTCTGAATATTCATCCAGCAGGCCCGGCAACAGGTTTTCCGTGGCGAGGTTACGCGGTTCGAGCAGGTAATTGACGACAACATCGCCGAAACCCGAATTGTTACCTCCGATACTCATGATGAGCATCTGCATTTCATCATGGGTATGATTGTCACCGATAAGTTCGTTCCGGATCGTCCGGAACTGGAGAGGGATGGTGGCACTTCCGCATTCATCATATAACGATACCCGGTTATCAGTCGTTACCTGTTCCGATTCGGCGAGGTTCTGTGTCACCGCCCCTGAGCAGGCGGTAAAAGAATAATCCACAGCTACTTCCGGGTTCCGGTCGATGAACTTTTTAACGCCCCGGAGCAAACCGCTTTTTCGCGAGCGGTGACAGGGGCAGGAAATCCAGAGATCATCTTCGTCGTCACCCGAATCATATTCTTCATTCGGTGCGCCCTCACCGGCTCCGTATGAATCGCCCGCGATACCAATATTAAATGTATCAGGCATGCGGAACTTCCTCAACGTGGAAACTTCAAGTCCCGAGAATGAACCACCTGTTTTGATCCGTTTGCAGATCCGGTAATAAACACATTCGCCCTTCGCGATCACCAATGGATTGAAATCAATTTTTACCGTATTCACCCGATCCGTAGCCAGGCCGATGATACCACTGTTGAGCCCCGACAATAATGCGCAATCGGGATAACCGGTCGTTACCAGGTCTGTGCGCCCCGAAAGCCGGGAACGGCAAAATAAATCGCTGTTGGGAGTAGCGGCGTGAAATGAATGCGGAAATACAAAATGACATTCCAGTTCGGAACCGTTTTTAAACATCACACACCGGCCGAAATGAAGCGAAGTGGAAAAACTGTTTTGATCAATCGCATTCAGGTCCGTGGGGTTTTTTGCATAAAAAACCCAGACTTCAGTTTGACCGGAACGAGTTGATACCTCCTGGAGATTGAAAACCAGCTCCCGGTCACCGGGTGCAATAGGATGTGAAAGATTGGAAGGATTGAGTACAGGCTGGGCGAACATAAAAACCGGCCAGCAACAACAAACTGCAGCCGCAGCACATTGTTTCAGGTGGCCAACAGCGGTGAAGACATTTTTCATACTTTTTTTTATACGGTTACAAGACCCTAATTTTCGGCAACACCTGCTGACAGTTTTTTCCGGAATGCTTTACATGCCGTTTTTATAATTCATTCGTAACAGCTACTCCAGGTACTGGGATGAACCGGGAAAAGGCTTGCTTCGCTGACCGCATGGGTGGCAGGCAGGGAATGCCCCGTTTAGATTCATGGGGCGGAATGAATGCAGCTAAAGTACCGGGGACATAAAGACGATTCAATACCCCAATTGGGGTAATGTCAGATCATCGGACAAAATCCGGAAAATGTTTATACGATATTTTTTTTCAGCGCGAGTGCAACGGCTTCCATGGCGGAAGTAACATGAAGTTTCCTGTAAATTTTCTTTACATGGGTGCGCACCGTTTCGTAGCTGATGAAATTTTTTTCAGCGATATGACGGAAATCAGTTCCTTCCACCATCAGTGTGAGGATCTGTTTCTCCCTGTCGCTCAGCGCGTATTCATTCACTTCAGTTTGCTGTGGTGCAAATTGCTGAAACAGTTTCAAAACGCGGCTGGCGATGGTTGGCGACATCGGGGATCCGCCGTTGTATACTTCAGTGATCGCCTCCAGCAGCCTGACCATGCCATTGCTTTTCAGCAGATAGCCGGATGCGCCTGAACAGATGGCCGAAAAGATCCGGCTATCGTCGTCAAAAACAGTTTGTATCAGCACTTTTGTTTCGGGATAATGCCGGTGAATGTACCGTGTCGCTGCGATGCCGTCAGTTCCGGGCATTTCGATATCCATGATTACTACATCCGGGTTACTTTTCCGCATGGCGAGGTCCAGGGAATTACCGTCACTGAATATGCCGGTGCACAAAAATCCCGGTGTGCCGTTCAGAATGGCTTCATAAGCATCCCTGACCAGTTTGTTATCTTCAAAAATGGCTACCCGGATATCCATGTTTATCAAATATCATTGAAATAGAATAGTAAAATATCCCCTAAACGGGTGAATCATGTGAAACTGAGTTCAATAGTTGTTCCCTTGCCTGTAACAGAACGGATGTCCAGCGATGCTTTCATTTCTGCAGCCCTGGCTTTAATGTTTTTCAGCCCGTTTCCGTTTACTTCGCGGGCCGGTACAAACCCGGTTCCGTCATCTTTTATCAGGATCCTGTATTGCTTTCCCATCTGCTGCAGTAAGACCCAGATATTCCGGGCGCCCGAATATTTCACGGCATTATTAATAGCTTCCTTACAGATGAGGTACAGGTTATTCCGGGCAGTCAGGTTCAGGGATTCATCGCCGGAATTTGCGGGCCGTTCCACATGCAACTGGATGTTCCGGGCCGAACAAATCCCGGCGGCATAAGTCTGGATACGGAAAATGATCTTCCCCAGTGAATCGTTCTCCGGGTTGATTGCCCAAACGATATCATTCATTTTTTCTGACATCAATTTTGTTGCTTCCGAGATACGGTCGATGAAAGGAATGATTGTTTCCCCGGTTTTCGTTTCAAGTTTATTCCTGACCAGCTCGCTCATCAGGGTCACCCCGCTAAGCGTGGCGCCGATCTCGTCGTGCAGATCCCGCGAAAGCCGGTTCCTGACATCGGCCACTTTCCGGAAAATTTCCTTCACTTTAAAGCTCATCGCAACTGAAAAGATGATAATATCCGCCAGGATTCCCAGATACACATATTGCATGGGTGAAAGCCCGAACAGAATATTAGCGGGAGTGGCCAGCATGGTCAGCATGACCATGCCCATAAAGAAAAGATAGATGACCGCCCCCCATTTTATCCAGTTCAGAAACCGGTCATTCATCAGCGGGAAAAGGATAATTGATGCGCCGATGCCGATGATCACAAATACAACACGGAAGACATTATTCAGTATGCCTAAAATCCCTTCGTACCCGATAGGACCCGGAATACAGATAGCAAAACAGCAGAGTATATAAATCCCGGCTATGCCGCTTACCAGTTGCCAGATACGGTAAAGCTTCCTGTATCTCTCCCTGGAACCCGGGATGGCTTCAATGATAAAAGAGGCATAAGCGAGGATCACGATAAAATTAAACGAATCGGCCAGCAATACTTTTGATGTCATTTGCGCGCCTTCCCCGGCAATGCGGGCATTGATATCCGCCAGCAGGTACAGGGATATCGCCAGCAGGTAAAAGCAATATTTCAGTATGATACGCTCCCGGTATTGAAAATATAACAGAAGATGATATACGAACATGATGAATGTGGCGCCCAGTAACAGGAAACAGGGAATGGCCAGCCCGTTTGGGAAATTTGCATACATGCGCTCACTTTATACAGGAAGTTACAAAACAGGGACAGTCGTTACAAGTAATTCTTTATTTCATTAATTGCAAAATGGTTGCCGCCACCAATCCGGCCGTTTCCGTACGCAAGCGGTTTGAGCCTAACGATACGGGCTGAAAATTTTGCTGTTGCGCGGCTTCGATCTCTCCCGGTGTAAAATCCCCCTCGGGTCCAATGAGCATATGAACATCTTTGTTAGTTGATGGAAGTAATTCACTTAGCATTTTCTTTTCCCCCTCCCCGCAATGCGCAATCAGCAATAACGGGTCTCCCTCCCCCAACTTTATAGACTTTATATACTCTATATACTTTATATACTTAACCCCCTCCCCCAAAACCGGCAACCAGCACTGCCTGCTCTGCAGCATGGCGCTGATGCAGATGCTTTGCATCCGGTCGTAACGGAATTTTTGTTTTTCGGTGCGTTCGCAGATCAGCGGAACGATTTCGTTCACGCCAAGCTCGGTAGCTTTTTCAAGGAACCATTCAAAACGGTCGCTGCTTTTCAACAGGGAAATGGCAATCGTTACCGATTTCGAAACCCTGGGTTCAAAGTATGCAGCCTTCACCTCCGCCACACAGTGTTTTTTATGTTCTTCCCTGATGACCGCCTCCAACCGGTTTCCCATTCCGTCCGTCAAAATCAAACCCTCGCCCATTTTCATCCGTAACACCTGTATCATATGCCGGCTGGCAGTTTCGTCCAGCACCAGTTGCTTTTCACCGGCATATTGTTTAATATAGAAAAAGGGCAATTGCATTTTCACCGGAAAACGGCCAGCAATACTCTTTCCGACGAAGGAACGGCGGGAAGGTACAGCCACCTGTTATTGTAATAAATAGTATGAACCCTGTTTTGACCGGCGGGTAAATGGATATCCACCCCTCCGATAAATGGAGCAACGGCGAACTGTTTTAACAGGTTGCCGCTACTGAGCCCATCTCCATCATCAAAAATAAAGCTGCTGATGACTGTCTTCGATGCGGGTGTCAGCGCCGGAGATGAGACCGTAATACCATTCACAGTCACACTGTCCCGGCCGGCGATCATTGCCTTTGTGGAAGAATAAATAACAAGGGCCGACTGCTCCTCTTTTACGGGCAGGTTTCCCAGCATCTTACTGATCATATTCGATTTCGGAAAACCCCGCAGGTATACGTATCTGTCCGTTTCCGTAAATGGTTCGAAAAAATAGGAGATTACCCGTTCCCCGCTGTTGGCCGGAACTAACTCGATTTCATAAGAAGTTTTAGCAGCAGCGGTAAAAGGTCCCCAACGGCCATCCCCTCCCGCCTTGAAGCGGGCACCGGCTTCCCGGGTATACCTGCGACCATTTCCATCTACCCTGTAAATATTCACCTGGGCCCCGGACATGGGCAGGTTATCACCGAGATAAACGGCTTTACCGGAAATTTGTACCGGTTCCACAGGATTTGCTATAGTATCCGGTTTATCTTCAGCTTCATTAACAAACCGCAGGATTGCATCGAATGTTTCAAGGCTGGTAGCCACTTCGTAATGATCTTTATTGACGAGGTCGAGGTTAACGGCTCCTTCCACTGCGCCGCCCATCGATCCTGCCACTTTATCGCCGGCCGAATAAATATTCAGGCATTTTTTGTTAGGGAACCAGCTGTATTCCGTAAACCATTTACGACTGCCGAGGTGGATATAATGTGCGATACAGACCGCATGCGCCGAATCAATCAGGTAACCACGGCCCAAACCGCCGCCGGCCGAATGTCCTACGAGGTCAATTTGCCCGGAACCGGTTTTTTTAAGCACGCCTTCGATAAAATCGTGCAGCAGGCTGTCCGTTTTTTTCCCGTTTCCGGATACGGAGTTCCAGTCAAACACAAACAAACGGTCCGCGCAATAACCTTTTCCGATAAAACGCTGTATTTGCCCGGCATAGGTATCACCGGATGCAAGAAAACCATGGATAAAGACGATCGGCCGGCGGCTGCTATCGCATTGAGCCAGGAGATATAATCCGGATAAGGCGGCAATGATCGTGCATGCAAATTTCTTAAGTGACATACTGTAAAAATAAAAAAGCTCCCGCTACCGGGAGCCAACCATTTATCTTTTATCTATTAACTATAATCCGGAACCAATCACATTCATAGTACAGCTTTCCACTTTCCTTAAAAAGGCGTCTCATCCTCATCGGGCAGATCATTCATCTTGCTGCCGGTTTGGATGAACACCCTTGCGCCGCCTTCGCCGTCCGTATCGCTCACCGGTTTCCAGTTGCCCGGCAACCCGGATCCCATTCCACTGCCGCCATCGTCTTCCACGAATTTCTGGATATGCAGGAGAGCTTTCAGTTTGATAGTTTCTAGCGAGCCGTTCCGGTGCTTGGCGATCCGCACGATCGTTTCGCCGCGGTTGCTCTCGCCCATTTCATTGGTGGTGATATCATAGTATTCCGGCCGGTAGAGGAACATGACCATATCACTGTCCTGTTCGATGGCCCCCGATTCGCGCAGGTCGCTCAGCTGCGGCATCTTGTTACCGTCCTTCCCGGCGCTGCGGGTTTCCACGGCGCGGCTTAATTGTGAAAGGGCGATAATGGGTATGTTCAGTTCCTTGGCCAGCGCCTTCAGGTTACGCGATATATTACTGATCTCCTGTTCACGGTTGCTGTTGCGGTTCTCGCCGGTTCCGCTCATCAGTTGCAGGTAGTCGATAATGACCATCCCGATATTATGCTTGTTCTTCAGCCGGCGGCACTTGGCCCTTAATTCAAAAATATTCAGCGCCGGGGTATCGTCGATAAAGAGGGGCGCCTGGGAAAGACGCTGGATACCGCGGGCATAGAGCTGTTTCATCTCGTGCTCCTCGAGTTTCCCGCGCGCGATCTTTTCGAGCCAGATCTCGCTTTCCGCCGCGAGGATCCGCTGCACCAGTTGACCGGCGCTCATCTCCAGCGAGAAAAGCGCAACGGGTGTGGGCTTGGATCCGTGCATGACGGCATTACGGGCAAGATTAAGCGCAAACGCGGTTTTACCCACGGCGGGACGCGCCGCCAGGATGATCAGGTCGGTGTTCTGCCAGCCGTAGGTCACACGGTCGAGCGAGGGAAAACCGCTCGGTACCCCCGTCACATCTTCGTTCTTATGCCGCAGGTCTTCGATCCGCTGAATGGTCTTGACCAGCACCGAATCGAGGGTGTCAAAATTCTTGCGAAGATGGTTATTGGTGATCTCGAACAGTTTTGATTCCGCGTCGTCGAGCAGGTCGAATACATCGGTGGAATCCTCGTAAGCGTCGCCGATGATCTCGCCGCTGATGCGGATCAGTTCGCGCTGGATGAATTTCTGCAGGATGATGCGGGCATGCGCTTCGATATGCGCGGCCGAAACCACCGCATTGGTGAGCTTCGTCACGTAATAAGGTCCGCCTACAAGGTCCAGCTCTTCGCTGAACTTCAGCTCTTCGGCCACGGTAAGGATATCGATAGGCTGGCTCTTGTTGGAAAGGCTTTGCATGGCGCGGAAAATGCGCTGGTGCGCTTCCACGTAAAAACATTCGGGTTTGAGGATCTCAACCACGGTGTCAAAGGCGCTTTTCTCGAGCATAATCGCGCCGAGTACGGCTTCTTCGAGGTCTTTGGCCTGGGGCGGCACTTTGCCGTATACCATTGTGCCCAGGTCCACCGCGGATTTTCTTCTTTGCTTTCTGTCTTTGTTGAGATTCGTCAGGTCCATGTTGGGTTAGGGCGATAAAAAATTAAACCATCAGTTGTGCACTAATGACCTTGGGCGCTTGTTCCGGACTTGGTTTAAGAAATGGTTATTTCTACGTTAGTGGAATGTTTCCTTCAGTCAGTGAAGCGAAAATAAGGGCTGCCATCCATTCCCATTTCTTTTTAAAAAACTTTTTCTTTTCGCACCTTTTTTTCACGACCGATTCGGGGTTATCCACAGCTATCAGGCCTCCCGGGGTCATCTACAATTTACCGGAAAAGGCCGGAAAAACCCCGGGAAAATTGGCACAGGCGGTGCATAAAAAACTACGGGAGCGGGCTTATTTTAACCCTCCCGGCGCAATAAAGCCGGGCGCCGGCAGTTATTTCCATAACTACCCGCCTGAACGGCTGCTTTTAACTTGTTGACCCTAAAATAAAGCATATGAAAACACTTCAAAACGGCCATCCCACAAGGCCCATCCTGAGCCAGACCCAGAACAATGCCACTTTGTGGATCGGCCACCTCCCTGCCGATACGAACGATCATTTGGCAGGGCAAACCTTCGACTGCCCTTCCGGCGGATCGCTCGACAATATCCAGGTTTTTTCGGCTTCGGTGCAGCAACCGGGGGAGCTGACCCTGACCCTGCATAAATTTGACCGGGAATCCCGCACCTGGGGCCCCGCCATTGCCCATGCCGGCCGGACACTGGAAAAAGGAGATGAATCCCGCTGGATCCGGTTTGAACTGGAGCCCGTGGAATTACGGCAACATCAAACCTATGGTTTCCGCCTGCAGTCCGAAAACGCCCTGATCGGTCTTGGTGAAGCGGTGAGCCACGCCAAAAGCCCCTTCCCCTTCGGATTGTCGTGGAACAGCGACAGCGAACAGGGCAAAGGAAAGTTTTTCAATTATTTCAGCCTGGCGTTTAAGGTGGAATGCTGCGCGTAAACCACACCCGGCTGCGGTAATCATATTTAAATAGTTACGGATCCTCCGTTGTATACATTCATCAGGACCCGGCGGGGCAGGACCGTACTGCTGCATTCTTGTCGTATCTTCCCTCCAAACCTTCTCCCATGTCTGCCCCGCCCATGACAGCCGCCGCTTTCCTGGAAAAAACGGAAGTCGCCCGCACGGTTGATGATCTGAAAAAATGGTTTAAGGACAATAATAAAAACTGCATCGTTTCCGATGTTACCGATCAAGCCGGACACCAGTACGTTGACCTCGTGCAGGAAGGCGGCGGCGTGCTGGGGATCGCGTTGGTAGGCTATACCTACGTACTGGAACAAATGGGTATCCGCTTTTTCAGCATGGCGGGCACCAGCGCAGGTTCGATCAATACCATGCTGCTGGCCTGCGCGGGCAACAAGGAAGAAGAGAAATCCCCGCGGATTGTTGAAAAACTGGTGCAGCTCGACATGTTTTCTTTCGTGGACGGCAAACCGGGCAATTTCATCTTCACCCGTTTCATCAAAAAATTCATCAGCCGGATGCTGATGGGCAAGAAGCCCTGGAAAAGGATCTTCAATACGGTAAAATGGATCCTGATCGCCCTGGTGACGCTGACCCTGGCCTGTTTCGCCGTCAATTTTTTCCGCCCCGGGATCGCCCGCTGGATCGGGCTGGCCGCCGGAACGACTTTTATTATTTTTGGGGTATTCATCACCGTTAGTATTTCCCGTTTCCGTTCCTTCGCCAAAAACGGGTACGGGCTGAACGAGGGCCGGGTCTTTCACCAGTGGATAAAGGACACGATCTCCTCCTTCCCGGTACAGGGCGACCCGCAGCAGGGACCGATCCGGCATTTCGCCGACTTCGCGAATCATTTTATGCGGCTGCCGCGGGGACTGACCGTTACACCGGATCCGCGCCGCAGCAACAACGACCCGCCCGTGATGCCGCTGGTTACGCTGATCACCTGTGATATCATCGCAGAAAGAAAAATTGAGTTCACACGCATGTGGGACCTCTACTGGAACAAACCCGAAGAAGTGCATCCCGGAGATTTCGTCAGGGCCAGCATGTCGATACCGGTTTTCTTCGAAACCTTTACGCTGGAGGGCATCCGGGGAAAAAGTTCGATCGATAAATGGCGGCAGCATCTCAACTGGGAAAACGCAAGGGGCGCCATTCCCGACAAAGTGCAGTTTATCGACGGGGGCACCCTGTCTAATTTCCCCATCAACGTTTTTTACAACCCCCGCTACCCCGTACCCCGCATGCCCACTTTCGGGATCCGCCTGCAGGACGGGCTGCTGGACGGGGCCAACCGGACCAACGGCAGCTTTTTCGGCTATATGGCCTCATTATTCTCCACCATTCGCTTCAACTACGACCGCGATTTCATCACGAAGAACCGGGCCTATAACCTCGGGGTGAAAAACATCGACGTGCAGGAATACAACTGGCTGAACTTCTTCATGGATAACAAGGACAAGATCGCCCTGTTCAAAGCAGGTGCCGCGGCTGCCGCCGAATTCCTCCGGGGCTTCGACTGGGAATTATACAAATCCGAAAGGCTTAAGAATTTCGAATTGCAGGAAGAGAGATTCGAGAACCCGAATAATATGGAGGTATTCCCGTATTCGCAGTTAAAATAGAAAGAGGTCATATCAGTCATACCAGTCATATCAGTCATATCAGTCATATGAGTCATATTAGTCAAATCAGTCATGTCTGTCATATCTGTCAAATAGGTCACATCTGTTCACGGTGGGGCAGTTGCCTGATCTGACTAATATGACCTATTTGACCTATTTGACTTATTTGACCTTTTTGACCTATATGACTTATTTGACCTTTTTGACTTTATTTCCTGACAATAATTTTCACGCTTTTCTCTTTCCCGCTAACTGAATTGCGCAGCACGAGCAGGTAAACTCCGTCATCGAGACTACTCACGTCCAGTCTTTCCGTTCCGGCTTTCAGGATCTGCTGTAGTACCGCGGTGCCCTGCATATTAAATACGGTAACACGGTCATACTCCCCCGCCACGGAATTTCTGATCAGCAGCTGGTTTTGTACGGGGTTGGGATAAACCACCCATTTGTCCGCGGTTACCGGCTTATCGCCGGGAGAATCTTCCGCTTCAACCACTGCTTCATTACTCATGGGTGGGTGTCCGCCACCGCGCATAAACCGGGCGGCAAAAGCGCGGTAGTAAGTGCTGCTGTATGTAGCCGTATCCAGGTCATTGGTATTGCCAATAGCGATCAGTTGACCGTTCCCGTCGATGATCCCGTCTGTCAACTGGTGCGATCGCTGGAACGCCGCACTGTCGGGTGCTGATATTTGCCCGCCTGACTGCCCCGATTTCTTCAGCCGCAGGACGAACCCGCTCCTGAAAAAATCACCTTTATATTTTTCTCCCAGTGCGTAGAATTGTTCATCGGCATCCACCACCAGCCGGGTCAGCTGGCAACTATCCTGCTCATAAGAAAAATTGCGGCTCCAGAGCAGGCGTCCATTTGCCGGGCTGATCCGCGCAATTTTGCATTGCGGTCCCCTGTCGTTGTAATATTGTGTAACCAGGCTGAAGAGCCGGCCCTGGTTATCAGTAACAAGGTCGTTCAGTGTCAGGCCCGGCGCCATAAAATGGGTCTTGTGGTAAATTACGCGCCCGCTGTAGAGCGATACCCGGCAACCATAGAAAGCCGCTGTGGTATCATTCACCGATTTCTCACCATAGAGCAATAGATTATTGTCATTGTCGAGCAGGGAATGCAGGCTGTTCCTTCCCGCGTCGGGGTTAACCGTATAGGTAACCGCGTTTTGTCCGTTTGCACTGATGCGGATGATCTTTACATCGGGGTAAAACGCATAATAATCGGCGATCACCGTTACCCGGCCCCAGCGATCCGCATGCAGGCGGGTATAGGAAGTTTGCGTGGAATCCATCCGGCTCCATTTCAACTGCAGGTATTTGTCCGCTTTCATCACAAACGAAGCAGGACTATAACCCGGGCCGTCGGGGTATTGTCCGTCGCCGGCGAGGAAAATATTGCCGTCTTCATCCAGTTCAAAGGCATTCAGGTTGATGATGGAAAAAGAGCCGGGAAAACTAATGTTGCGCTGGCCGAGTATTTCGAGATTGGCATTCAGTTTATACAAAGTGAAAACCGCATCCTGTCCGAATGGGAATTCTCTTTTTAAGACATAGACCAGCCTGTTTTTGGTCAGCTTCATTTCAACCTGGGCGCCGGGTCCCGATAAAAACAGATGTCTGGTTTCCGAACCATCCAGATTTGTCTTTGAGATTTTCCAGGTATAATCGGCATTATCAGACTGCCAGAGGTAACAGGCGATAAAAGCGGAGGAGCTGATTGATTTTACGGAAGCGGCAAAGGTTCCGGCAGGAGGCAGGTTTTGCCCGTCCTGGTTCTGGTACCATTGCACCTGGGCGGTGCCTGAAAACTGCAGCAGCAGCAGGCACCCCAGTAGCAGGGGTTTCGGTTTTTTCATACGGCAGGATTTTAGTTGTTTTCGTTCGTTACGGTTAATATCCAGCAATAACTGTGCGGAGATGAGATCGGTGATACCTGTATGGGAAAGTTTCAACCCGCGGAAAAGGATTCTTACGAATGATGTGAATAATTACGATCGGAATTATCCGGGAGAAGATAAAAACTAAAAGATAAAAGCTAAAAGTGGCCCTTATGCTTAAAAGGCGTTACCGGTACATATCGGCTTTTATTGCAGTATTTTATTGGAAATATTCAGCATGGAATTAGGTAAATTTTATATGCAGCCGGGAATTGCCGGGCCGGAAACAATTTTATCATTTATCTCCCGAACTTTTATCATCTTTTCCCTGTTCCGTTAATTCATCAGCATCTCCCTCGCATTTGCCAGCGCGGCGGCCGTGGGTTTTTCCCCGCTCAGCATTTTGGCGATGGCGGTGATTCTTTCTTCAGTATCCAGTTTCCGGATATTCGTTTTCACCTGGTCGCGCACGATTTCCTTGTACACGAAGAAATGCGTGTCGGCCTTGCCCGCGATCCGGGGCTGGTGAGTGATGCAGATTACCTGCCTGTTCGCGGCCAGTCCCTTCATGATCAGGCTCACCTGCCTTGCCGCTTCGCCCGAAATGCCCGCATCGATCTCGTCAAAGATCAGCGTGGGCAGGTCGATGGATTGCGCCACCAGCGATTTAATGCAAAGCATCAGCCGGCTCAGTTCGCCTCCGCTGGCCACTTTACGCAGGGGCTGGAACTGCCCGCTCTGGTTAGCATCGAAGAGGAACCCGATATCGTCAATGCCCTGTTCATGGGGCGACGCGGCTGGCCTTGCTTCGGCACAGAACTTCGCGTTGGGCATTCCCACCTGGACCAGCAGTTTATTCACTTTTTCTTCAAGGGGCCTGATTTGTTTTTTACGTCCCGCGGAAATTTTTTCCGCCAAACGAATTACATCTTCCTGTAATTTTTTTGTTTCCGTTTCCTTTTGCCGGATCAATTCATCCATGTTTTGCACGGCCTGCAGTTTCTGATCCAATGCGGTTTGTATGGCCAGCAAACCGGCGGTGTCGCGCACGCCGTGTTTTTTCATCAGCCTGTAACCGAGCGAAAGGCGCTCCTGTAATGTTTCCATCCTGGAAGGGTCGTGGTTGATCTGCCGGTTGATCTGTTCGAGGTCGCCCGAAATATCCGCCAGTTCCACCTGAGCCGACTGGAGACGTTGGAGCAGTTCGGGCAATTGCGGGTGATAGGAAATAAAGGGAGTTAGCTGGCCCGACAATATTTTCAATTGCTGCACCACGGGGCTTTCCCCCTCCTGCAGGCCGTACTGTACTTTATCAAGCGCGGCTTTTATGCCCTCCGAATTGTTCAGTCGTTTCAGTTCCGCTTCCCCCTCTTCCAGTTCATTTTCGCTGAACCCGGCTTCTTCCAGTTCGGAAAACTGGAAACGGTTATAATCCGCTTCTTTTTCAAGTTGCTCCTGCTGTTCCTGTAACTGCCCCGTTTCTTTTTTCATTTGCTGCCAGCGGGTAAACACGTGGCGGTACTCTTCCAGTAAGGAAGCATGCCCGGCCAGCGCGTCGAGCACTTCCCGCTGAAAATCGTTGCGGGCCAGCTGCAGGGTGTCGAACTGCTGGTGCAGGTCAACCAGCAGGGTGCTTAGTTCCTGTAACTGCGCGAGGGAAACAGGCGTATCGTTGATAAAGGCGCGGCTTTTGCCATTCACCGCGATCTCACGCCGCAGCACCAGTTCGGTTCCGGCGTCCAGTTCGTAAGCGGCGAGGAAATCGCGGACCTGGCTTTTATTTTCCGCCTGGAAAACGCCTTCGACGATGCATTTTTTTTCTTTGTTCACAAGCGTTGTGGTGTCGGCGCGTTCGCCGAGGATCAGTCCCAGCGCTCCGACCAGGATTGATTTACCCGCGCCGGTTTCTCCCGTGATCACGTTGAGCCCGGCGGAAAAATCGATGCCGATCTCATCGATCAGTACATAGTTCTGTATGAAAATCCGGGATAACATCGCCCGGCAAATTAGCGATTTTTAAAGCGCGTAGCGGACCGGTTTTGCACAAAAAAGCCGCTGGCTGACCAGCGGCTTTCCGCGAATGAGAGAGACAAAAATCGTTTATTTGATCGTCACTTTGGTGTTCAGTTCTTCGTCAACGAGGATACGCCCGCAGTTTTCGCAGATCATCACTTTTTTATGCTGGCGGATCTCACTTTGTTTTTGAGGGGGGATCGCGTTAAAGCAACCGCCGCAGGCATCGCGTTCAACCGGCACCACGGCCAGGCCGTTGCGGTAGCTCCGGCGGATCTTGTCATAGCTCGCCAGCAGGCGGCCATCCACGTGTTCGCGTGCATCGATGGCCAGTTTATTAAAATGCTTTTCCTCTTTTTCGTTGGCGGCAATGATTTTTTCCAGTTCGCCTTTCTTCGTGGCCAGCACTCCTTCCTTGGCGGCGATATTTTTCTTGGCTTTTTCGAGACCCACCGCTTTTTCGGCGATCTCTTCGGTAGCGTCCTTGATATGCTTTTCCGCGAGTTTTACTTCCAGCTGCTGCATTTCGATCTCCTTATTGATCGCTTCAAATTCGCGGTTGTTCTTAACATTGTTGCTTTGCTTTTCGTATTTCTTAACCAGGGCTTCAGCGTCCTTGATGGCGTTCTTGCGCTGCTCAATGAATTCGGTAACACCGTTGATCTCTTCCTCGATACGGTTCTTGCGGGCGTTAAGACCCTGGATCTCGTCTTCCAGGTCGGCCACTTCCATCGGCAGCTCCCCTTTCAGGATCTTCAGCTCATCGAGCTTGCTTTCGATTTTCTGCAGGGTCAGGAGTGAAGTCAGTTTTTCTTCAACCGAAAATTCTTTTACATGCGCCATATTAAAGGATTATATTTTTTGCGATCGTTGCCGGAATAGTCAGCACAGTCAGGTCAGTCAAATAAGTCAAACAGGTCATATAAGTCATGTCCGTTCAGCACACTAAAAGTAATGGACAGGGTTCGTCATTACTTCAGTTTTTCGGACGGCAAAGTTAGGGAATTTCCGGGCTATTTCCTCCTGTAAGAGGCCGATCGTGAACTGTTCGCTTTCATAGTGCCCGATATCGCAGATCAGCATGCGGTTGTTCGCGTCAAAAAATTCGTGGTACTTGATATCAGCGCTGACAAAAGCATCAGCCCCCATCGATAACGATTTGGAAATCAAGAAGCTGCCCGCTCCCCCGCAAATGGCTATTTTTTTAACCGGGCGCCTAAAGATGCTGCTGTGCCTGATCACAGGCACTTTAAATACGTTTTTGAGGTGCTGCAGGAAGGCGCTTCCTTTTAGCGCCTGCGGCAATTCGCCGATCGCGCCGGAACCGGTATCGGGACCGGGGTTCGAGAGCGCCACGATATCGTAGGCCACTTCTTCGTAGGGATGCGCCGCTTTAAGCGCGGTGATCAGTCCCGGTTCCAGCCAGGCCGGGAAAATGACTTCGATCCTGGTTTCTTTTTCGATATGACGCTTCCCCTGCTTTCCTACCCATGGATGAGTTCCCGCCCCCGCTTTAAAGGTGCCGGCCCCTTCGGTATTGAAGCTGCATTCGCTGTAATGGCCGATCTGCCCGGCTCCCGCCCGGAACAAAGCCGCGCGTACCTCCTCCGCTTTTGCGACCGGGGCGAAGGTGAATAATTTTTTTAACGTATGCTCACGGGGCGAGAGTACGGAAATATTTTCCAGACCCATCGCCGCCGCCATCTTCCCGTTTACTCCATTGATCACATTATCCAGGTTGGTGTGAATGGCATAGATGGCGATATCGTTTTTGATAGCGGTGATGACCGCTTTTTCCACATAATTTTTCCCGTTGATTTTTTTCAGCCCGCCGAAAATAATGGGATGATGCGCTACCACGAGATTGCATTTTTTTGCGATGGCCTCCCGCACTACTTCTTCGGTGGCGTCGAGCGTACAAAGGATCCCTTTGCAGGCGGCATTCCGGTCGCCGGTAATGAGCCCCGCGTTATCATAATGCTCCTGCAGGGAAGGATGCGCCCATGATTCAAGAAATGAAACGACTTCGCTGATTTTCATTAAAAAAATTTACGATTACTTTTCAGCAAGTTACACAATTTGGTATCGTGCAACCCACACGAAAGTTCAATTTACTTATCTTTAAACATGCCGTTACACCTCGACAAAAACGAGATCATTGTTCAGGAAATTAAAAAGTCTTTCGGGAAAAAGGCTTCCGAACCGATTAGCCGTTATCAACTCGCCAAGGGTGTCTGGCGCTTGCGAAAAGCTTTTTTCCGTGAACTGCGTTCCGGGCTCATGATGCTGATGGGCGTTATGTCGGCCGGTTTCGGACTGAAAGGATTCCTGATCCCCAATAAACTGATCGACGGCGGAGTGATGGGCATATCCCTGCTGATCAATAAACAAACCGGCTTCTCCCTTTCCCTGCTGATCATCGGCATCAATCTCCCCTTTATCCTGCTCGGCTGGCGGCAGATCAGTCAAATTTTCAGTTTGAAAAGTATCGGCGCCATCGCCCTGCTGGCCCTGGTGGTGGCGATCTTTCCTTTTCCGCATGTCACCGAAGACAAATTACTGGTGGCGGTATTCGGCGGTTTTTTTATCGGGGCCGGTATCGGTCTTTGTATCCGCGGCGGCGGGGTGATCGACGGCACCGAGGTGCTCGCCATATTCCTGAGCCGCAAGCGGAGTTTGTCGGTAGGCGATTTTATTTTACTCTTCAATATCGTCATCTTTTCGGTGGCTGCCTACCTGTTAACAATCGAACTGGCGCTCTATTCCATTCTTACCTACCTGGCTGCCTCTAAAACGGTTGATTTCATCCTGGAAGGGATCGAGGAATTTACAGGGGTGACCATCATCTCGCCGCACAGTAACGAGATCGCCGCCTTTATCAAACAAAAAATGGGAAGGGGATTAACGGTTTATTCAGGTAAAAGAGGGTTTGGAAAAAGAGGCGAGTCGGCTGCCGACACTGAAATCATTTTTACCGTAGTCACCCGCCTCGAGATCAACCGCCTGACCAATGAAGTGGAAAAGATAGATCCCCACGCTTTTATGGTCATGCAAAGCATCAAGGACACCCATGGCGGCATGGTTAAAAAAAGACCGTTGCAATAAGGCCGCAATTCGTTGAAAAAACTTTCTTGGCCAATCGGGGAACTTTTGTACCTTTTCCTTCCTGCCGCAAAACGGCCGTCCCCACCCCTTTGGATCACTCCCTGTCCGGATCATAAAATGCCTGCTATGTTAAAAAGAACGATGGGAAGACTCCTGCTCACCCTCGTGGTTATCACGGGACTGGCCGGAACAATTAACGTCACTTCCATTTCCAAACATGAACGGAAAGTGTCGGTTACGCTGATGAAAGACACCCGCGCCGAAGTGCTGAAAAGCGTAAAAGGGCTTTCTGCCGCGCAACTCAACTACAGGATTGCGCCCGATCGCTGGTCCGTAAAAGAATGCATGTACCATATCGCGATTTCGGAAAAAAATCTCTGGGCCCTGCTGGAAAACGCGATGAAATCGCCGGCCAACCCCGATAAACGCTCCGAGATTAAAATGAGTGATGAAGAATTGATCAGCGTAATAGAAAGCCGGGCCAATAAAGTCAAGACCTCGGAACCATTTGAACCTAAAAACACGCCTTATAAATCCATCGGGGAAGCGGTGGAAGCATTCAGGAGCATGCGTACCGAACATATCAAATACATGAAAACGTCCACCGAAGACCTGCGCAACCATGTCGTGAAAATGCCATTCGGCTGGATCGACTGTTACCAGCTTTCGCTGATGATGGCCGCGCACAGCAACCGTCACCGGCAACAGATTGACGAAGTAAAAGCCGATCCCGGCTTCCCCCAATAACAATTGATTTCACGGTTGAAAAACCTGCGCCCCCGTTCCTGTAAGGCCGGGGGTTTTTCATTTCTAGCGGGGCGTGATGATTTTTTCCAGCCAGATGAGTTTGCCGGAATTGGTCATGCCTTCCACCACCACCCTGAATTTTTTACTGCGGTCGTTATTGAAAAAACTGACCGGCACGGAGGGATCCACGTAATTGAGGAGAATATCAGGCCGCCAGTCGAGCGTGATGCGGTGATCCGGTTTATCGGGTTCATCTTTTTTCAGGGGATAGACCGGCGCATAAAATTCTTTGATCACCGAATATCCGTTATATATACCGGTGCTGGCCATGCCGCGGTGACGCACATAATCGCTTCCTTTTTTGGTGTAAATGGCCAGCACGCCGCCCTGTCCGTTGCCCGTGGCGCCGGAGAATGTGTTGAACACTTTCACCAGGGCAACCTGGTTGGCGGGGATGGCGGAGATAACACTGGCATCGGTTGGCACTTCATCCAGGAAAAGGGCCATCGGAACATTGCCCATGGCGCTGAGGCTGGTGCCCTGCCGGTAAAAGATCGTATAATCAAGCCCATCTTTAAAGACCTGCAGCCCGTTGACCCTTGCCTGCAGGTAATCAAAGATATTTTCATAAGGCATGGCATCCTCGTTGTTCACGAGGTCGATGCTGCGGGTGGCATCCCCCGAAAATGGCCCGTTCGTGTAACGGTCGTCTACCTGCTGCAGGGGCGTTTTCTTCTGCACCCTGATATTGATATTTTCCAGCATCGTGCCATTGGCCTTGCGGATCGCGTCGTAATCATAGGCGAGCCCGGTGGCTGCGGATGCGTCCAGGGGATAATATTTTATCAGCCGCGAAATATCAGCTGCGGGCAATGGAAAGCTCCTTGTCAGGGTATCACCCGTTAAGATCACATCGATGTACTGGCTTTTTTTGCCGCGGATATCCGTAAAAAGAAGACGCGCGTTGCCAAAAAATAAAAGCGAATCGATCCGGAAACGGCCGTCCTTATCCGTCGACAGTACCTGGGTGATCCGTTTATTGTCGGCGCCGCCGATCAGTAATAACAGCTGCCGGGAGGCGAATGGTTTACGCGAACTGCGAAGACTGGCTTTTCCAGTCAGCGTGATATAAGCCCCATCTTCGTAACGCGGTGCCGGTATTTTATTTTTCAGCAATTCGGTCCAGCGGAACCGGCGCCAGCCCTGGGTCATCAGCAGCAGGTCGAGCGCGTTTTTAACCGAATCTTCATCCGAACTGAAATAATAAGCGGGATGGTGGATATAACCCCGGATATCCGCAGTGAGCAGGAGCCCGGAATAAATATTTTCTTCCCTTGACGGTGCAAGATCAAATGCAGGGTCGGTTACGGAAACGGAGATGCTGCCCTGTACGGTATCCTTCAACTGCACCAGGAAATGATTGCGGCCCCGCGGGGAGAAACTGATGGTATCGGCCAGCAGTTGAACGGATTGCCGGTATTCTTTATTATCCACAAAGCAAAGCCGTTCGGCCAGCGGAGATCCGTCCTTATTGAAAACGGTAACCTGCAGGATACCCGAAGGCAGATGTTGGGTATTGATCACGCCCTGCATTCCGGTTGCCGACCCCTGCAGTTGTTGCCGGAATACCACATGGTGCTGCATCTGTCCGATCATGTAGGCGGCATTGAAAAAGGGATCATTACCCGCTTGCCTGATTTCAAAGAAATGTCCCTGCGGGTGCGGGATCAGTGAAAGGGCAATCCCTTTCGCGGCCATATCAGGAAGCGGGTATTTTGTATGGCCCGCATCACCGTCGATAACCGCAAAATAGGTTTGCCCGGCGGCAGGCAATATTTCGACCAACCCCATGCCGTCGTGCACGGAACTGAAGCTGGCCATGGTTTCGTTATTCCCGTTTTTAATCATTCCGCTCACCGGGACGGGCCAGCCGTATGCGTCGGTGGCTTTAAAAGCGAGGATGGAAGGGAGTCCCTGTACAAAATTGCCCCCTTCGGGGAAAAAGCTGAGACTGATCTTTTGTTCCGGCGGGGCCATCCCATGGTCTTTTTCTTTCCTGCCGTATATAAAAAGGGAACGCTGGTAAATAAAATCCGAATCGCGGTTAAGCATCGGCGTTGTATAGGCCCTGAGCAGGTAGTAACCGGTGGTCAGCGTATCCGGCAGTTCAAACTGCCCGTGCGTGGTGCCTGCCAACACCGGCAGCACGTTTCGCGCTATGATTTCTCCCCCGGGCCTCAGCAATTCGGTATACAGGGAAGTGCTGATCGTGTCGGGCAGGTATTCGGAGTATAAATAAGCTTTGAACCAGGCTGTTTCCCCCGCGATATAATTGTCGCGGTCGAAGTGCAGGTATACTTTTTCGATCGGCGCCATTTTCGCCCATAGCGCCAGGATTTCGCCCGGCTGCTGTGCGCCCGCAGTTGATCGCAGCAGGAAAAAGATCAGTATCAGTTTTACCCTGTTCAATGGATTTGAAATGGCCAACTGTGAAATTACTCACTGCACCCGAGATGGCAAAAACACGGATGCTGTTCAGGCGCTTGTGATCATGGGCGGGTTCCGTACATCAGGCTGTTTCCGGAAAATCCCTTATAATAATCAAAACCGGAACAGGGTAACGCCCGTATGTCCGCTATTGCGGGCTTGATCAATATTGTGTATTTTGTGTCGCTTCATACCTTATTATGAAAAAACTCATCGCCTTCGGGATCCTCCTGTCACTGGCGGCTTCCTGTAAAAAAACGATTCAGAATATACAGGAAGACCTGGTGATCAAAGCCATGACCGATGGTCAGTGGGCGGTTACAAGTTTCACCCGGAACGGCACTAGCATTACAGCTGATTTCGCCAGCTATAAATTCAAATATTACAGCAACAAAACGGTTGATGCGATCAACAACGGCGCGGTGGAAAAAACCGGCACCTGGGATGGAAACGCATCCACGATGACCACCTGGGCGAATTTCAATGGGGCCGCATACCCGCTCAACCTGATCAACGGAAGCTGGCATATTACACGTAACAGCTGGACCTATGTGGAAGCTACGCAAACAGACGGAGGGGAAACCAGGAACATGCGGCTGGATAAACAGTAACCCCAAAAAAATACAAAGCATCCTGCTAAATTAAAAAAGCACCCTCCCGGGGTGCTTTCTTTGTAAGTATGCTTTTCACTTCCTGTTAAACCAGGTCTTTCGATGCGCCGCGTTTTATTCTTTCGTTTCAAAAAGTCCTTTCCATACCAGCGCGGCGAGTATACCGCCCGCGAGGGGAGCTGCGAAGAAGAGCCAGAGCTGGTTCAGGGCTTTCCCCTGCGCGAATACAGCCGGCCCGAGGCTGCGCGCGGGATTCACCGATGTACCGGTGATAGGAATGGCCACGAGGTGAATTAACACGAGCGTCAGCCCGATCGCCAATCCCGCCATGGTGCCATTGCCCCATTTGGAAGTGGTGGCGAATATCACGAAGAGGAATAAAAACGTCAGCAGGGCCTCGGTTACAAAGGCCGATGTGGTATTGTATCCGCCAAGATAACCTTCGCCCCAGCCGTTGGCGCCAAGGCCCCATTCGCCCAGGGAATAACCGGGCATGCCATTTAAAATAAGATATAAAACACCGGAAGCCGCGATAGCGCCGAGGCACTGGCCCAGTATATAACGGAGTGCATCACCCGATTTTATTTTTCCGGCCACCCACATCGATACGGTGATGGCGGGGTTAATATGACATCCTGATATCCCGCCGATGGCATAGGCCATCACCACCACCGAAAGGCCAAAGGCAAAGGATATGCCCAGCAACCCGATACCGGAAGGCCCGCCGGCGCTAACACCCGATATAACGGCCGCGCCGCAACCAAAAAAAACAAGTGAAAAAGTTCCGATCAGTTCTGCCAGCATCTTTTTCATAAACATGCGATTTGGGCCCGCCGCATGACCCGGGAAGGGTCGGGGTAGGATGGGCGACAGGCGGGTGATTAGAAAAACAAGAACCTTTTAAACGGTAATTTGTTACTTTGAAGGTAACGGAATCTTTATTTGAGCTTACTGATATTTGTCAACAAACCACGCAAACATGCCAATCAAAAACGGCGCGCCGGCCCCCGGCTTTACCTTATACGATACGGAAAAAAAACAGGTTTCATTATCCGATTCCAGGGGACAGACGGTGCTGCTTCTTTTTTTCCCGCTCGCCTTCACCAGTGTCTGCACCAAAGAGCTTTGCTCGGTCAGGGATTCCATCGCCTGGTACAACGGGGTGCGCGCAACAGTCTTTGGTATCTCGGTGGATTCCCTGCATACCCTGGCCAAATTCAAAGCCGAGCAGGGTTTGAATTTTACCCTGCTGAGCGATTTTAACAAAGAAGTTTCCGCTGCATACGGAACGCTGTATGAAACCTTCGGATATAATATGAAGGGCGTATCCAAACGCTCCGCTTTCATTATCGACAGGGATGGAATCCTTCGCTATGCCGAGGTGCTGGAGAATGCCGGGGAACTGCCCGATTTTGATAAAATCAGGGAGGTGCTGGAGGGACTGGCTTAATCTTTAGTTAAATAGCGCCCCAATTCTCCCTATAATTAATTGGTTTTTAGCGATTTTCGCAAAATCGTAGTTTTACTTTGCGCTTATAAAATTTTCGGCCTACTTTTCGAATAATAAAAGTAAATTTGTTTCGTTGAGACGAATTCTACCCATACTATCCTTTATTCTGTTGACTACCATCCAATCGATGGGCCAATCATCCAGACCAACGCCTCCGCCGGATGCGCAGGAAAGGATTGTAAAGTTGTATCCCAACCCGGCTACCAGTTATATCACTTTTGATCTTCAGAAAAATTTCCGCCAGGGTTTATCCATAAATATCTACAACGGGGTACTGGGTAAAAAGATGTATGAATCCTTCAATCTGCAGTCCAAAACCACGATCGATCTGAACGAATTCAACCGCGGTGTTTATATTTACCACCTGATCGATCCGAGTGGCAAGATCATCGAATCCGGGAAGTTCCAGGTTTCCCGTTGATACCTTTTCACTATTTTATTATTTCATATTAAATTCAGGTCATCCTGATTTTTTTTTGCCCTCACGCTTCCTGTATTGGAATCCGGATATGCTCGGCCCTGTCCCCTAAAATGTAAAAAATCGTTCCGGTTCCGGTTATGGGGTTAAGGAAGTTTTTAAACTTGATAAAGGCAGTTCCGCTCCTCACTGCACTTCAATCACCAGGAATTTCAAATAATGGGTGTTATCTATTCCCCTGATCACGGGATGGTCGCCGGATTGCGTTTGGAAAGTTACCTGCCTGATCTTCCTGCGCGCATCACGGGCCGCGAGATCGATCACCTCCAGAAACAGGTCGGGGTTTACCAGGTTGGTGCAGGAAGATGTGACGAGGAAGCCCCCGGGTCTGAGCAGTTTCATCCCGCGCAGGTTGATCTCTTTATAACCGGTGATCGCTTTCTGAATCGTTTCCCTGCTCTTGGTAAAAGCGGGCGGATCGAGCATCACCACATCGTATTGTTTTCCTTCGCGCGACCATTGTTTCAGCACATCAAAAGCGTTTGCAGTTTCAAACCGGCATTTATTTTCCAGTCCGTTCAGCCGGGCGTTGGCATTGGCCTGTTCCACGGCAGATGCCGATATATCGAGACCCAGTACCGAACGGGCCCCATAATGCGCCGCGTGGATCTCGAATGTGCCCGTATAGGTAAAGGCGCCCAGCACTTCGGCGTCTTTTACGATATGCTGAATGGCGCGGCGGTTATCCTGCTGGTCGAGGAAATAACCCGTTTTCTGCCCGTTTTCAATGTCCACATAGAACTGAAGGCCGTTTTCACGGATGATGATCTTCGTGTCGAAAGGCGCCGATAAAAATCCTTTCTGCTGGGGCAATCCTTCCAGTTCCCGTACCGGTACATCGTTGCGTTCATAAATGCCCTTCGGGTTAAAAATGGTCTGAATGGCTTTCACAATGGCCGGCTTCCAGTTATCGATACCCAGGGCCAGCGTTTGCAGCACGAAATAATCATTGAATTTATCGACAATCAGCTGCGGCAGCCCGTCGGCCTCACCGAACACCAGCCGGCAGTTTTCGGTATATCCCAGTTTATTCCTGTAATCACGGCAGGCGGTAATTTTTTTTAAGAAGAAAGAATCATCTATCTCTTCATTCCGGTCGCGCGTGAGCAACCGTACCAGGATCTGCGATTTGGGGTTGATATATCCCTTGCCGAGGAATTTTTTATCATGGGTAAATACGGCGACCGTCTCCTCTCCCGCAGGTTCGCCATCCGTTTTGTCTACTTCATTGGCAAATATCCAGGGATGGCCATTGGCTACACGCGGGGAGATCTTTCTTTTCAGATAAACATTGATCATAACGGGCTGCAAGGTAGTGAAGACCGGAGATTTAGTTCGGAGTCGTTAGTTAGGAGTTAGGAGTCAGGAGTGTGTGCTTGCTTTGAACTGCCGAATATTGGTTGACAAACTGCCGACTGTTTATTGTATACTGAAATCTGTTACCTTACTTCCTGCAATTTTGTCCCAAACCGTGCCTTTACAGCCATATATTAATGGTTGGCAATATTCTTGACTGGCTTACCTTTGCAGTCAATTTGAAAAAAATGGCAGAAAAAGACATGAACGGGAAAGATGGCGCCATCCCGGCTGCGGATACGGGATTGGATATCAACACCGATGAAAATTTAAGCGGGACCACCCACCTGAACGAACCGGTTGGTGAGGATTCGGACCTGGAAAAACTGAAAGCCGAACTGGATGAATTCAGGGACAAGTACCTCCGGAAAGTGGCCGAATTCGAGAACTATAAACGCAGAACGGCCAAAGAAAGGATGGAGCTGATCCAGACCGCGGGCCGGGATGTGATCACCGACCTGCTTGACGTGCTCGATGATTGCGACCGGGCCCAGAAACAGCTTGAAACGAGTGAAGGCCCCGCGGCCCTGAAAGAAGGGGTGATGCTGGTCTTTACCAAGCTGCGTTCCACCCTGCAGGCCCGTGGTGTGAAAAGCATGGAGACCCTGAACCAGCCTTTTAATCCCGACCTGCATGAGGCCATTACAGAAATCCCGGCGGCGACCGAGGATTTGAAGGGTAAGATCGTGGATGAAGTCATGAAAGGATATTACCTGAACGATAAGATCATCCGGCACGCGAAAGTGGTGGTGGGGAAGTGAGCTATTAACTATTAGCTTAAGCTTTGAGCTGCGAGCTGTGAGCTGTGAGCGGGTTTGAATAAAATTAATAAACGTAGCATCTATCCATGTCAAAGAGGGATTATTACGAAATACTGGGCGTGAGCAAGGGCGCTTCCGCGGATGAGATCAAAAAAGCATACCGTAAAGTGGCCATGCAATACCATCCGGACCGGAACCCGGGTGATAAAGCGGCGGAAGAAAAGTTCAAAGAAGCGGCCGAAGCGTATGAAGTGCTGAGCGATACGGATAAAAAAGCGCAGTATGACCGCTATGGACACGCGGGGGTAAGCGGTAATGGCCGCGGGGGTTACGGCGGCGGCATGAACATGGAAGACATCTTCAGCCAGTTCGGGGATATTTTCGGAGAAGATCTATTCGGCGGATTTTTTGGCGGCGGCGGCGGAAGAAGCGGGCGGGGACAACAACGCAGCCGCGGTATCCGGGGCAGCAACCTGCGCGTCAAACTGCGGCTTACCTATGAAGAGATCGCCAAAGGCGTTACCAAGAATATCAAGGTTAAAAAATATGTTGGCTGCAATACCTGCGGCGGCAGCGGAGCCAAAGACAAGGGCAGCGTTCAAACCTGTACAACCTGCGGCGGGAGCGGCCAGGTACGCAAAGTTCAAAATACTTTCCTCGGTCAGATGCAAACTGTAACAACCTGCCCGTCCTGCGGCGGCGAAGGCACTACGGTTACCGCCAAATGCGGCACTTGTAAAGGAGAAGGAAGGGTTTATGCCGAGGAAACCGTGAATATCGATATCCCGGCCGGTGTGCAGGAAGGCATGCAATTAAACATCAGCGGCCGCGGTAACGCCGGTGAAAGGGGCGGTCCTCCCGGCGACCTGATCGTACTGATCGAAGAAGAACCGCACCGCGAACTGCACCGCGAAGGGTTGAATGTAGCTTATGAATTACATCTTTCATTCACGGATGCGGTCTTTGGCACGCAGGTGGAAGTGCCTACCATCGACGGGCGCGCAAAAATCAAAATACCCGCGGGCACCCAGAGCGGTAAAATATTCCGGCTGAAAGGAAAGGGATTCCCGGCCGTAAATTCTTACCAGAAAGGCGACCAGCTGATACAGGTAAATATCTGGACACCCCAGCACCTCAGTTCCGAAGAAAAAGCCCTGCTGGAGAAACTGGGACAATCGCCCAATTTCAAACCCCACCCGGACAAGGGCGGCAAGAATTTCTTCGATAAAATCAAGGAGATGTTTTCCTGAGGGATCACCACTGCTGCGTGCCCCCGCCTTTTTTCTTTTTCACTTTTGTATACAGCAATTTTGCCTGCTGCACCAGGCTGATGAACTCCTTTTGTAAAAGATCGTTGGCGCCGGACGCGTTTTGCGCCAGTGCGATAATATCACTCCAGCCTGCATTTTTTACAAAGACGGAACTGCGCAGCAGGGATCCAAACATGGCCACGGCGGCGGAGAACTGGCTGGACTTATCGAGTTCGGGAAAGGGAGTGTATTCGAAAGGACAGGCATGACTGAGCTGGCATTCCTTTTCATCGTTGGGATGCCGGAAATCGAGTTTGATATCGGCGAATTTGCCCGTGGTGAAATTATTCTTTACTGAACTTTTATTGATGTCCGTTGGTACGATCTCGAACAGGGCCACCATGGAATAACCCGAACCGATCTCTCCCCCTTCGATGACAGACATTGAATCCCGCAGGGCGCCCACTTTATTATCAAACCCGATCAGCCGGTATTCCTTCACGTATTCAGGGTTGAAGCCAACATTCATATATACGTTATCGGCTACGGCATAGAGGGTCTGCGTAAATTCCCTGAGCAGTACCTTTTCCGCTTCCTTGAAATTGTCGAGGTAAGCGAAATTGCCATTGCCTTTATTAGCCAGGAGCTGGATCTTGGAATCCTTATAATTGCCCATGCCCACACCGAGACAGGTAAGGTATATGCCGGACTCGCGCTGTTTGGAGATCAGTTCATCCAGTTCCTCCTCTGTTTTCATCCCGACATTAAAATCGCCGTCGGTGGCGAGGATCACCCGGTTATTGCCCCCCTCGATGAAATGATTCCGGGCCACGCTGTAGGCCAGTTTGATCCCGGATTCTCCCGGCGTGGAACCGCCCGGTGTCAGTTCATCGAGTACTTTGAGGATCTTTTCCTTTTCCGCGCCGCTGGTGCTGTTCAACATCACCCCGGTTACGCCGCCATATACCACGATCGCCACCGAATCTTTTTCACGAAGGTTGTTCACCAGCAGCCTGAACGCCGATTTCAGCAGGGGCAGGCGGTTGGTCATATCCATCGATCCGGATACATCGATCAGGAAAACAAGGTGACTGGGCGGCAGCGAATCGAGGTTCAGCTTCTTGGAAGAAAGATTGATATAAAAAAGCTGGTTATCCTCATTCCAGGGGCAGGCGCTCAGCGTGGTGCGGATATGGAAAAGTTCATCCCCTTTCGGTTCATGGTAATCCAGGTTAAAATAATTCAGCATTTCTTCGATACGCACCGCATCGGGAGGCACGAGCGAATTCAGTGTGATAAAGCGGCGGATATTGCTGTAAGAAGCGCGGTCAACATCAAGCGACATTCCCGTATTTGGAAATTTCCGGGCATTGATGAAATGATTCTCCAGCAGGCTGGCATAGGTTTCATCGCCGGTAAACCAGGTCTTTTGCTCTTCTTTGTCAAGGTCCTTGGTAAGCGAAGCGAGTTTATCGCGGCGGGTATTGGAAGCGGAGATCGGCAGTAATTTCATTTTTATGCTCAGGTAATTATCCGCATTGGCCACGATGCGCTCTGTGCGGAATCCTTCCAGTGAAAAACTCAGGGTGTCCACCTGGTAATTGGACACGATGCCGAATGTGCCGAGTGAACCGCTCCGGAATATATAGCCGGTCCGGTGCTGCAGGATGGTTACATTCTGTAAAATATTGCCGCTTTCATCCTTTACTTCTCCCCGCACATAGTATTGCTGGGCGCATAAGGACGAACTAATGAATAAGAACAGTATGATATGACAAGCGGTCTTCAGATGGATATATTAACCCGATAAGTTACAAAAAAAGGCGCATAGCCGTCCTGAACCTACACCAACTGGTAAATCTCTTTCAGGTTACGGCCAAGCCCGTCGTAATCCAGGCCGTATCCCACCACGAATTTGTTGGGAATTTCAAATCCCACATAATCCAGTTGCAGGGGGTATTCGGTCGCCTCCGATTTATGAAGCAGGGCCGCGATCCGCAGGGCGCGGGGTTGCTGGTGCATCAGTTTGGGAAGGAAATTATGCAGGGTTTTGCCGGTGTCCACGATATCTTCCACGATAATGATTTCCTTGCCGAAAATATCATCTTCGAGCCCGATCGACGTCACGACATTGCCGGAAGATTTCAATCCCTTGTAGGATGCGAGCTTGATAAAACAAAGTTCCGCTTCGATGGTCAGGTGCTTGAAAAGATCGGCAGCAAACATGAACGACCCGTTGAGAATAGCGATGAACAGCGGCCGTTTCCCGGCAAAATCCCGGCTGATCTGGCCGGCCATTTCCTTTACCCGTTGCTGGATGACGGCTTCGGTGAGGTATATGTCAAATGACTTGTCATGCACTTTGATCACGGCCATAAAAAGGGGTTGCTTAGTTAATGGTTTTGGATTTATCGCCGTTTACCGATGATAAACTGTTTTTTCCCGCCAGCCGCGGGGGCATCAGCGATTTTTTCTGCAGGCTCAGTTGCTCTCCCACCGCCGGGCGGTCGTCTTTTTTCAGGCCGTTCAGTTCCAGCAGGCTTTCCAGCCGTATGGCTTCCGATTGCGCGATATCATGCAGGCTCTCCCCTTCCTGCACTACGTGCATGGCATTGAACCCCGTTTTGCGTTTATGCTGCAGGAAAATGAGCTGGTCCTTTTCTACCGTCTCGGCCCGGGGAATTTCGTTGTATTCGAATATTTTGGAAAGGTCCACATCATAGGTCCGGGCGATCACATAGTAGGGAGTGCCGCTGCGCGCATACACCACTTTTGTATCGTTGAGAATGAATTTTCCTTCGGGGTAGGCCGGTTTTTCAACGACTCCCGCCGCGATCATGGCGTCGTCCGTTTTATTATTGCCGTGATCCGTTACGGAAGCCAGGTTCCCGGAACTGTCTTTTTTGCCGAGGGCGATCAGCGTATAATCCTGCAGGTGGTAGTCTTCGATCAGCCGGATCAGGGCCTGCGCGTATTTGGGACTGGTAGCATATCCCGCTTTTTTCAGTCCCCAGGCCCAGCCGTTATAATCGGTAGGATCGAGTGCAAAAAGGAATGCATAGCGCTGGCCGCTTCTTAAAAAGTCGGAGTGATCACGGTAAGAATCCTCCGCCGTCGGATATTTCCGGAAACATTCGCCTTTCAGGTCGTCATCATGGCTCACCGATTCGCCCGTCCATGTCGATTTGCATTTGATCCCGAAGTGATTGTTGGATCTTTGCACCAGGTCGCTCGTACCGGCCAGTGTTTCGTGTATGCCCTGCGCCAGTTTGATGGAAGCCGGCACGCCGCTGCGTTGCATCTCGGCGATAGCCAGGTCTTTATACGTGTTAATATAATTGAGAATGACAGCCGAATTCTGGGCCCGGCTGCTGAGTGCAGACAGGAGCAAAAGGACCAGCAGGTTTTTCTTCATTTTTTGCATGGATACTTTTCTTATAGTTTTCGGATCAGGTACAATCCGTCACGGATCGTGAGCACCACTTTTTCAATATCGTTTCTTTCCCGGATAAAGGCGTTGAAATCACGTATCCCTTTGGCGCTTTTTCCGGTCACTTTTTCGTCCAGCACCTGCCCGTGAAAGAAGATATTATCCGCTAAAATAAAACCGTTTTTCCGCAATCGGGGAAAAACCAGGTTAAAATATTGAATATAAGCGGGTTTATCCGCGTCAATAAAGACCAAATCCCAGGTTTCTACGAGCCCGGGAATGATATCCGCCGCATTCCCGGTATGGAGGACGATCCGGGATCCCAGGGCTGACCGGTCAAAATAAGCCCGTGCACGGGCCGCGTCTTCCTCCCGCATTTCGATCGTATGTAACAGGCCATCTTCGGGAAGTCCCTTGGCCAGGCAAAGCGCGCTGTAGCCCGTAAATGTCCCGATTTCGAGTATCCGCTTTGGACGGATCATGCAGCTGATCATTTCAAGGACCTTGCCCTGGAGATGACCGCTGAGCATAACGGCTTCGGGATGATGCGCAACGGTGTATTCATTTATTTCCCGGAGCAGGTCATCTTCGGCCGAAGTAAAATCTCCGGCATATTGCTGAACGGATGGATGTATCAGGTCCAAACGGAAAATTTATGCAAAGATACTGCGGCATGACCAGTTTCTCAGTTGAAGATTTTCGTTTGATGCCACCGTTAGAAAATAGCCGGTCCGAAGAACTTCTTTGGAGAAAGATGTTAAATAGCGAATTAAGCCTGAGCCGGCTTCCCGCCTTCCCGGCATATAAAATATTTATACGACCGGGCGTATTGGAT
This sequence comes from uncultured Chitinophaga sp., assembly GCA_964399755.1. Taxonomy (GTDB): domain Bacteria; phylum Bacteroidota; class Bacteroidia; order Chitinophagales; family Chitinophagaceae; genus JJ008. The sequence goes on along the minus strand of CAYNSL010000003.1, from coordinate 22,902 downwards.
CACTCCATGCCCCGGTCTTCGATGGAAGCAATTTTATCTCCTTCCCAGCAGATATTATATTTTCTTTTGGTGATTCCCGACTTGCATTCCAGCAGGTAGCATTCGCCCTTCGCTTCAAGCACTACCGGTTTTTCGAGGTTGTACAGGCCCATATCCTTCGTATCGCAACCCGGTTTACAGTATTTTTCAAGCGCAACGACAACCGAAGCGGAAAGCCCGTTGAAGTTGTTCATAAAATCCTGCATCGCCGCGCTCACTTTCACGGAGGTTTTTTTTTCGCCTCCCCCGCCGCCACAGGCGGTCATCAGGGATAAGAGGGGAACAAATAGAAGAGAAAGCAATTGTTTACGCATATGGTTGGTTTTTGATTAAAATCTATGCAAATGCGGTATACCGGATAGGCGGGAATAGTTGTTCCCGGTTTATTTTCTTTCCGCCTTACCGCCTTCCCGGCAATAAAAAGAACTTATCGATAGGTTTTATGTATCCCCTGTTACTGTATCATGCGGCTTTCAGCGTAACCGGTACGGCCGGTTTTGAGATCATCCATAATCCGGTAAAAGTGAAGATCCCGTTGATCAGGATGAGTTCGTTCCCGATCTTATACCCGTTAAACAAAGACGATGATAGTGATTGCAAACCGAGGTTTACATGCAACTTGGCCTCATACCAGGCGGGATTACTCAGCAGGTCCACTCCCAATGCCAGCAGGGGCGCGATGATGCAAACGGGCCAGATAAGCGATTCCTTCAATTTTCTTTTGGTCAGGATACCAAAAGCGAATAAACCCAGGAGCGGTCCATAGGTGATCCCTGCGAATTTGAGGATGAAGTCGATGATCAGTTTATCGTTCATCCAGCGAAACAGCAGCACCATCAGGAAAAATACCAGCGCAAATGTAAAATGCACTTTCAGGCGGGTCCTTTTCTTTTCTTTTTCGGTGCCCTGGCTTTTGTTCAGCCCGATGATATCGATACAGAAACAGGAAGTCAGGGAAGTGATGGCCCCGTCCACGCTGGGGAAGAGCGCGGAGATCAGCGCGATGATGAAGATAATCCCCACCGTGCCGCTGAATGCGTCGCTTAACGCGATGGTCGGGAACAGGTCATCGGGGGCCGTTTTTATACCGTTTGAAGCCGCATAGAGATACAGCACCCCGCCCAGCACGAGGAATAGAAAATTCACGATCATCAGTACGCCGGTGAAAGTCATGATATTTTTCTGCGAGTCCTTCAGCGTTTTCACGCTGATGTTCTTCTGCATCATTTCCTGGTCGAGCCCCGTCATGGCAATGGCGATGAACATCCCCCCGATGATATGCTTCCACGCGTAAGAAGCCGATTTGACATCCCAGTTGAAAATGTGATTATAACCCTTTTCACTCATCAGGCTCCAGGCGCCGCCGAAATCCGTTCCCAGCGCCTTTGTCACGGCGATCACGCAGACCACCAGTCCCAGCAGCATGCCCGTTGTCTGTAACGTATCCGTATAAACGATGGTCTTTACACCGCCTTCAAAGGTGTACAGCAGGATCAGCAAAAGAATAACGAGTGTCGTAACGGCGAACGGAATATGAAAACGGTTAAAGATAAAGGTCTGGAGCACGCTGATCACGAGATAGAGGCGGGCCGTGGCGCCGAACACCCGCGATATGATGAAGAAGAATGATCCCGCTTTATGTGCGTTGATGCCAAAGCGTTTTTCGAGGTAAGTATAAATGCTGGTGAGGTTCATCCGGTAATACAGGGGGATCAGTACAAATGCGATCACCATATAACCGATGAGGTAGCCCAGCACCACCTGGAAATAATAAAAATTGCCGCTGCCCACGCCCCCGGGCACGCTTACAAACGTAACCCCCGAGAGCGAGGTCCCGATCATCCCGAATGCCACCAGCATCCAGTTGCTGTTGCGGTTGCCGATAAAAAAGGATTCATTATTGGCATTGCGGGAAGTGTACCAGGCCACAGCAAGCAGGAGGACGAAATAGCCGATCACAAATAAAAACAATACGGTTGGGGACATACGAACTGGTTTCTTTTAAGCAATCGTTAGAAATGGCGAATGTGCATTACCGGATTTTGAAGGTAAAGAAATTTGCCTTCCCTTTACCGCAATTTAGAAGAATATGCCGATACAATCACTCGCGGTTTTCTGCGGTTCCAAAGAAGGCAATGATCCCTTATACGCGCAGCATGCGAAAGCGCTTGGCGTTTTACTGGCCGCGCATAAAATAAAACTGGTTTACGGCGCGGGTAGCGCGGGGTTAATGGGAGTGCTGGCCGACAGCGTGCTGGAACAGGGAGGCCTCGTTACGGGGATTATCCCGAAATTATTACTGGAATGGGAAAAACAGCACCACCGGATCACCGAACTGATCATCAGCGATGATATGCACGAGCGCAAGAAAACCCTGTATAGTCTCTGCGACGCGGCGCTGATCCTGCCCGGCGGCTTCGGCACGATGGATGAATTCTTCGAGATATTAACCTGGAACCAGCTGACGATCCACGATAAACAGATTTTCATCCTGAACTCGGGAGGTTTCTACGATCACCTGATCCGCCATATCCGGCAGATGCATGAAAAGCAATTTCTGTATGCGGAAGCGGAAAAAGCGATTACCGTGATCAGCGAACCCGCCGAACTGGCGGCCTACCTGCGCTGATCAGCGACCCTTGTTTCCTCCCTGGAAAAGCGGCACCTGGATACCGCCGCGGATGATGGGAATCGTGCGACCATACGCGTCGGTATAGGGAGAATTGATATCGCCGCTTACATCGAACAATACCGAGAGGTAGTAAAAAGGTCCGCCGCCCCTTCCCCACCGGCCGGTGGTATAGCCGCCGCCGATCAGGAAACTGTTGGACCCGTATTTCACGATTTCTTTGGTGCGCAGGCTGCCCGGCGCGGGCAGGTATTTTTGTTTGATCCAGTTGTGTTCATACTGGGCCTGGGCAAACAGGAAACGTACCGGGTATATTTTCAGGAAGGCGCCGCCGCCGTACACCGCCTGGCGCAGGTGGTCGTCAAATTCATATACGTCGCGGTACGATGTGTAATTGTAATTGATCACCACACCGAGGTCGGTCCAGTTGGTAAGACTGTACCCGAACACGGGACTGGCCCCGACCAGGAACGTGTTATTGTAAAATGCAAGGGAAACGCTGCCCCCGGTAAACAGGTTTTCCTTTTTAAATCCTTTTTCGGGTTCTTTTTCTTCCTTGTCCTGGGCCCGCAGGGTACCGCCCAGCAAAACGGGCAATAGCAGGATTAACATTTGTTTTTTCATCTTCATGGGACTTTTAATAATGCTTTTCGCTTATTCGTTCAAAAAAAACGTACCAGTTTTTATTCCGGGAAAATTTTTCCCGCGTTCAGGATATTGTTCGGGTCAAAAATTCTCTTGATCTCCCGCATCAGCCGGAGCTGGGTGTCATTAAAGACGATCTCCATAAACTCTTTCTGCACCAACCCGATCCCGTGTTCGCCGCTGAGCGTGCCCCCCAGTTGTTTTACCAGTGCAAATATCTCCCTAATCCCATCTTTTAACGAACCGTTCCAGGCTTCGTCTGTTAAATCCCCCTTAATAATATTTACATGCAGGTTTCCATCGCCGGCATGCCCGTAACAGACGGAATGAAACCCGTATTTTTTCCCGATTGCTTTCACACCTTTTAAAAGCACCGGCAGTTCGGCGCGGGGAACCACCGTATCTTCTTCCTTGTAGATGGAATGCGATTTGACCGCTTCCCCCACCCGCCTCCGCATTTTCCAGAGTTCCGCTTTTTGCTGCGCGTCATCGGCAAAGAGAATATCACCGCAATCAAACCGCTGCACGATCTCCGAAATGCCTTCGATCTCCTGCATCAGCAGGTCCATATTATTTCCATCCACTTCGATCAGCAGGTGGGCCTGCACCCCCTCACCGATCGTCACCGACCGGTTGTCGAGAAAACGGCTCACCCATTCCAGCGCGTCGCGTTCCATGAACTCCATGGCGCTGGGCGTATAGCCTGCGCGGAAGATGGCGCTTACCGCTGCGCAGGCATTTTCCGCCGCATTGAAAGGGACCAGCATCAGCAGGTCGTGCTGCGGAAGGGGGATCAGGCGCAACACGATTTTTGTTACAATGCCCAGTGTTCCTTCGCTGCCCACTACCAGTTGCGTGAGGTTATATCCTGTTGCGTTCTTCAGTACATTGGCGCCGGTCCAGATGATTTCGCCCGATGGCAATACCATTTCCAGGTTCAGCACATAGTCTTTTACCACCCCGTATTTTACGGCCTTGGGGCCTCCGCTGTTTTCGGAAATATTGCCGCCGATAAAACAGGAGCCGCGGCTGCTGGGATCGGGCGGGTAGAATAATTTTTTTTCTTTCACGGCATTTTGCAGCACTTCCGTGATCACGCCCGGCTCCGTGGTCACCTGCAGGTTCCGCTCATCGATATCCAGGATGGCGTTCATCCTTTCGGTAGACAGCAGTACTCCGCCCAGGTGCGGCAGGGCGCCCCCGCTGAGTCCCGTACCCGCGCCGCGGGGTGTAACGGGTATCCTATCATTATTGCAGATACGGAGAATGGCGCTGATTTCTTCGGCGGTCCGGGGCTTCAGGACCACTTCGGGAGGATAATGCAGGTCTTCCGTTTCATCATGGGAGTAGTGATGAAGCGATTCCTCATCCACCAGGACATAGTCTTCCCCAAGGATTTTACGGAAAGCGCTAATATGCTGACTGCTGATTGTACTGGCGGCGACGGTTCCCATGGTTTGCGTTTTAAAACTGCGTAAAAATCGGAATTATCGGGGAAACGGGAAAGGATCAATAGGATTTGAAGGAGGGACACATCGATTCGCGGCGGTTGCCGTTGTAGCGGTCCAGCACGCCCTGTTTGATCAGGGAAAATTCAAAAGCCCCGCGTGCATTATTGTAATTGCTGAGGGAGGACGTGGTGACATCATAACTGAATGTAAACATGATATCGTTGTATCCCAAACCGATCATGGGAACAATCGCATCCCGGTAACGGTAATAAACGCCGGCCACCAGTTCTTTCTCGCCATCGCCCGAGAGATTATAGTGCGCGTTCAATCCACCCACGATCTCCCATGATTTTGCCTGCATCGATCCGTATATATTCGGGTTCACGATCACCCGGTCATTCAGTTTGAAACTGCCGTTCAGAAATGCGGTATAGCGAACCGGAACATGGTTATCCACGCCGGATGTTTGATTGAAGAAAGATTCGCGGGGCCTGTTGACATGCATCGCGGATACTCCCGCATTCAGGTATATATTACTACTCGGGAAATAGGCGTAGTTCATCCCCACCTGCAGGTCGATATAGTTGATATTGTTCGCATCCAGTTTTGCCGCCGCGCCGGTTTGGTGAACGTCGAAGAACTTACCGTTCCATTGCGCGGGGAAGGTAAGGTTGGCGGTATTGATATTCTTGTTGGCCCAGCCCACGTTGAAACCGAGGCTGACCAGGCTTCCCGCATCGATCATCTGGTGGTAAGCAATGGACCCGTAGATTTTGGTGGAAGTAAGCGCGCCGGTTCCCGCCACATCGCGCAGGATCACGCCGCCCAGACCCAGCCAGCCGGTATTATCGCGGTTCTGCATGGTCTGCACATCACCGAAAGCGCTCATAGTTTTATAGGGAAATGCCGTTACGGAAGCCCATTGATTGCGGTAATTGATACCGAGGCGGTAATCCCCGTCGGGTATAAACCCGGTATTGGCGGGATTCGTCAGCAGGGGCGAATTGAAGAACTGCGAAAAATGAAGATCCTGTCCCGCTGCAACAGGCACCATGAACAGCACAGCGGCGAAAAAGGATCCTATTTTATTAAGTCTTTTCATATTACTTCATCATCATGCGCTCATTTCCGCATTAACCCATTCCCGCATTTATCTTATTAACGTAATATCACCCTTTTTAGTTGTTTTAGTGCCATCTGTAAATTCTATGTTCAGCGTGTACACATATACATCCATCGGTTGTACCACGCCCTTTACACGGCCATCCCATCCCCTGAAGCGATCCGTGGTCTCGAATACTTTCTGTCCCCAGCGGTTCCAGATCGTGAATTGCATCTTGCCGATGCCAAAACCTTTTACGGCAACCACGCTGTTGATATCCCCGCTCATCGGTGTAAAGGCATTGGGCACATCCACCACCGGAACGATCACCGCTTTCACCGGTTTGCAGATCGTGCTGTCGCAGCCCACCGCATTATAGGCGGTCAGGCAGGCAGTAAAGGTGCCGGTTGAATTGTACTGGTGCTGCACGAGGGCCCTTGAATTGGTGAGCAGGCTGTCGCCGTCGCCGAAATTCCATTTGAAACGAACGGCGTCGGGCGAAGAGTTGTTGGTGAAATTAGTCGGTGTATTCTCCAGCGGCGGGTCGGGCGCATATGCGAACCCGGGCACGGGCCGGTCGAATACGGTAATGGTAAAACGGAAAGTATCCGTGAGATTGCAGGTATTGGGATTCGAGGCGATCAGTACGACCTGGTAGGTGCCGGTGGCGGTATAGTCATGTGTAGGTTCAAAACCGGTGGAACTGTTGCCGTCGCCAAAATCCCATTGCCAGGTTTCCCCGGCGATGCTGGTATTATCAAATACCGCCTTATACGGAAGACAGCCCACGGCAGGCGTAACAAATTGCGCTTTTACATTTTCAGCCACGGAGAGATCGATAAAAAAGGTATCCGGGTTATTGCAATAGGCGGTATCCTTCAGGATCAGTTTTACTTTATAGGTACCGGGTCCGGGGAAGGTATGATTCACCGGGCTCATTCCGCTGATGACAGAAGGGCTGCCGTCGCCGAAATTCCAGGCAAAGGATGTGTCCTGGAAAGGCCTGGTTACATCTGTTGTTGATAAATTATCAAACCGGTACTGGAAAGCGGTACAGGGCGGAAGTTTTGTGTAATTAGCTGCCAGGTTTGCTTTCAGGTCGCCCACGCGGATGTTCACATAAGAAGTATCGCGCTGGTTGCAGGTAGACAGGTCGATCGCGATCAGTCTGACCCGGTAAACGCCCACGGCCGTGTAGGTATGTGATGTATCAGGTACGGTAGTGGTAATAACGGGCGAGCCATCCCCGAAATCCCATTCATAGGAAACCGCGTTCGCGATCGTATCCCTGAAATTGACCAGCAGCGGAAGACAGCCGGCTGTATCGCGGGGCACACCGTTGATGGAAGACTGCACATGACCCAGTACGCCCGCAAGGTCCATATTGATCTTGAGCATGGCCAGGTTACATTGCGCACGGGTACTGGAATTATTCACCGGGGCCCAAACGCCGGCGGTGGTGGGGAAATTAGGCTGTCCCTGCGGGTCGAGATTACAGTTGGCGCAAATGGCCTGGTAGATGATGCCATTCTTATCAAAGCGGCTCGTCCCGCCGTCCACGTGGTCGCATCCATAACCGGGGCGGTTAAACTCGCCGAAAAAGCTGCCGAATAATTGCTGTACGGCGTCTTTCTTAATGACGAAAAAATAAAAATCTTTTCCATCGGTTGTGGATTTTATCGCGTCGGCGGTGACGGGAAGACCCGTCGTACCCGCGCTGCTGTACCAGTTGGTCAGCCCGTAATAACCACCCCAGCCCGAAATGTAAACGTTTTCACAGCGGTCGACGAGGAAGGCCACGGGTGAAATATTGGGTGTAAGCGAACCGGTACCAAAAACAGTTGAATAGACAAAGGCGGAGAGATCGGGTTGCAGTTTTGCAATGAATTGTTTGCCGGCAGGACTACCATATGTCGGGGTTCCCGGCGTTACGGGCCATGTACCGGTTGTTTGTCCCATAACATAGGGAAACCCGTTTTTATCGAACTGGATGCCGTATATCTGGTCAGCGCCGTTCGTACCCAGGAATGTTGAACGTATTACCGTTGATCCGTTATTGCTGATCTCGGCGATAAAACCGTCTACACCACCGTGGTTATCGGTACCGATCGTACCGGCCTCATTGCCCGGAAAACTGGCGGCGGTGCTTTCTGTTCCGCCCGCGACATAGATATTTCCCCCGGGACCGATCGAAAGCACATAGGCGGCATCGTTATTATTGCCGCCGAGATAGCTGCAGAAAAGAACGTTGCTCAGGTCCGGACTCAGTTTGATCAGCACGCCGTCCTGGCTCCCGCCCGGGGTGGATTGAAAAGGCGTTCCGCGCACCGGGAAATTATTGGCGGCGGATGAAGCGGTTGACTGGGTACAGGAAGCTACATAAATATTTCCGGACTCGTCGATGATCACTTCGCTGCGCCCGTCATCACCGTAGTTACGCAGGAGCGATGTGGTACCGAGTGCCCTCACCTCGCTGATGTTTACACCATCTTTATCTGTTCCGCCGAAACGCTTCGAGCCGATGATCGCCGTACCGGTGGCATTGAGTTTGGTGACGACAATATCATAGCTGCCGCAGGCGCCGATAATATCGTTAGCCGGATCTTTTACCGGGTAAGCGCCCGCTCCGGATTTCGGGGAATTGGTGCGGCCCGCGATCACGAGGTTCCCGGCGTTATCTGCAAAGAGACTGTGCGGCTGTTCTTCTCCCGAGCCTCCGATATAGGTTGCATAAACCCGGTTGGTTCCGTCGGACGTGAGTTTGATGATGCCAATGTCAAAGGGTCCGCCCTGGAATTTTGTCTGGTAGGAACCCGGGGGGAAACTGGACTGAAAACCATCACCAAAAACAATACCGCCGCCAAACATGCTGTTATCGGGACCATACGTAGCCGTGAAGCCCCAGTTATCGGCCAGGCTTCCCGAAAATGAACAAAATGTAACGCTGGGGTCGATGACAAGCGTGGCGGAAGGATCATAGTCTTTTACGGCAAAACGCACGATATCCCCTTTCACCACATATTTACAGTTCACTTCTTTGCGCCCTTCCCGACCCGACTGGTAACTCTCGGGCATCGATTCCCCGAGTTCACCCAGCGAAGTGCCGATCAGTAATTTTTTGTTGCTGACACGCAGTTGATCGGCTCCCTGGTATTTCATCGCAATCTTTGAAATATCCGCACCTGGTTTTGCGATGATATCATACTTGAGAAAATTATTATCTGTATAAAACCGAACGTCTACACCCGGGTAAATATTCTGCGCGGTCACCACCTGATAGATCCGGCAGCCTTCGGCCCATTTGGATGTGTCGTCCCCGATAAAATAATTATTGTAGGTGGCGATCTTTTTTTCGGGGACAACAACCGTTTGCGGGGAAGCCCCGACAAAATCGACCCGGATCATATGACCCCTGATCTGCATTTTATCGGGCCGGGGACCACCCTCGTGTATAAGCCGGTAAATGTCGGACAGATCGCCCGCGTTTTGCTGTGCCACACTGAAACCGTCTTTGCGGATGAAAAAAGCGCCGTTGCTGACGCGGCCCATGTAGAGGACCTGCTTGTCCCACTGGCCTTTGTTTTCGATAAATTCAATATTCCCCTGCGCCAGGGCCGTTAGGGCAGGAATGAAAAGGGAGGTAAAGAGCAGGAGTCGTTTCAGGGTAAAAATCTTTGTATTAAAGTAACCAAATTTCATCAGATTCGGATTGAAATCTTCTGTTAAGAATCACCTGTTGTGTAATTTATCTGTCACAATTCATCCGCAGTGCCTTTTTTCCCGAAAAAGCAGGAAAAACCATCAGGAAATACGGCTCCAGGCCACCGGGCCCTTCTTTTGCCGGAGGAAGTTCTTCAGCCGCAAATTTTCGGCCGAATTAAGATCGGGGTCTTCTTCCAGTAATCTTTCCGATAATTTTTTAGCTATTTCAAGCCAGTCGCGGTCTTGGACTATGTTTGCCAGCTTAAAGTTTAAGGCCCCGCTTTGCCGGGTTCCTTCAATTTCACCCGGGCCGCGCAGTTCAAGGTCTTTTTCCGCAATTTCGAAGCCGTTGCCGGTAGAAACCATTACCCGGATCCTTTCGCGCGCATCGGCACCCAGTTTCGGCCCGGTTAATAAAATACAATAGCTTTTTTCCGCGCCCCGCCCCACCCGGCCGCGCAACTGGTGCAGTTGTGAAAGGCCGAATTTCTCCGCGCTTTCGATCACCATCACCGAAGCATTGGGTACATCCACACCCACTTCGATCACGGTGGTGGAAACCATGATCTGCGTATCTTTTTCAATAAACCGTTTCATGTTGTTCTGCTTTTGTTCTGCGGGCTGCCGGCCATGCACCATGCTGATCCAGTATCGGGGTTCCGGGAAATAGGCTTTTACATTTTCGTACCCTTTCATCAGGTTTTCGTAATCCAGTTTATCGCTTTCTTCGATCAGCGGAAAAATAATATAGGCCTGTCTTCCCTTCGCGATTTCCTCCCGGATAAAATCCATCACTTTGCTCCGCTGGCTTTCATACCGGTGCACCGTGGTCACGGGTTTCCTCCCGGGTGGCAGTTCATCGATCACGCTGTAATCAAGATCTCCGTAGGCCGTCATGGCCAGGGTGCGGGGAATGGGCGTGGCGGTCATTACCAGCACATGGGGCGGTACCTCCGCTTTTTGCCAGAGCCGCGCCCGCTGTTCCACCCCGAAGCGGTGTTGTTCATCAATGATCACCAGTCCGAGGTTGCGGAACTGCACCGCTTCTTCAATGACGGCATGGGTGCCGATCAGGATTTTCAGGGTGCCTTCTTCAAGGTCTTTTAATATTTTTTTCCTTTCGGCCGATTTTGTGGAACCCGTCAGCAGGCGGACCGGAACATCCATTTTCGCCAGCAGGGCGCTGATGGTATTGAAATGCTGACGGGCGAGGATCTCGGTGGGCGCCATCAGGCATGATTGATAGTGCTGGCCATCCGAAGGCCTGTAGTTATCCGCGGCCAGGAGCATCAGCAATACGGCCACGATCGTTTTCCCGCTTCCCACATCGCCCTGCAGCAGCCGGTTCATTTGTCTTCCTTTCGCCGTATCGTTCCTGATCTCCCGGATCACCCTTTTCTGGGCGGCAGTCAGTTCGAAGGGAAGATGATCTTTATAGAATGTATTGAAGAGAGAGCCCACTTTATCGAATACCGCTCCCTTTGAAAAGCGGTGACGCCCCGATCGCAGCAACCCCATCCGCAACTGCGCGATGAAGAGTTCCTCAAATTTTAGCCGCTTTACCGCGTCTTCATATTCGGGTATAGTCCGCGGAAAATGAATTTGCCGGAACGCCTGGTAACGGCTAACCAGTTTTACAGCCGATAAAATGGTAGAAGGTAATATTTCGGGAATATCTTTTTCGCGGATCATTCCCATCAGCGTTTGCGTAAGCCGGGCAAGGGGCCGCGCGCCCAATCCCTTTGCCTTCAGTTTTTCGGTGGTGGAATAAACGGGTTCCAGAAAATCCTTCGCCGCCGGTTCTTCCGGTTTCAGTAATTCCATTTCCGGGTGAATGATCTGCGGATGCCCGTTGAAAAAACCAAGTCTTCCGTACACCCGGTAGCTACGCCCTGTTTCAAGCGATTTCTGCACCCAGTTCAGGCCCTGGAACCAGGTAAGTTCCATGGTGCCGGTATTATCTTTCAGCAGACCGGTGAGCCGTTTGCCCGCCCGCTGTCCCATTGTTTCCAGTGTCAGCAGTTCACCCGTTACCTGCGCGTATTCGAGCTGCGGACTGAGCTCGCCGATGAGGTTGATCTTTGATTTATCGACATGCCGGAACGGAAAATGCTCCAGCAAGTCGCCAAAACTGAAAATCTGAAGTTCTTTTTTGAGAAGATCGGCCCGCTGCGGGCCTACGCCTTTCAGGTACTCGATCGGGCTGGATAATATATTGGCGTCGGAAGAAATATCTCAGGCTTTCCGCAAATTTAATCTTTCCCCGACGAGTAAGAGGAAGGAAGACCGGACCGGATGGCTATTCGACCGCCTGCCGCAGGGATTTTTCCCAGAGCACGGTTTGCCGTCCCCGGATGTAACGGGCAAATCCTTTTACCAGGCAATAATTCATGAAGACAAAATAAAACGGGATATTGAAGATCCCCGCTTTTTTACCCGCGCGCACCAGCAGGAAACCTCCGAATGCCGCCCCGTAAAAAACAAGCTGGGCGATACCGATCCAGTTGTATAAAACGGGGTGACCGGGACTGCTGATGATCATGACCGTTAGCACCGGTAAACCGATCAGCAACAGGGGACAGAAAACCCAGCGCAGCAGCCGGCGTGAAATAAACTGGAATGACAGCAGGGGGTGCCGGAACAAATTGAAACTGTTCTTTACAAACGCGAGTGACTGGAAAGACCCCGCGGCAATACGGATTTTTCTTTTCTCTTCTTCCGCCAGCGATACCGAAGGCGATTCGGTGGCCCAGGCGCCGGGTTCATATTCTATTTTATAACCCTGCTGGCAAACCTGCATGGAAATGATGAAATCGTCGAGGATCAGGTCGTCGTTCAAACCCGTAAACAAATTTGTCCTGATGGAGAATAATTCACCGGCCGCGCCCACCACCGTATATAACCCCGCATCGAGCTTTTTCATCAGCGATTCATATTTCCAGTACCAGCCTTCCGCCTGTCCTACGGCGGAAGCATCCTTTCCGCCAACGATCTTCTTCTCCCCCGCTACGCCCCCGACCTTCGGATCCCTGTAATGCGCCACCAGTTTCCGGATGCTGTCGGGGTTCAGCATGGCATTGGCATCACTGAACACAACGATGGGTGTCTGCACGGCCTGCATCGCCCGCTTGATGGCCGCATATTTTCCTTTCCGTTCGGGCTGGTGCAGCAGGGTGATAAAGGGGTATTGTCCGACGAGGTACGCCGAGTTATCAGCCGAACCGTCGGTAACAAAGAGCACGCGCAATAATTCCGGGGGATAATCAAGCTCCCGGATATTCCGGATTTTCTGCAGCAATACTGCTTCCTCGTTATAGGCGGTTACGACCAGGGTGACAGGCAGCCACACCGGTTCCTTATTTTCGTTTATACGTGGCCGTAATAATTCCCCCGCTTTCGTGGCCATAAAGGCCAGCATGCCATACCCGATATAGCAATAAAACAAAATGCCCAGGCTGAGCCATAATAAAATCGTCAAAAGGGTCATGGCAGTCATGGATGTGAAAAATACGGTGCGTCTCCCGCAAATATCCTAAGATCGTATCGTAATACCTCAATTAATCAGGGGGAAAAATTTATTCCCGGCCACGTTCTTTCCCCCGGGCTTGCCATTCCCCGGAAAGCGCCTTATTTTAGAACAGCAATCCAATACCTGTCCACCGAAACCGGGTACAAATGAAAAACCAGTTCCACCTGTTGCAGCTCGACCTGTATTTCAATGAATACAAGTTCGCCCTGCTCGCGTTTATCACCGCCTTCGTGGTAACCCTCATGGCCATTCCCCCCATCATTTTCCTGATCAAAAAATTCAGGTTATACGATATGCCCAATGCGCGGAAGCTGCATGCTTCGCCCATTCCCACGATGGGCGGTATCGCGGTGATGGCCGGGATGATGATGTCCCTGCTGCTCTGGTTCCCGTTCAGCCAGCAGCTTCCCCTGGTCTGCTTTTTCTTTTCCATATTTATTTTATTCGGTTTGGGGATCCTGGACGACCTGAAAGACCTTTCCGCCCGGTACAAATTCATGATCCAGCTGGCGCTGGCGGGTCTGATCGCCATTTCCGGAATCCGGATCACTTCCTTTGAGGGATTATTCGGTATCGGCGAATTACCTGTTTCGGCACAATATACTTTTACGATACTTGCCATCGTGGGCATTACGAACGCCTTCAACCTGATCGATGGTATTGACGGGCTGGCAGGGGGCCTTGGGTTTATGAGCCTGATCACGCTGGGAATTTTCCTCAGCATGAACGGCGATGTTTATACAGCCCTCGTGGCATTTTCGCTGGCCGGCGGCATACTTGCCTTTCTGTATTTTAATTTTAATCCCGCGAAGATATTTATGGGAGATACGGGGTCACTGGTGCTGGGTTTCGTGACCGCGGTGCTCTGCATCCGGCTGATGCAGGTAAACGGCAGTGTGTCCAGCCCGGTATTGCCGAACGGGCCCGTGTTTGTGCTGGGTATCGTGATGATTCCCGTCTTCGATACCCTCCGCGTTTTCGGGAAGCGTACCTGGAGAGGTAAATCGCCCTTCGTGGCCGATAAGACACATATTCACCACCTGCTCACCAACCAGGGTTTCAGTCATGGTTTCGCAGCTAAACTGATTTGTTTCTTTCATGGTTTTATTCTGATCGAAGTGTACTGGCTCAGGTTCATGCGCCAGGAATATACGTTTTGCATCCTGGTGCTGTTCATGCTGGCCATCACCCTGCTGTTCGGCCGGCTGGGCCCGATACAGAAAAGGTTCACGAAGCCGGATCCGCATATGGCCGATCATGGTAAACAAATCATTCATGAGTAAACGGAGGTATTAACCCAGGGCGCCAGTTTCTGCGTTACGGATTTGATAAATACGCCCAGTTCCTTACCTACGTCAAACTGGAAGACGATAGCCGAGGCCGCTGCGGCCAGGATCGCCAGGATGCTGTAATCAATAATCTTTTTCATGGCTAAGGTTTTCAGGTTTTCCCGGCTGGCTTAAGACCGGTTCAATCCATTTTTGCTTACACAAAGATGTAGCAGCACTTGACCCGGGTCAAGTTCAGTATGTATGAAATGCCGGGTTTGCAGGATTAATTGAGTAAATGGCAACTAATTAACTTTCATTAACTTAAGTCTGAAAAAAATGTTAAAGACGAGGGCCTTTACCGTCACCCGGAAACGGGGTCTTGCGCATCAATTTTCCGGTTATCAGTTCATCTGGTGTTTTGTTCAATTCAATGACCAAATGCGCAATTCATACAGGGCCCGAGCTGGTATCGGCCTGCAATGAGTAAATTTGACGACGATAATAATCCATGGCATTGCGGAAATATCCCCTTTTGCTGACCGGTCTTCTTTTTCTTTCCTTTCTTGCCTGCGCACAGGACGGTAAACAATATTATTTTACGCATTACAGCACCAGTTCCGGGCTGATCTCCAGTGAAATCAATACTACTATCCAGGATTCAAGGGGATTTATCTGGGTGGGCACCAATGACGGATTGCAGCGTTACGACGGAACCCGGTTCCGGACCTTCCGCCGCGATCATAACCTGCCCTCCTCCCTTCCTTCCAACCTGATCTGGCAATTACTGATCGACAAGAAAGAAAATCTCTGGGTCCTGACCGCCGAAGGACAGATCGGCATTTTTGATACCCGGAATTTTACTTTTCATCCCGTTACCGTTACCGCCAAAAATGAAAGCGGGCTGCGTCCTTCGATCAAACGGCTGATCACGGATGAATACGGCAATCTCTTCCTGCTGCTGATGGGGAATGAACTGCTGACCTGGAATGAAAAACAAAACGAATTTTCATACCGTTATAATTTTTTCCGGTTACCACCCGATGCGAAGCCTTCAGGATTCGCGCAGCAACCCGGTACCCGCAAATACTGGATCAGCCTGCAGGGCGCGGGCTTTGCGATTTACAACGGAGCCAACGGTCATTTGAGCTATGCGGAACACAATGCCGATAACGAGCCCGCCATAGAGATGCTCGACAGGATCCCCACCCCCTATCGTCCCTATTTCGATTCGAAGGGCCGGGTCTGGTTTCAGAGCTGGGGACCGGGTTACCCGGAAGTTTATTGTTATAACCTGCAGGAACCAGGTGTCGCTCCTTCCCATTACGAACTGATCAGCACCCTGAAAACCTATTATGAAATCCAGGATTTCTTTGAAAAAAAAGACGGCAGTATCTGGATCGGGGGGCTGGGTGTGCTGGCGCAATACCTGGAAAAGGAAAAAAAATTCGAGCTGGTCAGCAATACCTACACGAATGAACGCAGTATCGTTTTCGAGCGGATCAACGCGATCATCGAAGACCGGGAAAACAATTTATGGGTCGCCACCAATAATAACGGGTTGTTCCGCTTTAACCCCGACGAACAGTTTTTCAGGAATATGGCGCACCAAAACCGTGTTTCCGGCAACCGGGGTAAGGGAAGTATCATGTCGCTGGTCTGTACGCGCTGGGGAACATTGCTGGCGGGATCATGGGGCGACGGGCTGTTCCAGTATGACAAAGACGGAAACCTGATGCCTACCAATATCAGGGGGATCGATAATAAACTGGGACCTTCCGTCTGGTGCATGATCCAGTCACGCGACAGTAACACCATCTGGGCATCGGCGCAACCCGGTATTTATGCCATCAACCAGGCAACCCGTTCCGCCACTTTTTACAATCCGCCGCAATTGCAAAATAAAACTGTGCGGCAAATCGCGGAAGACCGCCAGGGCAATCTATGGCTGGGACTGCAGGGCAACGGTGTTTTCAAATGGGACGCTTCCAGGGGCCGGAAAAAATTCGAAGACGGGATCAGCCGGTTTGATAAGATACCGGCCATCCAGATCAATAAAATTACGGTTGACCACCTGGGCTGGGTTTGGATAGCGACCGCGGCCGGCGGGGTTTATGCCGTCGATCCGGTAGCCGATGAGATACTGCTGCATTTTGATCCATCGGCTGCTGGTGCTTTGCATTTACCGGAAGCCGCCACATCGGCTGTGATGGAATACGACGACAGTACGATGGTGATCACCACTTCCGTTCAGATCATCCTGTATAACCGCTATCTGAAGAGATCGCTATATATCGGAACGCCCGAGACGCTCTCGGGTCTTATCGCCTCGGTACAGCGGGACCGATCGGGTCATTTATGGGTGGCCACGACGACAGGCATTTACCGGGTGAACCCCCGCAGCCGGGTGTTTATCCGTTTTAACCGCGACGACGGAATCGATAATGACCATTTCACGTTGTCGGCTTCACTCGCATTGCCCGATGGCCGGCTGGCATTCGGCAGCACGGACCAGTTCGTGATCTTCGACCCGGCAGCCATTAAAACCGGCAAGACCCCGCCACAGGTCAGCATTACCGGGTTCGTCGTGATGAACAAAGCGCTGCAGGTGGATTCCCTGCTGCGGCTCCGGCAGGTGAGACTGAAGCACAATAATAATTCCGTGGTGATCGAATTTTCATCGCTTACCTATTCCAGTCCCAACCTGATCAAGTATAAACTGGAAGGGCTGGACAAACAATGGCGGGTGGCCGACCGCAGCAACCAGGCTGTATATTCTTACCTGCCATCGGGCAAATACACTTTCCGCATGCTGGCCCTGGATGAAATGGGTGATGCCGGTAAAATAATGACAACCCTGTCGATCCGCGTCGAACCTCCGTTCTGGAAGAGCTGGTGGTTCCTGACCCTGCTGGCGCTGGCCGCCGGTCTTTTCTTTTTCTGGCTAGACCGGGAACGGATGAAAAGAAAGGAAGCCATCCAGCGGATGCGCAGCGATATTGCGGGTAACCTGCACGAACAGGTGAATACCGCCCTGAACAATATCAATATCCTGAGTGAAATGGCACGGATCAAGGCCGGTAAGGACCCCGAAAAATCAAAGGAATACATTGAACAGATTCATACCAAGAGCCATAATATGATCATCGCCATGGATGATATGCTCTGGAGCATTAATCCTGAGAATGATAATATGGTGAAGACCACGGACCGGATGCGGGAATATATCGACGCGCTGAGGAACCGTTATGGCGTCAATATCGAAATGGCCGTCGACAAAAAAGTGGAAGCGCTTGAACTCAATATGCGCCTGCGCCACGAAGCGTTCCTGCTTTTCAAGGAAGGACTCAAGAACCTGGTTACCGTAGGCGCCCGCAACTGCCACGTGTACATCAGTCTTGAAAAAGGAAACCTTGTGTTTACCACACAATTTGAAACAGAATGCTGCGATATGCAGCAACTGAACAACCTGCTGCACCGGCAAGACCTGGAAAAAAGACTGGAAGCGATGCAGGCCAGCATCATGATCGATGTGAGGAAAACAAATTCGGTGATTACGCTGGAAGTCCCGACGGTCTGAATTATTTACCCATCCATTTTTTGAAATCGCTCACTTTTTCACGGCTCACCAGGGCTTCTTTGTCAACGGCGGGTTTGAGCTGCAGGATGAGCCGGTTCCCGAAATAATCGTCGATCTTTTCGATACTGTTTACCGAAACATAAAAGGATCGGCTGATCCGGAAATACTTGTCGGGGTCCAGCATGTCTTCCAGTTCGTCCATTGTATAATCCACGACGAATTTGCGGTTGTCTTCCGTCTTGAAGAAATTCAGCCGGCCATCGCTGTAGAAATAGGCGATATCCTCCACTTCGATACTCACCAGCTTCTGGCCGTGTTTAACAAGGAATCGTTTACGGAATTCTTTGGGCTGCAATTTCTGCTGCAGTTCCCGCACCAGGCTGTCGAGGTTCAGTTCGGCCGGCTGGCCGGATTTCATTTTCCTGAATTTGGCGAGGGCCGCCTGCAGCTCTTCCTGCTGGATGGGCTTCAGGAGGTAGTCTACGCTGTTTACCTTGAAGGCGCGCAGCGCGTATTCATCGTATGAAGTGGTAAAGATCACCGGGCTTTTTACTTCGGTGAGGTTGAATATTTCAAAGCTTTGCCCGTCCGACAATTCGATATCCATGAGGATCAGTTCGGGTGGCGGGTTGCGCTGCAGCCATTCCACCGTATTCCTGATACTGTCGGTTACCCCGATCACTTCCACGCCGGGATCCGCGGCCTGCAGGGTCTTCATCAGTTTTTTCACCGCCAGTTCTTCGTCTTCCACGATGAGCACTTTCATAGCCTTCATTTTTTGGTTATCATGATTTTTGTTCCGCTGTCATCAGCTTTTTGCTTTCCATACTGTTGTTCCAGAGCAGGGGCAGCACCACGGTAAAATTGTTTTTGTCTTCTATGATCTGGAACCCCGGCTGTTTCAGCAGGGCGTATTTGGCCCGGATATTCTCCAGCCCCACTTTATTGCTCGGGGCTTTTACCGTCCGGCGCTGGAGGTTGTTATTGACCACGAGCTTATTCCCGGCCACGGTAAATATATCAATGATGAGGGGCATGTTTTTAGAGAGTACATTATGCTTTACCACGTTCTCTACGAGTAATTGCAGGCTCAGCGAGGGCAGCAGGTAGGAATCGTATCGTTTGTCGGTTTCGATATTCACCTGCACCGCTTCCCCGTGCCGGGTTTGCAGCAGGCGGTAATAGGATTCAATGAACCTGATCTCATTCTGCAGGGTGCTGAGGCCGTCTTCGTTATTGCGCAGCAGGTAGCGGTATACTTTGCTCAGTTCGTTCAGAAAGATCTCGGCCTTTTGTTTGTCTTCGGTGATCAGTGAAGAAAGGGTATTGAAGCAGTTAAACAGGAAATGCGGGTTAACCTGGCCCTTGAGCGTGTCGAATTCCTGTTGCAGCGACAACTGCCGCAGGGATTCCTTTTCCATCACCGACTCCCGGTATTTACCCAGCATATAATCGCTCTCATAAAGGGTAACAAAGACCAGGTTGACGCAGAAACCGAGGATCACGATTTTGATAAGGTCCCATTGCCGCAAATGATACCCCAGTATATGCAGGCTGTCATAGAGAAACACGATAAACAATACACTGGGCGTCATCAGCAGGATCAGCACCATCGCCTTGCGGAAGATCCTAGTCCGGCTCTGGCTCAGCGCGGGAAATTTTTTCTCCACGCCGTGCGAATAGACGGTTTGCGCGTACCATGACATCACGCCGATCGCGAAGATCAGGGGGTATGAGATCAGCCAGATCTTCGGGTCATGCCAGGTCCGGCCGTCAAAGAGGATCAGCTGTATTGCCAGGTCGATGATCGGCATACTGATGAGAAAGGAATGTACTTCCAGTCTTTTTGGTTTCACCCATTTCATACCAGGGCCTCCTCTTTTTTCTCGATCAGGGGCAGGCGGATCGTTCGCCATTGGTCGCGGGTTTCAACCCATACGTCACGCTGGTTCAGCAACCGGTATTTCTTCACGAGGTTATCCAGCCCGGGGAGGTTATCCGGCGTTTCGGCCGCCATTTTGGGAATGACATTATTGCTGATGATGATATTTCCTTCACGGTCGCTCGCGATCCTGATCTCCAGCGGGCAGTCGCGGCAAATGGCATTCAGGGTTACGCAGTTTTCGATGATGGTCTGCAGGGTGAGCGGGGGCAGCCATTTTCCCTTATCCGTTTCCGTTATATGAACGCTGATACGCAGTCCTTCGCGGTGGCGCGCCTGCAGGATATGCAGGTAGGAATCCAGGAATTTCAGTTCGGTTTCCAGGGGCACCAGGGCTTCTTCGTCGTTGTGCAGCATGTACCGGTACACTTTGCTCATTTCATCCAGGAACTTCTCGCCTTTTTTCTGATCCTCGTGGATCAGGCTGGAAAGGGAATTGAGACTGTTGAACAGGAAATGCGGGTTGATCTGGCTTTTCAGTCCCTGCAAACGCGTTTGCCGGTACACTTTGTTCAGGGCTTCCGTTTCCTGCAGGTTCGACTTCCAGTTCTCATAACGCGCGATGCCTTCATGTAAAAACGTGAGGAAAATATTGATGATGCCCATCCCGATATAGGCCCAGGCAAAACCGTCTTCATTAAAAGAATAACCGAGGAAGGGGATCAGTTCATAGCCCTTGAACAGGGTGACCAGGAAAAGACCGGTGATCATGATAAAGAAAAAAATCATGTAGGTCAACCTTCTTTCCACCTGCGTTTCCCGGGGGTATCTTTTCTTCATCAGCACGGCCACGGCTCCGCAGAGAATAAAATCGACACTGAAGAGCAGGGCCGTAACCAGGGTGCTAAACAGGAAAACATCCCAGCGGCTGAAATAATCCCACCCGAAAATAAGGCTGTTAATGATCAGCGTCAGGGGAAGGATGACAAAACCCAAAACCCGGTAGTCCTTGCTGGTGTATCGTGGCAACTGAACTTTCATAACCTATTACAAATTACCATCTTTTCCCCATTTCAGGGATGGCTGGCAGTTGGGTTGTGTCCCGGGCGGGATGAATTGGGGTAAACCCGGTATGGATCGTATAGACCATACCCCGCCTCCCGGGGCCGGGTATGGTTTACCTTCAGCAGGCGCCTTACCGGTTAAATCACCACCGCTTCGAATAGCGAATTGAAATAGGACAGGAACTGGTCACGGTTCTTCTGCACCCAGCTTTCAAAGGGCTGCATCCAGGGATTCAGCCGGTAACTTTCGAGTAATTCCTGTTCCCTGCCGGGCAGGTGAAGACGCTGGACTTCGAAATAATTGGCCCAGTCTTCCGCACCCGGAAAATCATAAGCGGCATAGATATTCCGCGGGACATATGTGTAATAAATATTTTTATTCAGGGCGCGTGACAATACCGCGGCGTATTCATCGGGACTGAGATTGCTGCCCACTACGGGGATCACCTGCCCGATATGTTCTTCCGGATGGTCGAATACCGCGGTCACGATATTCCCGAGGTCTTCCACGCTGGCGGCTGCCATCTTTGTTTCTCCCTGGGGAAACCCGAAATAATATCCGCCTTTGTGATCTTTCTGCGGGGCGAAAAGATCGAGGAAATATTCATAATAAAAGGCGGGTTGAACAAAACTGGCGGGCAGGGAAAGGCGGCGGGCGTATTGTTCCAGTTTTGCCTTAACATCATGACCCGGAACCGCAAAGCGGCCATGGCTTATTTTATGGTAATGGGGCTGGGTCAGCAGTATGAAATGACGGATCCCGGTTAACTGAACGGCATCAATCAGGTTCATGCCCCATGCGTATTCCTTTTCAGGTGTTTCACCGAACCCGGTTACGCCGAAAACACCGTAACTGTCCTGCATTGCACGGATCAGGCTTTGCTTATCCGCATAATCACCCACCGCGATTTCCGCGCCGGCTCTTTGCAGCAGCAGGGCTTTATACGAGCGGGGGTTACGCGTGAGGATGCGCACCCTGAATTTATTTTGCCTGAGAAGGGCGCGGGCTACGGCCCCTCCGCGGAGGCCGGTAGCGCCGGTAACCAGTATCACTTTCTTGTTGTTCATGGCTGTTGGTTTCTTCAGTTCAAAAAGATCTGTTATTTAAGATCGTCGAATGATTTGGGCGCCGGTACCACGTTGCTCACCGGTTTGGTCGACTGCAGGTAAGCGTAAATGGATTTCAGGTCTTCATCGGTCATGTTCTTGTACACGAACCAGGGCATGGGCGGCAAAAGCGGGCGGCTGTTATCAAGCCCTTTTAGTTTGCCTTCCCTAAGCGCTTTGATGAACTGGGCTTCGGTCCAGTTGCCGGTTCCGGTTTCATCGGAAGTAAGGTTGGCGGCAAAGGACATTCCCCAGGGACCAAGGGCGGATGTCAGGTCGGGGCCAAGCAGGATCCAACCGTTTTTCACGGCGTTCTTTTCGACGGGCAGGATAGGGCGGCTCGCAGGATAACCCGACAGGCGCAGTTCCGGGATAATCTCCGGACCATTCGGCCCCATGCGTTTGGGCGAGTGACAGTCATCGCAACCGATGGTGCCTACCAGGTATTCACCGCGTTTTACGCGTTCGGCCTGCGTAGGAACTTTTTGGGTAGTATCTTCTTTGGCCGCGCCGCTCGTGCAGGCGATCAGTACGCCTGTGATCCCGGCGGCAAGGATACCCATGGTTAAAAATGTTTTTTTCATGGCTGGTTTGGTTTTATTGATTAAATGATCAAAAATGAAGTGTCATACCCCGGTTTGGCCTGTGCGCTGGCCGGGACTGTCTTTTCAGTCCGGGTATCCGAGGAGCTGCTTTTCTGACCCGGCGCCAGTAATACCAGGAGCATCAGGGTCGGGAGAATCGTGAGCAGCGAAATCACGCTGAGTGTATAGGCTGTCTTTTGCATATAAAAAGTTTTAGTGGTTAATGGTCTTTGTTTTTAATTGATGACCCAAAGATGCGGCGGTTATTTACCCCCGGCAATGCGGTCATACATGAATTGAGAAAAGCGGGGGATGAAATG
>CAYNSL010000002.1:78864-94789 GCA_964399755.1 uncultured Chitinophaga sp. | reverse complement strand
TCCCACAATTCAATCTTGTTACCCTCCGGATCCATGATCCACCCGAATTTCCCATAGGCTTCATTGATAGGATCGCCGGCAAGGGTCACCCCCTCCTCTTTTAATTTGTCCAGCAGGGCAAAAAGATCGGTCACCACAAAATTGAGCATGACATTACTGACAGATGGATCAAAATAAGCCGAATCCTTTTTAAATAAGGAAAAGATATTAAACCCCGGTACAGGCGTTCCATCCTCACCCGCATGGGGCCAGGTAACATAGGTATTGCCGTTAAACGCGATACCCAGGTGTTTTTCATACCAGGCCGCCAGGGCCTGCGGATCCTCCGCCCGGAGAAAAGGCCCGCCCAAACCGGTTACTCTTTGCATAATATATTTAATTAATTATTAGCCGGGAAGAAGAACTTGCCTGATTACGCTCCGCCTCCCTGATAAAATGAATTTACAGCTAAATTTCGCGGCTTTAACTAAATCTGCAAAAACAAAAATGTATTTTTGCAGGCGATGAAGGGGACAAAAGAACAAATGCAGACAGAACAGCTCGGGGAAACAGACCTGCTTACACAGGCCGGGGAGCCCTGCAGCCTGATCGTCTGGAATGATGAAGTGAACACTTTCGAATGGGTGATCGAAACCCTGATGGAAGTCTGCGGACACTCATATGAGCAGGCCGAACAATGCGCGTACATCATTCATTTCAAAGGGAAATATGCCGTAAAAAAGGGGACCTACGATGACCTGAAGCCCCCATGCGAAGCGATCACGGAAAGAGGCATTAACGCAACCATTGAAGTCATGGCCTGATCAATTACTTTTTCCTGAAAGACCTCCCCCGGAATCAACTATACGGACTGCCCCTGCACTAACAATCAATCCGTCCCTTCAAAGAAGGGGAGTTTGTCAGTACTTAATAAACTTTCCTGATAAAGTAAATTTCCTAAACTTTAGTCTCTCCGGGCAAATCACGCCGCTTATCTTTTATCTTTTAGTTTTTATCTTCTTCTCTCTACCCGCTACCGCTAACTTTGCTTATGAGCATCTTCATCCTCGACCAGGAAATGGCGTTCCCGCCGGCGGAGCTCGCCGAGCCCGACGGTCTGCTGGCCATCGGCGGCGACCTCTCGCCGGAACGGCTGCTGCTCGCCTACCGGAACGGGATCTTTCCCTGGTACGAGGGGGAACATATTTTATGGTGGTGCCCCGACCCGCGTTTCGTGCTTGTCCCGGAGAATCTGCGCATAAGCAAGACCGTTAAATCCATGATCGCCAGGAACGCTTTCACATTTACCGTCAATAAAGCCTTTGACCGCGTGATCCATGCCTGCAAGAAAATCAAAAGGCCGGGTCAGCTGGGCACCTGGATCACCGATGAAGTGGAAAAAGCCTATTGCAGGCTGCATGAACTGGGGTTTGGTTACAGCGCCGAAGTGTGGAAAGACGGGGAACTGGCCGGCGGTCTTTATGGCGTCCGGCTTGGCCGGGTATTTTTCGGGGAGAGCATGTTCAGCAGCGAGAGCAATGCCTCGCGGTACGCTTTTATAAAATATGTACAGCAATTAAAAGCAGAAGGCGTTGCGCTGATCGACTGCCAGGTGTATACCGAATACCTGGAAAGTTTCGGGGCGGGCATGATCGCCCGGGAAGAATTCATAAAAAAACTCAGGCTGCTGATTCCTGAGTAAATGTTCTTTCAAAATGGCCCGTTCCCCTTTTAATCCATCGATACCTTCCGAACCAGATCCGGCACCTTATCACGCAGAAACCAGGTGATCATAAAATCGCAGGCATTTCGATGGCAGGATGTTTCTCCTTTACTATGGTGACAGAAAGCCAGGCACTGCCCGCAGGCGGAGTAGAGCACCAGTTCCTTCCTGCTGAAATCGATCACCGGGAGTGAATCCGCGAGGTGCTGTACCATCCATTGATAATACCAGTCGGTACTGTCCCTGCCCGAAGCGGCCAGTGAATCTTTCGTAAAACGGAAATCATGGAATATCTTTTTATAGAGTAAATCGGAAGCCACCACCAGCACCCGCTGTTTGGCTGCGTAACCGGCGATCTGGTTTATATCGAAATCGGGGTTATACCCCGGTTTGGGAAGCCGGATGGGAACTCCAAGATCGGAGGGAATGCTTTTCTGGAACGCGAAAATCGATTCGTCGGATTGACCGAAACTGAAGAGAGGGACAAAAAACAAAATGTTAAGCAGCTTTTTCATATGCCGGTTTTGAAAAAGATGCGGTAAGCGAAAAACTTACATAAAAATGAAAAGAAACATTTTATAAGCTGGAATCCGCAGGAAAGCAATACGGATAGTTCCTGAAACGATTAACCGAATGCAGCCCGCGGATTTGGTAAATGAATAAAAAAATAAAAAGTTAAACTTATCTCCTTCCGGGGGATAGTGGGTTTACCGGTTAATAAAAATGCGGGTTATCAGAAACGCGAACCCAGGTAATGCGGCAGCATGGCCCGCCAGGTAGGCCAGTCGTGTTTCCATTCCGGGCCCCAGACATCCAGTTCATACCAGATGCCTTTATCGTAAAGCACCCGGGCGAATCGGCCGCTGGCGCCGGGATCCTCGTAATCCCCGCTGCCGGTGAGTATATGAATATGCCGGCTCTGGCGGATTTGCTCGAGAATGGCATGATCCGTTAAGTGCTGCATGAAATGCCAGGGACTGTTAAAATAAACGCTGTCGTCAAAGTAGCCCTTGGTGTATTCGGTAAGATCGTATACCCCGCTCATGGCAATCACCCCGTTAATGATATCGGGGCGTTTCAGGAAAAGGTTCATGCTGTGCAGGGCGCCGAAAGAAGCCCCACAGGTAATGATGGGGGTTTCGTGACTGGTATTGTTCCGGATAAACGGCACCACTTCGTTAAACACATAATCGTTCCATTGCTGGTGGCGTGCGGATTTCTGCCGGGGGTCCATCTCGTTGTTCAGCCAGCTCTCGTTATTGATACTATCGATCGAAAACACTTTCACTTTCCCCGCGTCGATAAAAGGGGCGATATGGTCCATCAGCTGGAAACGCTCGTATTCGAGGTAGTCAGCCGCCGCCGTGGGCACCAGGAGAAGCGCGAACCCGTAATCACCATAGGCCGCAATGGGCATGTCTTTGTTCAGGGAAGGGCTGTACCAGGAAGCTAATTCTCGTTTCATTGGCTGAAGGTTGGTAAAGGGCCGGCAAGATAGCCCCGGAATATAATTTTTACGAATAATTTTTGGTGGAAACCAGGCAGAAAAGGGAGTAGCCATTGCTGCTTGTACCGCGGATCAAGGCTGCAACAAATCTGATTTTTAAAACATACCACCCTGAAAAGATGAAAGATTGTCCATGATTAAAAAATCAGTAAAATTACTTGGTATTATGCACAAGTATTATTACTTTAGATTTTCAGTATTTTTACTAATTAAATAACCCTTTTCAAGCCAGCATTCCATTCCCACCGGAATGTACACCTGCAAAATCCATCATCGCCTGAACGGCCGTAATTAAACCGGTAACATGTACCGATTCCAGAACCCAAGCACCGACTATGGCAGCTGCGAAAACGAATGACCCCGTGATTAAGATAATAATCGCGGATAACCATGAGGGGGTGCTGAGCACCTGGAAAGTTTTGCTGGAAAAAAATTCCCTTTTCCGGATCATTTCCTGCTGTCGCGACAGCCAGCTTGCGATGGATGAGGCCAGGCGCCTCGGACCCGATATCATACTGGTGGATGTAAACATGAAACCGGTGAACGGATTCGCGCTCACCGAAAGACTTAAAAAAGAACTGCCCGCCATCGGGGTTATCGGCATGTCGGTGAATAATCAACCCCAATACGCCAAGCAGATGATCAAATCAGGCGCCCGTGGCTTCCTCACCAAAACCTCCGCACTTGCAGAGATCTACCGCGCCATTACCACCGTGTACAACGGCCAAAACTATATCTGCGAAGAAGTAAGACTGAAAATCAAACCAACCCGCTAATAACGCGCCATGAAGTACAGGTACGCGGTAGTACTTTCTTCGTGCTGTTGCGCTTCATCCGCGATGCTGCAAAACCGCAAGCAGCATTCAGCCTGTGATAAACTGCTATTGATATAGAAAAACAACCGGCTGCATGTTGCGACCGCATGTGCTTCATTCCCTGTACGCCAACTGAAACTTCCCGGCTTTTCAGTTTCTGCTTAAAACCCGGTATTTTTGCGCCTCAACCGGGCAAAAAAACCGACCTGACATTTTCTAAGAACTTAATCCGGGATCCGCCGGCCAAGCAGTATGGAAATCACGAAGAATTTTGATCACGCAAGCGCCGAATCACATTGGTACAGTCACTGGCTGGAGCAAAACTATTTTCACAGCAGCCCCGACGACCGCGAGCCGTATACGGTCGTTATTCCCCCTCCCAATGTTACCGGTGTACTGCACATGGGGCATTGCCTGAACAATACCATCCAGGACATCCTCGTGCGGCGCGCCCGGCTGATGGGTAAAAATGCCTGCTGGGTGCCCGGGACCGACCACGCTTCCATTGCCACCGAAGCCAAAGTGGTACAGATGCTCCGCGAAAGGGGGATCGCGAAATCCTCACTCAGCCGGGAAGACTTTCTGAACTATGCCTGGGAATGGAAAGAAAAATACGGCGGCATCATTTTACAACAACTGAAAAAACTGGGCTGCAGCCTCGACTGGGAACGCACCAGTTTCACCATGGATCCCGACTATTACAATTCCGTGATCGATGTTTTTATTGATCTTTATAAAAAAGGATATATCTACCGGGGCAAGCGGATGATCAACTGGGACCCGAAAGCCAGAACAGCGCTGAGCGATGAAGAAGTCATCCGGAAAGTAACCAACCAAAAGCTCTATTTCCTGAGATACCCTTTAAGCGATGAAAACGGAAATGCGCTTCCCGTTTCCGCTTCGGGTGAAGGGGCTATCACGATCGCGACCGTGCGCCCTGAAACCATCATGGGCGATACGGCCATCTGTGTTCACCCGGATGACGAACGATACAGGCACTTGCACGGGAAATTCGCTTTCGTCCCCCTGATCAACCGGCGGATCCCCATCATCTGCGATGAATATGTAACGATGGATTTCGGCACCGGCGCCCTCAAGGTTACCCCGGCCCATGATATGAACGATAACCAGCTCGGTCAGAAACACGGGCTTGAGGTGGTGGACATCTTTCATGAAGACGGCACGCTGAACGAATCGGCGCAGATCTATGTGGGCGAAGACCGTTTCGCGGCCCGCAAAAAAATCGTGGCCGAACTGGAGGAAAAAGGATATATCGTAAAAACGGAAGATTATTCCAGCGAAGTGGGATACAGCGAACGCACCGACGTGGTGGTGGAGCCCCGGCTCTCGCTGCAATGGTGGGTGGACATGAAAAAAATCTCCGGCCCCGCGCTGAAAGCCGTGATGGAAGATGATATTAAGTTTTATCCATCCAAATTCCGGAACCTTTACCGGAACTGGATGGAGAATATCAAAGACTGGTGCATCTCGCGACAGCTCTGGTGGGGACACAGGATTCCTGCCTGGTATGACGAAGCAGGAAATGTTTATGTGGCAAAAACAGAAGCAGAAGCAGTAAACCTGGCCATGCGTGATAAGCAGCATCTTGCCGGCAGTTCAGGGCTTTCGCTCAAACAGGACGAAGATGTTTTCGACACCTGGTTCTCCAGCTGGCTCTGGCCCATTGAAGTGTTCAAGGGCTACAGCAACCCCGGCAATAAGGATATTAACTATTACTATCCTACCAATACACTGGTCACCGCACCCGAGATCATTTTCTTCTGGGTGGCGCGGATGATCATGGCGGGATATGAATACAAAAAAGAAAAACCTTTCAACGAGGTCTATTTCACGGGTATCGTTCGCGACAAACAGGGCCGTAAGATGAGCAAGAGCCTTGGCAATTCGCCCGACCTGCTGGCCCTGATCGATACATACGGGGCCGACGCGGTCCGTTTCGGTATCCTCATCTCTTCACCGGCGGGGAACGACCTGCTCTGGGATGAAGCCAGCAATGAACAGGGGCTTTTCTTTAATAATAAGATGTGGAACGCGCTGAAATTGATTAAAAGCTGGGAACAGCGCGTTGACGGTAAACAGCCGGCAGTCAACAGTACACAGTCAGCAATAAACAGTACACAGTCAGCAATAAACAGTACACAGCCGGACGGGAATGAATTCGCGATGCAATGGTTTGAGAACAGGATGCATGAAGTCAGGGAAGAACTGAACGCCCAGTTCAGGGAATTCAGGCTGAGCGAAGCGTTGAAAACGGTTTATTCGCTGATCTGGGACGATTTCTGCAGCTGGTATCTTGAATGGGTAAAGCCCGGTTTTGAACAACCCATTGATAAGAATGTATATGAAAAAACGGTACATTTCTTCGAACAGCTCATGCAGCTGCTCCACCCCTTTATGCCTTTTATTACAGAAGAGATCTATCATTTACTGAAAGAAAGAAAGGATGACATTACGGTAAGCCGCTACCCGCAGCCGGGAATGACCGATAAAAAAATTTTGGCGCAGGGCGCCTTGCTGAAGGAAGCCATCACCGCCATCCGCGACGCGCGGAATAAAAACCAGCTCAAACCCAAAGACAGTATCCGGCTGCATATACAAACCAGGGAAGAAAAAAATTACCGTTCATTCGAAACGATCTTATCCAAACAGGTCAACGCAGCGTCCATTGCCTACACGGGTGAATCCGTTCCCAACAGTATTACCCTTGTTGTGCAAAAAGATAAATTCTTCCTGGAGTCTTCTGCCGCCCTTGATTCCTCCGGACAGAAAGAACAACTTCTGAAAGACCTGGCTTACCTGAAGGGCTTCCTGGTTTCGGTGGAAAAGAAACTCGGCAACGAACGATTCGTTCAGCAGGCAAAACCCGAAGTGGTGGAAACCGAAAGACAGAAGAAAGCCGACGCCGAAGCGAAAATCAGGATCCTCGAGGAAAGCATCGCCGCCTTATCATAAATTATCTACCACCCTGTCCTTTTTAATCTCGTTTTCCCCGGATGATGAATATCATGGCGTTTAACCATTGATTAACCATACCTTTCTGCATTAATGCTGACCTTCCGGATTAAATAATTATTAAATATAATCTGCCACTATGAAATCAATCGCCAGACCCGTATGGTTATTCCTTCTGTCTTTTGCCCTGCTGACATCTGCCCATGCGCAGAAAAGCGGCTGGGAATACAATACGCTCCGTAATCTTGCTGACAACCGCTCCGACAGTAAGAATACCTTTTACAAAAACATTTCCAAACTGAACAACCCGGTTTGCCTGGCATCCCCCGCCACGATGTTTATTACCGGGCTCATCAAGCATGACAATACGCTGAAGAAAAAAGCCCTGTATGTTACCGAAAGCCTCGCTGCTTCACAGGCCCTTACCTGGGCGTTAAAACTAACGGTGAGCCGTGAACGACCTTTTGTGAACGACCCCACTTTTATTCCCGTCGTTTACGCAAAAAACAAATCCTTCCCTTCCGGGCATGCCGCCGAATCATTTGCCAATGCCACCGCGCTCACGATCGCCTGTCCCAAATGGTATGTGATCGTACCGGCCTATGGCTGGGCTACCCTGGTCAGTTATTCGCGTTTATACCTCGGCGTGCACTACCCCACCGATATCCTGGGCGGCGCCATCGTGGGGGGCGGAAGCGCCTGGCTGATGTACAAACTGAACAAATGGATGCACAGCAGTAAAAAGGACAAGGAGAAAATTAAAGCGCTGCCCAACTGATCAGCGGGGTAAAATACTAACCGGTAATACAAATTCGAAAACGGTCCCCTTAAACCCGTCAAACTGGTCAGGGTCCAGCAGACGGCTAACCCGGAACCCGAAACTCAGCGGGTACTGGTTCCACCATTTTGTGTCCACGAAAATCTCCGCGCCCGCGCTGCGCTGGTCGCGCGTTTGCTTTTTATCCTTTGAATATATTTTAGTGAAATCATAAAAGGCATTGATCCGGACGCTTTGCAGGTAGAGGATATTCCCAAAACCCCAATCCGGGTAAAACAGCGGTGCATGATAATTGGCGGAGAATCGCCACATCCTTGAAAAATATTTGCCGGTATAACCGCGCGAATAGGCGAAGCGGTCGGAAAATACGACCTGTCCCAGCGTATCGCGCTGCTGGAAGGAACCACCCAGCATGATATTATGCGTGGGCAGTATGCCCGGGATATTCAATGTACCATTGGCGATGAACTGGTACCCATGATAGCGGCTGATCGCATGCCGGTGGTTGGCGAGCAGGGAATAACCGAAACGGGGATAAACCTGCCGGGCGGCGCGGGGCGTTTGCTGCGACCACGAAAGGGTATGCAGCAGGTAGCTGAAGGAACTGTTCCCGATCGAATCTTTGTAAAATCCCTTGTTGAATTCATTGCGCAGTACATAATAACTGCCGGCGCTGAAATTCTTAAAGGTCTGGCCGCTGGCCGAACGCAGCGGCAGTATCAAACCGACGCGGCTGTCCAGCTGGTCCCAATGCCTTGTTTTAGTACCAATCTCCGTTTCCCTGCCGAATGTATACTCCGAACCAAGGCTCAGGTAGGGAAAGGCTGCCCCGTAGATCGCGTTAAACCCGGCGGCGCTCGTCTTTTCATCGCGGTTATAGAGATAATAGATTTCGGTTTGCAGCGTGTTCAGCACATTTTCCCCGTATAAGGAATAAGTGAAAACAGGATCCGAATAATACGGTCGCCAGCTATGGAAATTAAAAAGCCCCGTACCCTTTTTGTATTCCTTCGCGGTGAAATTCCTATTCTCTACCCTGCCGTCAAGGATATTCCCTTCAGTGTTGTTCTCCGCCAGCGGAAATTTCGCCGCAAGCGTTTCCTGTTCCGCCGTTCCGGTCTCTTCCCACAACAGGTCTTTAAGGGCCGTCTGTTTTAACTGTAAGCCCCCGGCAGTAAATACCGACCGGGTCAGCAGTCCGCCTGCAACGTTTACATAATAATTACCCGTTGACCCGCGGGTAAGCCGGAAAAGTTTGCGGTTGTCAAGGCGAAGGGCGAAAATATCGTCGTTACCCCCGTAGGATGCGGTAAAATAAATGATGTCACTGTCCACGCAGGGAAAACCCAGCACGTTAAAAGAAGGCGGGCTAAGCCGGGTGGTATTGCCGGTAGAAACCTCCGCCAGGGCCAGCGCCATTTTCCCGTCGCGCAGGCGGACGGCAGCCACCAGGCGTTCCTCATCAATGAATTTGGGATCGCTGAACAGCAGGATATCACGGGAATGTATAGCCGAAATCAAAACGCCGGTGCCGGCATCAAGGATATGCAGCGCGCTGTTCCCGGCAGGATCCGCCTGCACGGCCGCTACCCGGGAACCGCCGGGAGAGATATCAGGGGTAAAGTACTTGCTCCGGCGGGTCAGGGTCTTCACCTGCCCTGTCGTGATATCCAGTATTTTGATCACGCTGTAATCCCGCCAGCCCCAGCGTGGATCGGTTTCATAGGCGGCATAGACGATACGGCCGTTACGGTATGAAAACTGCTCATCTGCCGAAATATCCCTCCATTTCAGCAAATGCTCGCCACCCGCATCTTTCAGGTAAAAAGCGGGACGGCGGCTGTAACTGGCCTTCAGATAAATTAGCGAATCCTGCCCGGCGGCGTAGGGAAAATAATAACCGGTTACCACCCGCCGGTTGACGGGAAAAAGGAAATTACTGTCGGCGCGGGCAGCCAAACCGCTTTGTTTCTTATAGTCGTCAAATGCATTTTTTATAAACTCACGGTAAGGAATACCCGCATATTTTTTTACCGCCGCCTGAAAGGGATAGAACAGTCCCCTGAATGCGCTGGCATCGCGGGTTACTTTCGGCCAGAATCCATCCCCGTATTTTTCCCGGCCGTATTTCACCAGCAGGTAACCCAGGTAATAATGATTGGGTACATAATCCTTCAGGGAACCGTTGCGCAACTTCATCCAGGAATAATTTTTTCCGGCCTGCCAGAGCGCGGGATAGGCATTCATAAAATGCGGGAGGCGGCCGCGGCCCTGGCTGGTGAGCGCGGTTTCCTGGTACACGGCATCGCCTTCATAAAACCAGTCGGGAATAGAAGCGTTGATGGCCAGCGAATAACCATCCTCACCCGAAATAACCTTCATAAAATGGCTTAAACCGTTGTTGAAATTATTGAACTGCTGCACATGCCGGTATTCATGCACGGCAAGCTGATCGGCCCAGCCCACGCTGCCCTGCGAAAGGCTGTTGAGATCGGGGGTGAGGAAGAACTCACTCCGGTAGGGTCCGAGGTTCACATAACCGTTGGCGATCGTGGTCTGGTTTTGAAGTACAATGTTGATTTTTTTCAGGCGGTCGCCCAGTGAAAGTGGTTTCGCAGCGGCCAGGTAATGCACGATGGATGCCACGCGGTTGGCCACGCTGTCCATTCCGGCGGGAAAAATGACGCGGGCCGTATCCGTATTCAGCTGTTTCCATTTTACGGAAGGGGGATTGCCGCCGAATTGCTGCGCCGATGCAAAGAAAAAGAGAAGCAAACCACAGGCGGTGGACACCCATTTTCGCATGGACGGGATATTTAACGGGAAGTTACGTACTATGGATGAAACGATAGTCCCTCACGACTTCGCATACCTGAAATCGCTGCCTTCCAGCAGGGGATGCCTGCCGGATAATTCTCCGGCTGCGATGTGCAGCATAAAATTTTCGAGGAACACTTCCAGCAGCCAGGGCTCGGGCCGGAATACAAATTCGTTATGTTCTGTTTCAGTGACAGGTATAACAGAAAAACGTTCAGGGCAAAATTCAAACATCAGGGAAATGGATTCTATTAGCCTGGAAGGAAACTGCAGGTCGCCCCGCTGGCTCATTTGTTCCCAGGTTCCTTCAGCGCCCCCTTCCAGGCTGCCGTACACATGCCGCAGCAGCATCGGGTTCTTATGATCAACGACCAGGTTGATGAACGGGTGCGGCCGTTTATGACTGCTCACCAGCGCGAAATCATTGCCCGGCCGGGCGGCGCTGTTTAAAATCAACTTGTCCCCGTTAACCGACCAGGTACCCGAACCATAGCGGTCCAGCGCGCCGTAGGCGATAAAGAACTGAAAGGTCTTATCCGGCTTTATCAAAAAACCTGAAGCCATTTCCCGGACGCCCTGTAAATAATATTCACCGGTGATATCTTTCATATTTCATTTTTAATGTTGGGAACGCGGAGACGCAAAGACGCAGTGTTTTTACCCAAGTTGTACTTGTTTAAAGGAAATAAAATGTCTTTTATAGGGTATTTAGAGAATTCAGAGTACTCTTTGCTGCGTAGTTGTCACTTTACGATCAGCGAGTATTTCAAAAACCTTAAACGACTAACGCATATCAAGCCTAACCCAACACTTAGCACTTAAAACTTAACACTAATAGCGCTACAGCGGGTTCAGCCCTTCGCATCTCACCTCATTAAAAATTAAAAAAAATAAACGACCCCCGAATATCACGCATCATTTAACATTTAACATCTAACATATAAAATTCAACCTACCCATCCAACCGACCCAACTTTTATCTCCTCAGTCCTCCACCATCACAAACGCCCCCCAATACAGCGGTTCCTTAAACTTCGTCATCAATTGCTGTTGCGCCTGCTTGAAAGCCTTCAGCCGGTCGTTGGTTTTGATCCAGTTGCTGTAGAAATTATTCATCAGTTGCTGCGTGGCTTCGTCATCCACTTTCCAGAGACTCATGATGATCGCTTCGGCCCCGGCCACGAGAAATGCTCTTTGCAGCCCATACACCCCCTCGCCCGCCTTCACTTCGCCAAGTCCCGTTTCACAGGCGCTGAGCACCACAAGATTCGTTCCCTTGAGGTCGAGGTTCATCGCTTCATAGGAAGTCATGATACCGTTATTGCTGCTGTCCAGACCCGTTGCCAGTTTATCGGCTTCGGAAGCGCCGGTCAGCATCAGCCCCGAGCGTAACAACACATTATCCTTGGCATAATCGGAGTGTACACCAATGGGCCAGCTTGCCTTATCCACGTCTTTCAGGAAATAGCCGTGGGTGGCGATATGCAGGATGGTCATTCCCCGCGCCGATTTCAGGTTGGTCTCGGTGGCTTCACGCTGTACCAGTTCGGATACCTGGTAGCCGGAGGTTTTCAGCAGTTTATTGATCGCGTCCACTTCCACTTTAGTGCCGGGCAGTTGCACGATGATCCCTGCGCCATAGTCGGGAAAACCAAGCAGGGTGGCATTTTTACCCGAGCCCATCCCGGTTTTGGTTTTATTGGTCACGAGATCGCGGGGATTGCCCAGCAGGGCGATATCATACTGGTTGAGCAGGTAATCGCCGCCGGGTTTCTTCAGGGTGTAGAGGTTGATCTGGGTATAGACGCCATCGGGCGAAAACCAGATCTTCTTTTTTCCCTTCACTTCGTTCTCCAGCAACGCCCAGTAATGCCCGTATGATTGTTCATCATTCACCTTGTTCTTCATCGACACCCGGTAGGTCTTGGCGAATTTATTTTCCATATCCGTTCCCTCGTTCATCAGGATCAGCCGGGGCCGGGGATCGGATTTGGCAACGACAAGCGCGGCATAACGGCACTGGTCGCTGAAAACCTGGTCGAAATTCCGCAGTCGGATCATCTCGATGAGCGCTTCATCCCCTTTCAGTTCTTTCTGGACCTCCGCCAATTTTGTCTTTCCGGCGAACACGAACTGCGCGAATTCCTTTGAGTTTTCGGAAAGTCTTTTTTCCATGTCGTTGGTAGCCCTTTCGAGCGAATCGATATTGACACCCTGTTCTTTCAGGTCTTCTTTGGAATAAGCATAGAGCGATGTAAGCTGCTCCTTGCTGTCGAGCCAGTCGGCATAATCCTGTATCAGTTTGCGGTTGCCGCTGTTCAGGATGCTTTCGCTGACTTTTTTGGTGGAACTGAGGAGAAGCCCCTTGGTGGCCAGCCTGTATTCAAAGAGATCCGTAATAATATCCTTATTGGAGGCCGATGCTTCCACAGCGAAATTGTAGAACCTTTCGAAGCGGGGTGAAAGCAGGTCCCAGTACCTCGTCTTTTCAGCCTCGCTCATCGGGGGAAAATACCGGTTGATGAAATCAAGGGATTGCTCCATCACATTTTTATACAGCGCCCAGGCCCCGGCCATGTCTTTGTTTTTCCATTTCAGGATGGCCATATCCTCCTGCGACTGCGCGAAGAGCGGGTGATTTTCCCCCAGTGTTTCCTGGCGGATCTGCAGGGCCTGCTGCAAAAGCGGCTCCGCTTCGGCATAACGTCCTTTGTACCGGTAAAAATTACCGAGATCGCTGATCACTTTCGCATAGGCGGGACTGTTTTCCGTGAGCGTGCTTTTATAAATTTCGGCCGATCTTTTCAGGAGGTCTTCCACGCGGTCTTCCCTTTTCATCAGCAGGCAGAGGATCGCTACATTGTTCAGCATATTGGCATGATCGGGTTTGCCTTTCTCTATTCTTTTTTCCAGTCCCATGTAGATCCGTTCGGCTTCCGCGTATTTCCCCATCTGCTGGTACAGGAGGGCGAGATTGGAGAAGAACTTGAGATGGTTTTTGGCCTTCGTCACTTCCAGTTTGCCCGCCAGCGCGAGGGCCTGTTCCAGTAATTTCACCGCGGCATCATAGCGGCCCATCGACTGGTATAAAATCGCTTCATTGTTCAATACGATGGCATAGGGCATGGCTTCCTGCTGCTTGTTCTTTGCGATCACCGAGATCGCCGAAGCGAACTCCTTCTCCGATTCGTTGTACTGGCCGAGGTTATAATGCAGGACCGCGTAATTGTTCAGTGATGCCGCCACCGCCATATTATCCCCGCCCAGGTTTTTTGTGCGCATGTCGAGCGCCTGCCCGGTAAATTTTTCGGCCTGCGAGAACCGCCCCATGGAAGTATAGAGCAGGCCCTGGCTGGCGATCGTCTTCAGGTAACTAAGGTCATTGGTGAGATAGGCTTTCTCGAAGAGGAATTTCGCCGCGCCCAGTCTTTTCGCAGCAAACATATAACGACCCGTGGCATAAGCCGACTGACCCATCTGCAGGTTGAGCCGCGCGCCTTCTTCATCCGAAATATCTACGTCCCTGTACAGCCGGTTGGCAATACCCGCCAGCCGCAGGAACTTGGCGCCGAATTCATTCCTCCCCTGACCGCCAAATAATCCTGAATTATCGCTGACGAGGATGGCATAATCGATATCGGTAGAGTCGAATTCCGCTTTGAAATCGTACAATTCTTTCCGGGCGGCTTCACGCGCCTTGTACTGCGCGTCGTTCTTGGCGCCGATGGCTTCGTTTTTCGCCTTGCCCGTTACTTTGTCTTTGATCTTATTGAATATCTGGCCGGAGGATGAATAGGAAACCAGGACCAGCAGGATACCGGGTAGAATTTTCATGTTCTCATTTTTGATAAAGGATAGGAATTTCAGGGTTACAAGTTACGCCTTAAATTTCTTTTTTCACAGCCCGGCGTTTCGTTCAGCGGTCAACTTACCGGGCAACGCGCTCTTTACCTTATATCCTCCCCTTCTGCAATTCATCAGGCTGATCCGGCATTAAAATAATTCCCCTGAAGCGGACGATTTAACTGTTACCTTACTATTTAAAAACACAACATTTATGAGAAAATTAATATTTACCGGGCTGGCCCTTGTATGGTTGCAAACGGCTTTTTCGCAGATACCCCTGACCGAACTGCCCAGCGGCGGGAATAAAAAAGCCTCGGTTAGTGAGCGGATCGGGCTGACCGACGTGACCATTCATTATGACCGTCCCCGTGTGAAGGGCCGCGAAGGAAAGATATGGGGGCAGCTGGTGCCGGTGGGTTTCACGGATCCCGGATTCGGCAGCAGCAAATCCGCACCCTGGCGGGCGGGCGCCAATGAAAATACCACTTTCGAATTTTCAACACCGGTTATGATCGAAGGCAAGAAACTGCCCGCAGGCAAATACGGTTTCTTTATAGCCTATGATCCCGTTGAATGCACGCTGATCTTTTCCACCAATTCAAGTTCATGGGGACATTTCTTTTATACGCCCAATGAAGATGCCCTGCGGGTACAGGTAAAACCGCAACCGCTTGAGAAGAGCGTGGAATGGCTCAAGTATGAATTCATGGACGAAACGGAGAATACGGCAACCGTATCGCTGCAATGGGAAAAACTGGCCATACCGTTCAGGATTGAAGTTGATTATATCAGCGAACAACTCCAGTCCTTCCGCCGTGAACTGCGCACAGAGCGTGGATTTCTCTGGCAGAGCTGGGACCAGGCCGCGCAATGGTGCGTGCAGCGTAACATAAACCTGGGCGAAGCCCTGCTCTGGTCCGATTCGGCCACCAGTACCGGTTTCGGCGGCGATAGGAGTTTCCAGGCCTGGAGCACGAAGGCGCAGATCCTGCAGAAAATGGGTCAGGGTGATGCGGCCGCGGGTATCATGAAGAAAGCCCTGCCGTTTGGTAATATGTTCGAAGTGCACCAGTATGCAAAACAATTACTGGGACTGAAAATGTATAAAATGGCTTTCGATGTATTTAAACAAAATTTCGATAAATATCCCAACCAGTTTACCACGCTGGTAGGCATGACAAGAGCTTATTCCGCACTGGGTGATTATACCAACGCCCTGAAATACGCCAACCTGGCCCTGCCCCTGGCTACGGATCAGCAGAATAAGAATAATGTGGAGTCGATGATTGATAAACTGAAGGCGGGGAAAGACATTAATTGAGGATGTTAAATGTTAAATGCTAAATGTTAGATGTTGAATGAGAGCTATGAGCTGCGAGCTATGAGCCCGCAGCTTTTTTTATTGATTGATAAGCTGAAAGCCCGGATAATCATAAATTGAGAATGTTAAATGCTAAATGTTAGATGTTGAATGAGAGCTGTGAGCT
>CAYNSL010000002.1:55205-78764 GCA_964399755.1 uncultured Chitinophaga sp. | reverse complement strand
GAGCTGTGAGCTCTTAGCTATTCTCAATTACATCCGAGTACTTCGCAAAGTTTCGCGCGCAGATCGGGGCCGCGCAGGTTTTTGGCCACGATCTTACCCTGCGGGTCGATGAGCAGATTCTGGGGAATGGACTGAATGTGGTAAAGTTTGGCCACCGCATTGTCCCAGAACTTCAGGTCGCTTACATGCGTCCAGGTGAGGTTATCGTTATAGATCGCCTGGAGCCATTTTTCTTTCTGCCCGGGCCGGTCAAGCGATACGCTGAGGATGGTGAAATTCTTATTGCTGAAATTCCTGAAATTCTCGACAACATTGGGATTCTCATTCCGGCAGGGGCCGCACCAGCTGGCCCAGAAATCAACCAGCACATATTTGCCGCGGAAGGATGAAAGCGAAACCGGCGTTCCCGTGGTATCGGGTTGCGTGAAATCCATGGCCATGGAACCGATCGCCCCGATCTTCTTTTCGGCGATCAGGTTCCCGAGTTCTTTGCCGGCCTGTGAATTTTTTACCTTTTCATCAAGCTGGCCAAACCGGCGTTCCAGCGCCAGGATGTCCTCTTTGAACTGGTACGTGACATTGAGCACGAAAGGCGTAACGACCGATTTGGAATGATTCGTAACATACTTGTCGATCTGCTTCTGGATATTATCCATAATACCATTATAGGTGTTCATCAGGTTATCCCGTTCGGTACCCTGCGCGGTATTATTGATCGTAGCCGAGATCGCGTTCAACTGCTGCGCGAGGGGCAGGAAGGTGGCGGTGAAATCGGAAAAATCTTTTTGTGTTTTCGATCCCGTGATATCGAATTTGCCGGGATTGGATTTATTTCCTTTTACGCTGATCACCCCGGGCTCCACATAGATCTCGGCCGCTTTCTGCACCCCTTCGATCACCAGGAAACAAAGCAGGGGTTCTTCCACTTTTTCCTTCATCGTGAATTTCCCCTTCAGCAGTTTGGCCGTCACCCATTCGGTCTGCACACCGTTGCGGTACAGGCTGACCCTGGTGCCGTCCACGTACCCGTCCAGTTTGCCTTCAATGGTAAAGCTTCTGGCAACGGTTTGCGATTGCGCGAACACCGGGACCATGAATAAAAGGAACAGTATTTTTTTCATAACCAATTTAAGCTTTCATGAATACGCTGAACAATCTGCAAATTTAAAAAATGACCCTGTATGGCAAAATACCCGATCACGCTAAAATAGAAGAAAGAAAGGATTTTGTGCCGGTCTTAACATCGGGGCTGTTTTCCAGCGCTTTAATATAGGCGCTGCCGATGATGGCCCCCGCCGCCCTCTCACAAACGGTATCGAAACCCGCCTTATCGCTGATCCCGAATCCCGCCAGTACGGGATTCCGGAGACCCATTCCTTTCAGCCGCTCCAGGTATTCACCCGGCCCGGCAGCCCGTATATCACTTCCCGTAGTGGAAGAGGAGGTTACCGCGTACAGGAAGCCAGAACTGAGGCGGTCGAGTTTCCTGATTCTTTCGGCCGAAGTTTCGGGAGTGACGAGGAAAATAAAATCCAGCCCATACCGGTGAATGATAGCCCCGTATTCCTTTTCAAACTCGTATTCCGGCAGGTCGGGCAGGATCAGCCCGTCGATCCCCGTCGTCGCGGCATCCGAACAGAATTTTTCAAATCCATATTGCAGCACGGGATTCATATAACCCATCAGCAGCACGGGCAGGTGAATTTCATTCCTGAAATCTTTCAATTGTTCAAATAGTTTTCGGATCGTCATTCCCTGGGCGAGCGCAATACCACTGCTGTGCTGGATCACGTGGCCATCCGCCAGGGGATCGCTGTAGGGCATACCCAGCTCGATCATATCTGCGCCGTATTGCTGTAATGACCGCATCACTTCCAATGTCGAATCCGGATGCGGGTAACCGGCCGTGCAATACACGTTCAGCACGCGGCTGTTTTTACGGCTGAATAATTTTTCAAACCTGTTCATCTTCTTTTCGCTGTTACCCCCGGTCATCAACCGGAGATAATTCCAATTAATTAATTATTTATTTATCCTGAATATTTCATATACGCCGACAAATCCTTGTCACCCCTCCCGCTCAGACAGATCACAGCCGCGTCATCCTGCTTTAAATTTATCTGATCCAGCGCCGCCAGCGCATGCGCGCTCTCCAGCGCAGGTATGATCCCTTCCAGGTTCGCCAGCCTAAATGCGGCTGCTATCGCTTCTTCATCGGTGGCGCTCAGGAACCGGGCGCGGCCTGTTTCGAATAAATGCGCGTGCAGGGGACCGATACCGGGGTAATCGAGTCCCGCGGAAATACTGTGCGGCTCCACCACCTGGCCATCTTCGGTTTGCATCAGCAGGCTCCTGCTGCCGTGCAGGATGCCTGGTTTTCCCAGTTGCGTGGTGGCCGCGCTCATTCCGCTGCCGATACCCAGACCCGCCGCTTCCACCGCGATCAGCTGCACCGTTTCCTCATCGAGAAAATGATAAAAAGCGCCGGCCGCATTACTGCCTCCTCCCACGCAGGCGATCACATGCGTGGGAATGGCTTTACCGGTTTTTTCCATTAATTGCCGCCTGGTCTCTTCACTGATCACGCTCTGGAACCGGGCTACCATGTCGGGATAAGGATGAGGTCCCACTACACTGCCGATGATATAATGCGTGTCATCGGGGTGGTTGATCCAGTCGCGGATCGCCTCGTTCGTGGCATCCTTCAGGGTCCGGCTTCCGCTGCGGGCAGGCACAACGGTGGCGCCAAGCATTTTCATGCGCGCCACATTGGGCGCCTGGCGTTCCATGTCTTTTTCTCCCATGTAAACGATACATTCCACGCCCTTCAGCGCGCAAACCGTGGCCGTGGCAACGCCGTGCTGCCCGGCCCCCGTTTCGGCAATGATCCTTTTTTTCCCCAGACGCAGGGCCAGTAAGATCTGCCCGATGGTATTGTTGATTTTGTGTGCGCCGGTATGACAGAGATCTTCCCGCTTCAGGTAAATCGTAGTGCCGTAATGCTGACTCAGCCTTCCGGCCATGTACAGGGGCGTCGGCCGCCCGGCATAATCGCGTAGCAATAACTGAAATTCCTGCTGAAAAGAATCGTCATTGATGATATCAAGGTATTTCGCCTGAAGCTCCGCCACATTCCTGTGCAGCATCTCGGGAATAAAAGCACCGCCGAATGACCCGTAATAGCCATTCGCATCAGGCCTTGTGTATGTAAAATTTTCTTTCATGAATCAATACCGGCTTAAGTGATGCGGAGCCTTCAGCGCTATGCGAAGCTTTTAGCTTCGCATTATTTCAACGCCTGCCTGAACTGCAGCACCAGCTTCATATCTTTTACGCCCGGCGCTGTTTCAAACCGGCTGTTGATATCCACGCCGAAGAGATCGGGATGAGTGAAGGCCCTGATCCTTGGCGCGTCTTCCAGCCTGATCCCGCCGCTGAGAAAAAAGGGTTTTTCAATCCTCGCCTTTTTCAGGATATCCCAGTCGAAGGAATGGCCCGTGCCCCCGAACGATTCCTTTAATCCGCCGGTATCGAAGAGATAATAATCGCAGACGGCATCGTAGGGGGCCACCAGCTTATCGATATCGGACCCATCTTCCACGCGGAATGCCTTGATCACTTCCACTTCGCTGCCCAGGTCTTCACAGATCTCCGGGCTTTCGTCACCGTGCAGTTGCACCACATCCAGCCCGTAATCATCGATGGCGTCGAGTACATCGATCATGTCGGGGTTGACGAAGACCCCCACTTTCTTCAAATCGAAATCGGCGCTTTTGAGTTCCTTCTTTGAAATCTTATCGCCGATATAGCGGGGCGATTCCTTATAAAAGATCATTCCCGCGAAATCAATATCCAGGCCGTCCAGTTGCCGGAGTTGTTTCATGTCGGTGATACCGCAAACCTTGATATTCATATTTTTTGTTTTCCTGTTGGGCTAAAGCCCATTAATAATTTTAATGCCTTTTATTTCCCCCGGGTTGAAACCCGGGGCAAATTACCCGGGGCAAATTACCCAGGGCAAATTACCCGGGGCAAATTACCCGGGACAAATTACCAGGGCAAGTTGCAGGTGCCATCAGTCAATAGCCCGGGACCTTGGCCTGCATTCTTGTGCTGACGACAATTATCCTGCGCCTGAATTCAATTCATTGATAAATTCCTCAAATGCCTTCCCGGGATTCTTCGCCCGCATGAATTTTTCTCCTATCAAAAATCCTTTGTAACCCGCTTCTTTCAGGCTGCGGATCGTAGCCACATTATCAATCCCGCTTTCTGAAATAGCGGGTTTGCCGGCGGGAATCTTACCAATCAGCGCCAGCGAGGTATCAATATTCACTTCAAAATTCTTCAGGTTCCTGTTGTTTACGCCAACCATATCTATATCATCACTGATATAATCCAGTTCATGTTCACTGTGTACTTCGAGAATAGTTTCGAGCCCAATGCTTTTGGCAAATGCCGCCAGCGCCCGCAGGCGTGGCTTTGTGAGGCAGGCGGCGATCAGCAATACCTGGTCGGCCCCGAATGATTTGGCCGCGATCAGCTGGTATTCGTCAATCATAAAATCCTTGCGGAGTACCGGCAGGCTGTTGATCCTCGCTTTCAGCAGGTCGGGCAGGCAGCCGCCGAAAAATTTTTCATCGGTAAGCACGGAGAGCCCGGTTGCCCCGTGTTCCGCATAGGCGCGGGTCACTTCTTCCACGGCCGCATCTTCGTTGATCACCCCTTTTGAAGGCGAGCGCCGCTTGAATTCGGCAATCACCCCGGTGGCGCCGGGATCCAGCAGTGCATCCCTTAATGAAAAAACAGGCTCGGCATAATAGCGGCTCTTTTCGAGCCGGTCAACAGACCAGTCCTTTTTGCGTTCGGCAACTTCGATTTTTTTATAGAGAATGATCTCTTCTAATATGTTCATCGTTGCAGGTTTATTAATTGCCGAAGGGCCCCGTATGCTTTTCCGCTCTCCAGGCTTTCCACCGCTGCAAGATAGGCTTCCTCATGATTTTTATAATAGCCGGTGCCCTGCAGGGCCATGGCGGCATTGGCCAGTACCACGGCATTCTGCGCCCAGCTGCCTTCTCCTTTCAGAATGGCTGCAAATATTTTTGCCGCATCCTCCACGCTGTTGCCTCCGGAAATATCCGCGGGCGAGACCATCCTTTTACCCAGTTGCTCGGGTGTCATGATCCGCTCTCCGTCACGCGTGATCACTTTGGTATCGTGGGTCAGCGAAATT
Organism: uncultured Chitinophaga sp.; assembly: GCA_964399755.1. Lineage (GTDB taxonomy): Bacteria > Bacteroidota > Bacteroidia > Chitinophagales > Chitinophagaceae > JJ008. The sequence continues at coordinate 73,528 of CAYNSL010000002.1, read as the reverse complement.
TCGTCGTACCCGTCAAGGCTGTGAATGATCGTAAAAGGTTTACCGCCCTCCTGTAAAAGATAATTATAGATGCGAGCCATCTCCAGGCTATACACGCCAACCAGCTGGAATGCCGGGTGAGCGGGATTGGCCATCGGTCCCAGCATATTAAAGAAAGTACGCATGGCAAGGTTCTTCCTGATGGGCGCCACCGTTTTCAAAGCCGGGTGAAACAGGGGCGCGTGCAAAAAACAGATCCCTGTTTCGTCGAGCTCCCGCCTGAGTTGCGCGCTGTCCTGTTTAAAAGTATAACCCAGTTGCTCCATAACATTGGAAGCGCCGCTGATCGAGGATGCCCCGTAATTGCCGTGCTTGGCCACTTTCCGCCCTGCGCCCGCCACGATAAAACAAGCCAGGGTTGAAATATTAAATGTGTTCTTACCATCGCCGCCCGTTCCCACGATATCGATGGTTTCATAGCCATCCAGGTTCACCGGCACACAGAGCTCCAGCAAAGCATCCCTGAACCCCTGCAGTTCATCGATGGTGATACTGCGCATAAGGTACACCGTCATAAAAGCGGTTACCTCGTGCTCATTGTAAAGCTCCTGCCCGATATTCACCAGCACATCTTTCGCTTTCTCCCGGTCAAGTGTTTTGTGTTCGAATAAATATTGCAGTATCTTTTTCATTCTTATATTTTCATATGCCCGCCTGTTTCACCTCATTCATCCGGGCAGGCATTTCGACCCGTCTTCGCTTGGCATGTCCGGGCAGGCATTTTATATTTTTTTCAACCAATTCCTCAGCATCCTTTCCCCCTCCGGCGTCAGCACGCTTTCCGGATGAAACTGCAGCCCCTGCAGGTCGTATGCTTTATGCTGCAGGGCCATGATATACCCGTTATCGTCGCGCGCCGTTACTTCCAGTTCTTCGGGGAACCCTTCATCGCTCAGGATCCATGAATGATAGCGCCCAACTTCAATCCGCGGGGGAAGTCCCTCGAACAGGGGACTCGCAGCCGAGAGCGTACAGCCGGTTGCGATACCATGGTACACGGTTGATAAATTCACCAGTTTTCCCCCGAAAGCTTCCCCGATCGCCTGGTGCCCCAGGCAAACGCCGAGTATGGATTTGGAAGCGGCATATTCCCTGATCAGGGGCAGCAGGAGACCCGCTTCCTCCGGAATGCCCGGTCCGGGTGATAAGATGATCTTGTCATACTCCTTCACTTTGTCCAGCGTAATCCGGTCATTGCGGTACACATCCGTTTTCACTCCCGTTATTTTTTCAACGAGGTGCACCAGGTTGTAAGTGAAGGAATCGTAATTATCAAAAACGAGAATATGCATAGTATTTGTTCCTACCTGTTTCAATGAAACAGGTATCAATTGTAAAAAGTTAAATTAATTCAGCCAGTTCAATTGCTTTTTTCAGGGCGCCGAGTTTATTGTTTACTTCCTGTAACTCCGACTGCGGGTTACTGGCCGCCACGATCCCGGCGCCGGCCTGGTAGCTGAGGGTATTATCCCTGCTGAGGAGGCTGCGGATCATGATCGCGTGGTTGCAGCTTCCGTCGAAACCGACAAAACCGATGGCGCCGCCATAAAACCCCCTTGCCGTCGGCTCCCAGGCATCGATCAGCTGCATGGCGCGGTACTTGGGCGCGCCGCTGAGCGTACCCGCGGGAAAGGTCTTCGCCAGTAAATCAAAAGGATTACTGGTATCGCGTACCTGTCCCCTTACTTCGCTCACCAGGTGTATCACATGCGAAAAATATTGCACCTGACGGTAATGCGCCACGGACACCTTATCACAGGCGCGGCTCAGATCGTTCCGGGCCAGGTCCACCAGCATCACGTGTTCGGCATTCTCCTTGGGGTCTTCCAGCAATCGTTTCGTCGCTTCCCTGTCGGCTTCGTCATCGCCGGTCCGCTTAAAAGTTCCGGCGATAGGATGCAGCACCGCTGTCCCGTTTTGGATCAGCAACTGCGCTTCGGGAGAGGAACCCATGAGTTTATAATCGCCGTAATCAAAAAAGAAAAGATAGGGCGAGGGGTTGATGCTGCGCAGCGCGCGGTACACGTTGAATTCATCGCCCGTGAATCCCTGGCGGTAGCGGCGGCTGACCACCACCTGGAATACATCGCCGCGGTGACAGGCGGTTTTCCCTTTTTCCACCATCTCCGTATATGCTGCATCACTCATATTGGAAACTTCGCTACCATTGGCCCGGAAGGGATATACGGGCACATCCCTGCTCCGGATCAGCGATTCTACCAGCGCCGCTTCGCTTTCGATACCCGTAATCCTGTTTTCACAGATATACAATGCGTCGTTAAAATGATTGATGACCACCACGTACTGGTAAAGCCGGTACCGCATGGCGCCAACTTCCTGCATGGAATTTTTTGTAAGTGGCAGGGATTCAAAAAAACTGACGGCGTCATAAGCCGTATACCCGAAGAGCCCCTGGGCGAACCGGCCCGCTTTCACGTCCGGCTTGTGTACGTCAAACCGCTGCATGAATGAAAGGCATAGTTCCGGCACGCTCATGTTACCGTCGACCGGTATTTTTTCAGGTGTATGTCCCGGTAATTTATATTCGATGCTTTCGGGCGACCGGACTTCGATGCCCCCGATCGCGTTGATGCAGATAAAAGAATAACTGTTTTCGGCCGAATGGTGGTCGGTGCTCTCCAGCAGGATGGTGTCCCGGAAACGGTCGCGTACCCGCAGGTAGATGCCCACCGGGGTAAACACATCCGCCAGCATTTGCTTACAGCTTGTATAGATCTCAATTTTTTTCATCGCTTCGATACGGTTTCCGGCATCAACAATTCCCTTTTTAACGGGGGGCCAAAAAAAAGCCCCGAACAAGTCGGGGCCGGATATAGTTGTACAAGTACAATAGTGTTATAACAGCCCCAACGGAGTTGTATACCACCACCAATTTGTATTTGCTATAAGCGGTTTCATCTATCACAAATATAAACGCAAAAAAAGAAGATCAGCAAATTCTTTTTAGATTTAAACCATGAAGCTGTTCACGGCCATCCTGATCCTCGTGTGTTCTTACCCGGCCCCTGCACAATCCTTTTCACCCGATACCGTTATCGGCGGGATCGGCGTTCACCTGAATTACCATCCCGGCATCTTTCCCCGTTCCTGGCGCGGGTACCCCATTAACGCGGAAGGGGAAGACCTGCCCTATTCCGAAACGGATCGCTGTAAAAAAATCGCCATCCGGGCTTTCCGGAAATATCCCGGCGCCCTGCTCAGGAGCGAACTTTCGGATGTTTACTTCCTGCGGGCGATGCGCTTTTACGGCGTAGGGTATGGCGGCACCAACTCCAATGATGCGCTTTACCTGTCAGATAATGGCGAAGCCTCGGGCTATACGGATTTTTACCTCGAACAAACCTTTCACCATGAATTTTCCAGCATCCTTTACCGAAACCATCCCCGTTATTTCGATGAAAAGGAATGGATAGCCGCCAACTTCCCGGGTTCATCCTATAATGACCCTGAAAACGGCGTAGGAGCGATCCGGAACAGGGAGTCTTCCCAGGAACTGGATACCCTGCGTTGCGCAAAGGGCTTCCTGACCCAATATGCCGGGTCGGGACTCGAGAATGATATCAATACCTTTGCCCAGAATCTTTTTTGTCCCGGCCCCGGTTTCTGGGACATCGCCGACCGTTATCCCCGGATCAAAACCAAACTGGCCGTGCTCGTACGATTCTATAACAGGCTGAACCCCGTATTTACCGAAACCTATTTCCGGGAACTGGCCCGGTAAATTTTTATACCATGCTGATACAACACAGACACACGGAGCAGAAAGGAGTTTTTTTTGTGGAAAACGAGGGAACCGTCCTTGCCGAAATGGTCTATACCCTGCCCGGGCCTGATAAAATGATCATCGAGCATACCGAAGTGAGTGAAGAACTGCGCGGGCAAAACGTGGGCTACCTGCTGCTGCAGACCGCCGTGGACTGGGCCCGCCACCATGAACGGAAGATCATCCCGCTTTGTCCCTTTGCCAGCGCCGTGTTTAAAAAGAAACCGGAATACGCGGACGTATTGTTCACTGCATAATTAACGAAATGAAAAAAATCCTCCTGCTCCTCTCCTTCCTGCCGGCGATTTATAACGGTAATGCGCAAACGACAGACAACTACATCCTCCTGAAACCCGACCGGGTATTCGACGGTGAAAATATGCAAACGGACTGGGTGGTGCTGGTCAAGAACAATATGATCGAACAGGCGGGGCCGATGCGGTTCAAATTACCGGCGGGTTCGCAGGTGATTGAACTGAAAGGAATGACCCTGCTCCCGGGGCTGATCGAGGGACATTCGCATCTTTTCCTGCACCCGTATAATGAAACCACCTGGGACGACCAGGTGCTGAAGGAATCGAGGGCCGAACGGACCGCCCGTGCGGTGAACCACGCCAAAGCCACACTGCTGGCGGGCTTTACAACGGTACGCGACCTGGGCACCGAAGGCGCGATGTACGATGACGTGGGCCTGAAAACAGCGATCGAAAAAGGAGTGATCCCCGGTCCCCGCATGATCGTGGCCACCCGCGCCATCGTGGCGAAGGGCGCCTACGGACCGAAAAGCCCCAACCCGGATATCGAACTGCCGCAGGGCGCCGAGGAAACGGCGGGACTGGAAGAACTATCCAATGCCGTCCGGGGACAGATCGGGCATGGGGCCGACCTGATCAAAGTTTACGCGGATTACCGCTACGGACCTAACGGTGAAACACAACCGACATTCACCGAACTGGAACTGGGCTGGATCGTGAGCATGACGGCCGGAAGCGGCAGAAAAACCGTGGCGCATGCCAGTTCGCCGGAAGGAATGCGAAGGGCCGTGATGGCCGGGGTGAACACCATTGAACACGGCGATAACGGCACAGCCGAAGTTTTTAAACTGATGAAAGAAAAAAACGTGGCGCTCTGCCCCACCCTGGCCGCGGGCGATGCCGTGCTGCAATACCGCGGCTGGAAAAAAGGGAGCGATCCTGAGCCGCAGAATATTATCAACAAGAAAAAAAGTTTTAAACTGGCCCTCGAAGCCGGGGTAACCATCTGTATGGGGGGCGATGTGGGCGTGTTTACGCACGGGGATAACGCGCGCGAAATGGAGATGATGGCGGAATACGGGATGAAACCCATGGATGTGCTGCGTTCGGCCACTTCGGTGAATGCAGACGTGTTTGGATACAGCAGCAGGATCGGCCGCATCCGCCCGGGGATCTACGCCGATATCATCGCCGTGGAAGGAGATCCTTCGGCGGATATAAAAAGTATCCGGAACATAAAACTGGTGATGAAAAACGGGATCATTTATAAACAATGATCCTACTGGCCATAAACGATCTTCCAGATCCTGCCTTCCTTATCGTCGGAAATATACAGGGCGCCATCAGGTCCCTGTGCGAGTCCGCAGGGCCTGTATCTGGCCTGTCCCGGACCCGCCAGTGATTCTTTTCCCGCAAACCCGTTCGCGAAAATCTCGTAGTTGCCCGAAGGCCTGCCCTTATCAAAAGGAACAAAGACCACGAAATAGCCGGCCTGTTTCAGGGGCGCCCGGTTCCAGCTTCCGTGGAAAGCGATAAAAGCGCCGTTTTTATATTTAGCAGGGAACATTTTCCCGGTGTAAAACAAAAGGGCATTGGGCGCCCAGTGCCCGGGGAAACCCATGATGGGCTGGTCTTTCCCCGCGCAGCGGCCCTGCGTTTTGCCGTCGCCACCGTATTCGGGTCCCAGTACTTTTTTCTTTTGCAGATGATCGTAATAACAGTAGGGCCAACCGAAATCGCTGTTCTTTTTTACCAGCAGGAATTCTTCAGCCGGCAGTTCGGCGCTTTGCGCATCGGTATAGAGATCAGGGAAAAGACCCGATAGCTGATCGCGCCCGTGCTGCATGGCATAAAGGTTTTCTTCTTTTTCATTCCAGTCAAGCCCCACGATATTCCGGATACCCGTAGCATACCGTACGCCGTTAGCATAGGACTGGTTCAGTTTATTTGTCCTGAACTGCCAAATACCGCCCGCGTATTCCAGTATCGGGCAGGGATCCTGGCCCGGTGAACCCGTCGTCCGGTCGGCCACCTGGCAGGCATTGGAAGGGGCGCCGATATTCACATAAATATTTCCCTTATCGTCGAGGGCGATCGACTTAGACGCGTGCTGCCCGCGGCTTACCAGCCCGGTAACGATCTGCTCCGGCGAGCCGGGATCCGCGATTTCATTCTTGTCGTTGAACCGGTAACGGTACACCGAATTGTCGGAAGACGCGTAGAGGTAACCGTTTTTTATGGCGATGCCGGTGCCGGTATAATTCCCGAAACTGTTTACCATTTTATATTCGGTGCCCGTTTTCCGCAATACGAGGATACCCTTGCCGTCTTTCAGTTTTTCCAGCTTTACATAGATGTCACCGTTACCGTTTACCGCGATATGGCGGTTCCGGCCCAGCGACTCAACTACCGTTTCGGCCCTGAAACCCGCCGGAAGGGTGAGCTGGAAATCGGTTGGCCCCTTTCCTGAAGGAGATGGAATTGTAAAAAGGAATGCAGCGACCAGAGATGGAAATAATATTTTGTTTTTCATAACGTATGATTCATACCAGGTTTTCGTTACAACAAAATTAGGATTTTAGACCTGCCCTGTTCAGGATTAAGCATTTAAAAGGGGCTTGCCCATACGCAGGTTACGTTATATGTTGACAGGGATCAAACAACCCTACGGGACCCTGCTGCGTCCCTTGTCCGGCATAAAAGTTTCGGTTATATTCGCAGTTTACCGGTCACTAAAATCTATCTACACATGCGGACTTATTTACTGATTGCAGCTCTCTGTTTTACCACCATCGCATCCGCCCAGCCACCACGCCTGCCCCTCTACACCATCAACCATATTCAACTGCCTGCCGAAATGGACAAGCAGGTCTGTATTTCCGGGATGAAATATTTTGAGGGCAAGTTGTATCTCGCTTCGGAAAGATGCCCCCAGATCATCATTGCCGACCCCGCCACCGGCGCGGTTACGGGCCGGATCAACACCCAGGTTCCCCAGAATTTTGAAATGGAAGGTCTCACCTCCTATAAGAACAAATTATACCTCGTTTCCGAAAACGCCGTAGCCGTTTACGAAGTGGATCCGGGCACCGGTGTCGCGAAAATACTGACCACATCCATCCCCCTGCCCCCAAAATCCAAGAGCGGCGACGGGATGGAAGGGATCGCCGCCAATGAAACGAACAATAAATTTTATATACTGCGCGAACGCAATGAAGACATGACGCATGCCCAGATCTATACTTTTACCATCGAACCCGGTCATGAGGACAACAGTTTCAGCCTGACCTACGAATCGATGATCGAACTGCCCCTCCTCAATCCCCAGTGGCGGTATTCGGATATCTGTTACGACCGTGAAAAAGACAGGCTGCTTTGCCTGAAATCTTTTTCTAAAGGAAAGTTGCGGCAGCAGTACATCGAAGCGGTCGATATCGATAAATCCGGCCAGCTGCTCCGGGAAACCCTGAAAGATGTGCCGGTGGAGAATTTCTCGGGGATCTCCAATGAATACAAGGACCAGGATTATTCCATGAACCTGGAAGGCATCACAATCGATAATGACGGCAATATCTACGTTGTCAGCGATAACACATCGGGGAAAGCGCAGTGTGAACTCGCCGCCAAAGAAAAAACGATCCTGCTCCAATTGGTCAGGAAATGATCTTTGCGGAGTTTATCGTACCTTAATGGTGAAAGAAGGTTATACCAACCCCTGCCATGACCCATTCATTCGACAGATACACCGTCTATATCTACAGCGGCACCACCTACGACGCGCTGATCCAGCTGTTCAGGGGAACAAATTTTGTTGCCAATCTTTATTTTTATCCGGCAGGAACGCACCTGCCCCCCAATACGATTTCGCCCAATGATTCCCTGCTCATTCATTACCATAGTCACCGTTTTCACGAGATCCTGCAATTCCTGGAACTCGAAGGACCCCTGCAGGCTACGGTGAACCCGGAAAACGGGATCGGGACGATCAGTACGGCCGGACCCGAACATGTTGGTGAACACGAATTGAAATTTTGAAATAAGCTCTCCGCCTCTTCCCCGGAAATGGTTTTTCGTAACATGAGCCTGAAAAAAAGGGTTTTAATAAATAATGATGACCCTGTTTGCAGTCAACCGCTCCGGACCGGCGGCGAGACAAAATAAATAGTTAAAAAGTTCCTGAATTAAGGCAGGACCGGGGCCGGGAAGACGCATTGCAACCCTTTGGCATGGATTTGCGACCTTTGTATGTGCCAATGAAAAAATATTTACTCCTGCTGTTCCTGTTTGCTCCGGCGATGATGCTCCGCGCACAAAAAGTGGACAGTCTCTGTTTTCATCTGTATACCGACAGTTTAAAGAAAGGGCAATATAATTATATCAATGTCGACGGGAAATTATCAAACGGGCGCTGGCTCCCGATGGGGCCGAAAGAAATAGATCTTTTCTGCACAGAAGCAAATTTCGAAGGCAATGACCTGGTGATCCCCGACAATTTCCCCCACAGGAAAGTAACGGTACAGGCCGTGCTGAAAGCCAACCCCGCGATCCGGATCGAAAGGACGATCTGGATCAAGCAGCAACCCGACCCCGATCTGCCCACAAGGCAGGAGATCCTGCAGGGGTCACCCGCGGGAAAAAAGAAGAACAAAAGCGGCCGGTGATTTTCCTAAAGCGTTTTTTTGGCGTCTTCCAGGAATTTGGCGAGCCCGATATCCGTAAGCGGGTGTTTGAGTAATCCCAGGATCGAATCTAACGGGCAGGTGCACACGTCGGCACCGGCTTCCGCGCATTTTACAATATGCAGCGGGTTGCGGATCGACGCCGCGAGTATCTGTGTTTTGAATCCCTGTATGCCATAGATATTCGAGATCTGCGCGATCAGGTCTACCCCGTCCCAGCCGCTGTCGTCGATACGACCGATAAAAGGCGAAACATAGGTGGCGCCCGCCTTGGCCGCCAGGATCGATTGCCCCGCGGAGAACACCAGCGTGCAGTTCGTTTTGATACCGTTATCGGTAAACCATTTCAGCGCTTTCACACCCTCCTTGATCATCGGTACTTTCACCACGATATTGGGGTGGATGGCCGCCAGTTTTTTCCCTTCTTCCACGATACCGTCGAAATCGGTGCTGATCACTTCGGCGCTGATATCGCCGTCTACCATCTCGCAAATGGTCTTGTAATGGTTCATCACGGCCGCTTCCCCTTTAATGCCTTCCTTGGCCATCAACGAAGGGTTGGTGGTTACTCCATCCAGGATACCCAGTTCATTAGCCTCTTTGATCTGGGCGAGGTTCGCGGTATCGATAAAAAATTTCATATCGCTGTACTGTTTAAAATTGATTTTTTGAAGACAAAGATTGATAAAGAAGTACAGCCCGGTTAGCAAAATCGCTGGATCTGCGCTGTATTTCGGCTGCGTTCATAGCTGAGGATTTAAGCCGGGAGATATTCTTATTACGAAAATATTAAATATTAGCACTTCCGGCTCAAATAAAAAAAGTGGCAGGCTTATTACATCGCACCGCTCAACCACCTACTCTTGCTGCCTTCCGGCCCTGGGAGGATTCAGCAGGAGCTGGTCGTGTAAGACCTGCCGGCGCAAAGATAAGGCTGCGCAGCTAAACGGCCTTGGCCGGCTGAATGAATTACACAGTTATTTTAACGTTGAAAATTGGAATTGACGCGGGCGAAACCCACCAGTTCGTCGGCCCGGGCCCCGAAAGGCCTGAAATAGACCAGTACCATATAACTGTTTTCCGTTCCCCAATAATTTCCCTCCGTGTTTTCGTAGGAAGCGAGCTGGTCTTTTTTATCGGTAAGCGTAACGTAGGAATAATTGTAGTATCCCTGTTTCAGGTAAAGCGCTTTTTCGTAGACCCCCTTTTCCTCGTTAAAGATCATCTTTGACGACTCATCGGTTTCATAATTGCTGAGTTCGCCGAACACATACACGCTGCGCCCTTCAAATGCGCGGTTGCCGGGCGGGATAAAAGTAAAATGCACCCAGGCATAATCGCTCTGCCAGTAAGGATTGTTATTGTCCCTGTTCTCCAGCGTATACAGCCCGTTCAGATCGCGGTAATAAATATACACCTGCTGCCTGCGCACCGCATCGGGCTGCACGTACACATCCACACGGCTCGTGCTGTCGTTGTCAACGATGCGCTGCATCCGGTCGCTCAGCAAGCGCAGGCTGCGCAGGTCGATCCATCGCCATTCCTTGCCCGCGGGAAAGGTCATCGTCTCCTCATCGCTGTATTCATAATAATTGCCGCGGAAGATCGTGGGCCGGTCGATCAGCGCGGCCGTCGACCAGACATTATTTTGCAGGACCACCAGTTTCAGGTCCTGCGGCGAAAATGCGTTAATCTGGCTGGGTGATGTGCCCACCGATACCTGCAGCCGCTGGTGGGTCTGGAACAGGTTGCCGTTAAAGGGCTGCGTAACCTGCGCCGATACTACGGTTCTGGGATTCACGACAAGGAATCGCCGCGTAAAAACGAGTTTGGAGGTATCGTCGTTCAGGAAAACCTTCAGCAGGTAATTACCGGCCTTGCTGGGAGTGGAACTACGCTCCGGTAGCATGACCTGGTAATGGGTATAACGCGTACCGACGATCGACGAATTGCGGTAGGTGCTGATGCGGTTGCTCTGGAATCCGCGGGTATAATCAAAAGCCTGTACGTTGGCGGGCGTCCAGTCGGCGTTGCAGAGACGGAAACTGTAATAATAATATTTAACATCCGCGTCCATATCATCGAAATGCAGTTCGAGCTGATCGCCGGCATCCAGCCTGATCACGGGGTAACTGTATACATCGCCTGATTTGTACAGCTTGACCGACCGGATATTGGGTTTGTAAATATGATCGGGCAACTGGGCGCAAGCGGCCGCGGCGTAAAAAAGGAGAAAGAGAAGTGAAATTTTTTTCATCCGGTTGTATAACGGTGATTCCGGCACAATATGGCCTAAAATAAGATAAAAAAGAGGATAAATCTGACCGGCGGCTTACTTTTGTTACCGTCCCCCCCGGGTAAAAGACAATTAACCGCCATTGAAGGTTGCAGGCTTTATAGCAAACCGTATCGCATTCAGCCGGCCGGATAGCGCCGGCGGATCCCGTTCCCTCTCCCGTTTCATCATCCGGCTTTCCGTGGTGGCCACGGTGATCAGCGTGATGGTCATGATCGTCACCCTGTCGCTGGCCAACGGGTTCAAGGATACCGTAAGCCGGAAAGTATTCAGTTTTATCGGGCATATCCGGATCCTGGAAAAAGAGCCCGACAAAGCCATCATCTCCGAAGAAACTCCCATCATCAGAAATGATACGCTGGCGGCGGCGATCCGGCAGCGCCCCGATGTGGAAAGCATCCATCCCTATGCCACCCGGTATGCCATTCTCAAAACGCGCGACGAGATCGAGGGCGTATTATTGAAAGGTTTCGACAGCAGCTATGATTTCGGTCACCTGAAACCCTTTATCACCGAAGGAAGACCCATCCGCTTCAACGACAGCACCTACAGCCGCGAGATCATGCTCTCGGCCGGCACCGCGGCCAGGCTGCATATCAAAACAAACGACCGGATCCTTATTTATTTTATCCGGCCCGACGGCAGCCTGCGTCCCGACAAACTAACGGTGACAGGTATCTACAAAACGGGGATCGAGGAATACGACAAGACCTTTGCCATCGGTGATCTCAGCCTGATCCGGCGCCTGAACGAATGGCAGGAGAATGAAGTGGGCGGGTACGAGATATTCCTGAAAGACTATACGCAGATCGGCGCGGCCGTTAAATCGATCTATAACCTGGAAAACTTCCCCCTTACCTGGAATACCGTCGGCGCGCAGCAGATCTCGCCGAATATTTTTGACTGGCTGAACCTGATGGACAAGAACCGGAACGTGCTCATCGGGCTGATGCTGGTCATTGCCGTCATCAACCTCATCACCTGCCTCATCATCCTGGTGCTGGAACGCGTGCGGATGGTAGGTATCCTGAAATCACTGGGCGCCACCAACTGGACCGTTCAGCAGATCTTTCTCCGGCATGCCGCGATCATCACCCTGCGCGGCATACTGATTGGCACCGCCCTGGCGCTGGGTCTGCTCTGGCTGCAGCAAAAAACGGGTTTTATCAAACTCAGGGAGGAAGCGTATTACGTGAGTACCGCCGCGGTAAAGATCGTCTGGTGGCAGGTAGGACTTATCTGCGCGGGCACCCTCGTGGTTTGTTTCCTCGTGCTGATGATCCCCTCGTTGCTGGTCCGGAAAATGCAGCCGGTGAAAGCGGTGCAATTCAGGTGAAGAATTTTAAATGCTGAATGTTAAATGCTAAATTTTAAATGTTGAATTTTAAATGTCCCGCCTGGTTTACGCCAGATGAGAAAGGATGATGCCTGTGGCCACGGCTGCATTGAGTGATTCCGCCTTCCCTTTGCGCGGGATCGTGATCCTGACATTGGAATGTTGCAGCAAACCGGGGCTGATACCGGCCGATTCATTGCCGACAAGGATGATCCCTTCATTGATCTTTTTCATTCCGGTGATATCCTGTCCTTCGAGCAGGGTGGCGTAAACGCGGGTGTTTTCCAGCCCGGACAGCCATTGATCAAGATCCCGGTAATATAATTTTACCCTCGCGATGCTTCCCATGGTGGCCTGCACCACTTTGGGATTATAACAATCCGCCGAATCCGGGCTGCAAACCACCTGCCGGATCCCGAACCAATCCGCGATCCGGATGATCGTACCGAGATTGCCGGGATCGCGTATGGCATCGAGCGCAAGCACGATCCGTCCTTTTATAACGATTGCGTCGCTTTCGCCGAATTGCCTGACCAGCGCCAGCACCTGGTGTGGTGTACTGAGCTGGGATATTCTTTCCAGTTCGGTATCGCTGACCCCGGTTACCGCCGTATTTTTCAAAAGCGTTTTGTTTCCTTCTATCCATTCCGGTGATGCAAATACTTCAGTCACCTCCACGCCGGGTTCGTTTAATAATTCCGTGACGATCTTCGGGCCTTCCGCAATGAACAGGCCTTCTTCCTGCCTGAATTTTTTCTGGCCTAAAGTTTGGATATATTTGAGCTTCGATTTAACAAGCATACGCTTCCATTTAACATTTATGCCAGCCCCACCCGCCCGTTTTTCTTCCCGGTTCCCGACATGGGGCGGACTCTTTTTGTGCATCCTGCTCTTTGCTTCCTGCACGATCGTGAAAAAATACCCGGCCGGCCGGCCCTTTGTTTATAAAACAAATATCAATGTTATCGGCAACTTCACCAACGAAGAGAAAGAATCGCTCACCACGCGTTTGCGCGCCCAGCTCGACGACAGTATGCGTTCACGCTCGGTGTCGCGCCTGCTCTGGAGCGTGATGAAGAACCCGCCCGTTTACCAGCCGGCCAACGCAGATAAAACGGTGACCTATATGCGGGCCCTGCTAACCTCGCTGGGCTATTTCAGGGATACCATCAATTTTCGTACGGCGATCGATACCGTGGAAAAAGATCAATACCGCACGACGGTCAGCTTTGACGTGATCCCGGGCAAAGTGGTGAAGATCGATTCCTTTTCCTATAATATCCGGCAACCGCAATTGCAGGAACTGGCGCTGGCCAGCCAGAAAAATGCGTTTATAAAGGAAGGTGATCCCTTTGCCAAAGCAGCGATTTCATCGGAACTCGACCGGCTGGTGGAACTCTACCGCAACAGCGGTTACATGCGTTTCGGAAGGGAAGTCCTGATCGGGCTCTGGGATACGCTGGATATCTCCCTGCTAAAGCCAACCCTCGATCCGCTGGAGCAATTTGAATTGCTGCAAAAACTGAAGGAACGGCGGGAAAACCCGACCGCCAACCTCGAAATAAGACTGCGCCCGGGACTCGACAGCAGCAAACTCAGGAAATATTATGTGGGGAACGTGACCGTTTATCCCGATATCAATTATGACACAGCCTCGCTGCGCAGCCGGGAAACCATGGCCGATTCGGTAAAAGTGGTGCACTATACCAATATGTTCAAGCCCTGGATCTTCGCACCCAATATTTACTTGCGGCACCGCGAACTGTATGACCAGCGTAATTATTTTAAAACCATTTACCGCTTCAATGGGCTCAGCGCCTGGCGGCTCGTGAACATTGAACAGATACCGCGGAAGGACCAGGACACGGCTGATTTCATCATCCGGCTCAGCCCCGCCAAAAAATATTCTTTCGTGGCGAATATCGAAGGCAGCAGCAACCGGAACGCCATATCCGGCAACCTGCTGGGCATCGCGGTAAATGTAGGGCTGCAGAACCGGAATTTCGCCCGCGCCGCCAACCAGGCCAATACCAGCGTACGATTCGGGGTGGAAACGGGGCGCGACACGGCCACCGATATCCGCTTCCTGCAGACAAGGCAACTGAGCATCAACCATACCATTTATTTTCCCCGGCCCATTCCCGCCATACCCTGGGTGCCGGAGAAGATACGCAGTACATTCAGGACCATCCTTGGTTTCAATGCTTCCGCTACCGAACGACGGGAATTATACCACCTCAATACGATCAACGGATCCTGGGGCTACGATTTCCAGTCGGGCCGTAAAACGATCACCCTTCGTTTCCCGAATATCGAATACTCTTCTTTCCAGTCGAAGCCCAAACTGGATACGATCTTCAAATACAATCCTTCGCTCCGCAACATATTCACCGACGGATTTATTTCTTCGATGCAGGCGGGTGTAAATGTAACGGGCGGGAAAAACAAGGACGTCAATAATTTCCGGCTTAATGCAGAGGTATCGGGATTGCTCTCGGGGCTGATCAGGAGTAAATTCCTTGACACCAATCTTTACCGATTCCTGAAACTCGACGCCGAATTCGTACGCAAGATCACCTTCCGGAAAACCGCGATCGCATTCCGCGTGTTTTGCGGAATGGGATATGAATTCAATTCGACTGTCAATGAAAAAAAACAGAACAACCTCCCCTTCTTCCGGCAATATTTCGCGGGCGGGCCCAACAGCATGCGGGCCTGGGGTCTCCGTAAACTGGGGCCGGGTTCTACAATCAAGGATTTCGGGATCACCGGATTGCCCGACCGTTACGGTGATGTGCAGTTGGAAGCGAATTTTGAATACAGGTTCCCCTTTATACGTCCATTCGGTATTAATGTCAATGGCGCCCTGTTTACGGATATCGGGAATATCTGGTTCCTCAAATCAGCGCCGGGCCGGCCCGACGAAGAAGTATTCAACTTCGGAAGGCTGGGCAGGGACCTTGCCGTAGGTGTGGGCGGTGGCCTGCGGATCGATTTCAATTTTTTCGTGATCCGGCTCGATTATTCCATCAAGGCGAAAGACCCCAGTCCCTCCCCCGTAAACGCGGCGGTGCAGAACAAGTGGTTCGGCTATAAGAAATGGGGCGACGCCGACCAGTTCCAGCTCGCGATCAGTTACCCGTTCATATTATGATCCGCCTTTAGTTGCGCTTCGAATGCCGCGGGGGTTACAGCGTCACTAAGTAAAAATTCGCCGATACGGGTACGGCAAAGGCTGCTGAGATAGGCGCCGCAGCCAAGGGCCTGGCCGAAATCATGTGCCAAACTTCGTATATACGTGCCCGTTGAACATACCACTTTGAATTGAACGCGGGGGCCTTCGATCCCGGTGATCCCGAATTCACGTATAACGACTTTCCGCGGTTCCAGTTTTACATCCTGTCCCCTGCGCGCCAGCTCATATACCCGTTTCCCCTCCACCTTGATGGCCGAATGGGCTGGCGGAACCTGCAGGATCTCGCCGGTAAATTTTGCGGCGGCGTCAAGGATCATTTTTTCCGTAATGCCTTCCAGGGATACAAAATTCTCTGGTTCGCTCTCCAGGTCGTAAGTGGGTGTGGTGGCTCCCAGCGTAAAATGACCCGTATATTCCTTTTCGCGGGCCATGAATTCATTGATCCGCTTGGTGAATTTACCCGTACAGATGATCAGCAGGCCCGTGGCAAGGGGATCCAGCGTACCGGCATGTCCTACTTTTTTTGTTCGTACCAGGTTGCGGATCTTGCGCACCGCGTCGAAAGAAGTCCAGCGCAAAGGCTTATCGATCAATAAAACCTTACCTTCTTCAAAAATATTCACGGGTTTCTCCATCCGGCAAATGTAGGGGTTAGGGCGAAGATTGTTGCTGGTTGCCTATTGCTGTTTGCTTATTGCCAATTGCCAATTGCCGATTGCCGATTGCCGATTGCCTATTGCCGGTTGCTAATTGCTGTTTGCAGGCTGCAGATCGTTTACTGCAAACTAGATCGACAACCTGTTCTTTAACTCCAGGTATTTATTTACGGTGTTCACCGTCAGGTTTTCGGGCGTGGTGAGTATGGAAGGAATTCCGTTCTTATGCAGTTCCTTTACCATCAGTTTCTTTTCGTAGGCGAATTTTTCGGCGATGGTCTTGATATAGATCTCCTCTATGTTACGGGCGCTGCCTTCGGTAAGCGACTTGAGTTCTGTATTGGAAAAGAACACCACCAGCAATAAATGATAGCGGGCGATCTTTTTCAGCGCGGGCATTTCCCGCTGCAGGCTTTCCAGCGACTCGAAATTGGTGAACAGTACCAGCAGGCTGCGGTGACTGATACGGTTCCGGATCACCGAAAACAGTTTTTCGAAGTCAGGTTCGAGGAACTGCGTTTGCTGCCGGTACAGGGTTTCCAGCACCTGGTTCATCTGCGTAGGCTTTTTATCCGCCGGGAGAAAACTATCCAGGTTCTTTTCAAACGTGATGATCCCCGCCTTGTCCTGTTTGACCAGCGCCACATTGCAAAGCACCAGCGCCGCGTTAATGGCATGATCCAGCAGGGTAAGCCCGTTAAAGGGCATCTTCATCACCCTTCCCTTGTTGATGAGGCAATAGATCTGCTGGCTTCGTTCATCAGTATAATTATTCACCATCAGCCCGTCGCGGCGGGCCGTGGCCTTCCAGTTGATGGTGCGGTAGTCGTCGCCCCGCACGTATTCCTTGATCTGCTCAAATTCCATGCTGTGACCGATCTTACGGATCCTTTTCACGCCTGCTTCCTGCAAACGGTTGCTCACGGCCAGCAGCTGGTAGCGCCGCATCTGTACATAAGAGGGATACACTTTCACGATTTCCCGGGCCTGGAAAATATAACGCCGCTTAACGAGCTGCAAAGGCGCATGAACATACACGTTTATATCATCAAATACGTATTCTCCTCTCGAAGTGGGCGTCAGCGAATATTCCAGTTGGTATTCCTTGTCCCTCCCCACCATCGCCCTGCGTATCCATTTCCGTTCCTGGAACTGGATGGGCAGTTCATCGATCACGCTCACCCGCACCGGGAAAGCATACTGGTTCCCGAGCAGGATAAAAACTTTGTTCGGATCGCCGATGCTGAACCGCTCCGGGGCCATCCTCCGGGCCTGAATTCCGTTCTTTTTGCTGTACACCAGCAGTGTATCGGTGAGCAGCGCCATCCCCAGCAGTAAGAGCACCAGCTCCCCGATCCGGAACAGTTCGGGAATAAAATAGCTCGCCGCAAATATCACCGCCGCGGAACCGGCGATGTAGTAGACGAGGTTGTTTAGGTAGAATGATTTACTCATAGAAGTATGAGGTCAGAGGTCAGAGGTAAGAGGTCAGAGGTAAGAGGTCTGAGGTCTGAGGTCTCCGATCCCCTTATAATTTCCTCCAGTTTTCATAGAGTTTATAAATTTTTGCTCCGGTTTCATTTAATCTTTTTTCGAACGCTGAAAATAATTCCACATCTATATAACCGCAATCCCTGCTGAAAAAAAGCCATACCTTCGTTTCTTCCAATGAACCCATAGAATAAACCAGCAGCTTTTTGAATTCATTTTCGTAAGATCTCCTACCCCAGCCTTCTGCGATATTGGCGGAAACCGATCTCGAAGAACGAACGATCTGATCAGTCAAAGAATATCTCTCTTCTTTGGGAAATTTTCTTGTCATCTTGAATATATCCATTGCAATCTCATAGGAAAGTTTGAACACATCAAGATCAAATACTGTTTTTATCATAAAATAGGTTTTAGTGATTAAATATTATAATAAAACTAATTCCCCACGTCGATATCAGTTACTCCCTTCCTCCTACTTCCTACTTCCTACCTCCTACCTCCTACCTCCTACCTCCTACCTCCTACCTCCTACCTCCGACCTCCGACCTCTACCTCGGCACATCCATCCCCTGCAAAATCTGCCTGATCACTT
>CAYNSL010000002.1:28128-55105 GCA_964399755.1 uncultured Chitinophaga sp. | reverse complement strand
ACTTCATCCTCTGTTACGCCTTCCATTTCCTTATCGGGCGAAAGGATGATGCGGTGGCGCAGCACCGGGGGAACGATAGCAAGGATATCCTCCGGTGTCACGAAATCGCGGCCCTGGATGGCGGCCATGGCCTTCGATGCGTTCATGATGGCCAGCGATGCGCGTGGTGAAGCGCCCAGGTAAATTGATTTATGATTCCGGGTCTGGTGGATCAGCCGCGCGATGAACTGGAGTAATTTCTCCTCGATCAGCAGCGATTTGATCTGCTGCCGCAGGGCGATCACCTGTCGGGCGGGCAGCACCGGTTTGATCATGTCGAGCACGGGCGTATTGCCCATGTGATGAAACTGCGTCAGGATAGTCATTTCCTCGGCTTCGGTGGGATAGGGAACCATCACCTTGAACAGGAAACGGTCGAGCTGGGCTTCGGGCAACCGGTAAGTTCCCTCCTGCTCCACCGGGTTCTGTGTGGCCAGCACCATGAAGGGCTCGCTCATCATATAGGTCTTGCCATCGATCGTAGCCTGTCTTTCTTCCATGATCTCCAGCAAGGCTGATTGTGTTTTGGCCGGTGCGCGGTTGATCTCATCGACCAGCACGATATTGCTGAACACGGGGCCTTTTTTGAAATCAAAACTCGCTTCCTTGGGGTTGAATACCGGCGTGCCGAGTACATCCGAGGGCATCAGGTCGGGTGTAAACTGGATGCGCGAGAAACCCGCGTCCACGCTCCGGGCCACCAGTTTGGCGGTAAGTGTCTTGGCCACACCCGGCACTCCTTCGATCAGTACATGACCATCGGCCAGCAGGGCGGTGATGATCAGCCGGATCATTTCATCCTGCCCCACGATGATCTTGCGGATCTCCTGCGTAATGGAGCCGACCGCTTCGTTGAGGGCCGTGAGATCGGTGCGGGGTTGAAAAATAGGTTCTTCCATGTCGTTGTTTTTATGTTTTGATCAATGTGTCGCTATGAATAATAAAGGTCAGTTACATTATTATGCTTTTTTATAAAACGATTCCAGCTGACGGTGAAAACCACTCAGCTCCGCGGGACTGAGCGCGGGGGCATCATGCGCATATTTGATAAATGATATGATGCCCCTTATTTCCATCTCCTCCACGCCTGTCTTGAACTGCAGGTTTTTGATAAAGGATTCGTCGAGTGTGCCTGTAGGCAGCTTATACTTGCTCCGCACATGTTCCAGGAAATAGGCGGCCATCTTCTGGGCCAGGTTCCGGTGATCGGCCTTTTCATAATACAGGCGCCCGATGGTTTTAACAAAATCAAGCGAATCGTTGCGCGGTTTGGTCACTACCGGGACCGGCCGCTGTTTTCTGCGCATTTCCAGCAACACATACATCACCAGGGTGAATATAGCGGTAAGCAGGGCCGCCTTGAAAGCGGGGTAACGTGACAAAACCTTAATCCAGCTCGTCTTTTGGTTGCGCGGCGTATAGTCTTCGCGTTTGGTCAGGTAATATTCATCCCAGATGATCCGCTTCACCCGCGGGCTGATCACCGAAAACGCTTTTTCATAATAGGAAATATTGTTTCCGTGCAGCAGGAAGTAATTGCTGAAGGCAAGGGGCGCGAGGTGTATGTAAAAATTCCCCTTACCGGCACGCAGGTGTATGAAATCGGGCGCGCCCTCTTCCCCCCTGCCCAGGATATCTGCTGTGGCGGTGTTGAGTTCGCTGAAAAAAGAGGAGAAATTTTTTCCGGGATAGGAATAAGTGGCGGGTGAAGGAACCAGCAGGGTCAGCCTGAGGCTGTCGGAACGGGTCTTGCCGTTATCACCCGTATAATGTGTATTGTCATCCCGGATTTCGGCAGAACGGATCATCTTTTCCGCATCGGAGGAAATATCGCGGGCGCTGATAAAAACATCGTTCCCGTTCTCGGCGAAGGCGATCAGCTTTTGCAATTCAAAATCGTCTGCATTGAATGCGTCGGTGATAGCGATAAAAGCCTGGTCGGGGTCGTCAAGGGATACCGAATCCCAGTAACCGGGTTCATGGCGGCTGGTATAAACGGAAGCGCCGGGGAACAGATACGGGAGACTCCGGTATGCCACCCAGGTGCCATAGGGTATCTTATCCTGACGCCGCAGCGTGATCCGTTCGTCCATCTTTTTTTCACGGCGGCCGGTGGCGACCAGCAGGACGGCCGCAACCGCTGCGAGTAAAATGAGAATATAGATCTTGTTTGGTTTCAAATATGTTAGTTTATCTCCTGCTCAAACCGGTCGAATTCACCCCGGATCACCCGGTACACCTCTTCCTGAACAGCGAAATGCCCGTACCAGCTGTATTCATAGTGCCGGGTAAGGCGGAAGAAATGGGGATAATAGGGATTCGGTCTCAATTCGACGAGGTAATCGAAATTTGTTTTATCCTGTTTGTAGCGGATCATATTTTTTTCGGCCAGCAGTTTCAGTAAACGCAGGAAATGCAAGCGCACGGCGAGCCGAAAATTGCCCTGTGCCGCCGCTTTGTCGATTTCGCGCTGGTAACGGATCGAAAAAATATCTTCGGGCATCTCTTCGGTTTCTTCCGCGCCCGGAACCGCTTTGGATTTTTTCCGGAATAAACCCACCTGGCTGCCTGAAAGATACCAGACAAGCGCGGCGGCAAATCCGCCGATGATCACCAGCCAGAGCAGGGTCTGGAACCAGGTCTGTTCACTCAGCGGCGTATAGGCTTTTCCGCTTTTCGGCGGCTCCTTCTTTTTGATCACAGCGTCAGCGTACCAGAAAGATTTGTCTTTTTTCATGCGCTGTACATGATCGGCCGGGAGCGTTCTTGGCTCCAGGATAAAACTGTCGCTGGCGGACCTTTCCCGGAAATAGCGCTTGGTTTCATCCGGCGCCACGGTATCGATGACCGGCCCCTGTTCCGGCGGCGGTTCCTGGTAGGTTTCCCGGACCGTAGAATCCGTGTTACCGGATTGCGCGGACAGGATGCCGGGGAAAAATATAAGGGCGCAACTCAGGATGATCCTTACTCCGGTGCCGCCGGAAATATTTTTATACAAAACGCTTGTCACTATACTTCCTCCTCGTTTAACTGCCCGGAAAGTTTCTTCCCCAGCCGGATGGGATAAATGATAAAATACCAGATCACAAAAATGACGGACAAGGCAAAGACCCCGGTCGTCAGTACTGAAAGATCGTTATACAGCCGGGTGATAAGTCCTTCGAAGAAAGCGGCCAGCCCGAACACGGGCATCAGCCCGATCATGATTTTCACGCCGTCCTTGGCGCCCTGTTTAAATGCGTCGATCCTCTTGATCGTACCGGGGAAGAGAAAACTTTTTCCCAGCACGATACCCGCTGCCGCGGCGATGATCAGGGCAGTTATTTCAAGGGTGCCGTGCACAAAAACCACCAGCCAGAAATCAAGTCCCAGTCCCCGCGCGGCAAAAAACTGGTCAAAGGATCCCACCATGATGGCGTTGCGAATTTCGAGGTACACGCTGGGCACACCGCAAAAGATACCGGAAACAAACATCAGCATCGATACCCGGATATTGTGGATCATCAGGGCGATCCAGCTGAGGATGGGATTTCCCTGTTCAAATACACCGAAGGGATTACCCGCGGCGATATTCTCCTGTGTCTGGTCAACGTAATTATCACCCAGTATGCTACGGGGTATACCCTCATCCTTCATGGAAGTAAAAAAACCGATGGCAAAGAAGATGAGAAAAACGATGAATGAAAAAAACACAACCCGGTGGTGTTTGCGGATGGTGAGGGGCAGGTCGTATTTCCAGAAAGTGAGCAGCCGGTTCGATTCCTCTTTCCGGTTGCGGTAAATATCGAGGTAGATCCGGGAAGCCTGCGCGTTGATGAACCCGGTAACCTTACCCGTAGGATAAAAAGTTTTGGCATACGCGAGGTCGTCGACCAGTTGGGTGAAATCGGCGGCCATTTCATCGGGGTCGGAAGAAGACTGATGCTGTATCCGCAGCCACCGGTCCTTGTTTTTCTTTATGAACAACGCTTCCCGCACAACAGTTGCTTTGGGTTGTAAAATAATCTATTTGCAAAAGATAACGGCAGGATGTGAAAATTTAATTACCCAAAATAATATTAATTTGAGCCCCCGATCAACCCCGGTATGCATGGCCGCGATAAAGGTTCCCACTAATTTCAATATTGATGTAGAATTCGAGATCCCCGAGTTTTACAAGCGGCTTATTTCCCTGCTCATCGACGTCCTGATCGAATATTTTTACCTGCGGATCGCTACGGAGATTTATAATACCATCGAAAGAGGCATGGGTTGGGACAACGACAGCCGGTTCAACCTTGAAGCGATCGGGATGCTGCTCTTTTTACCCATCCTGATCTATCATCCCCTGCTCGAAATCACCATGAACGGGCAAAGTGTTGGGAAAAAAATTACGGGGATCCGCGTGGTGAATGAAATCGGGGGAAGGCCCTCAGTCAGCCAGTTCCTGATCCGCTGGCTCCTGCGCGTTTCCGATCTCTGGATCGCCATCCTGCTGATCCTGGTGCTCACCAACCCTGATTTCGGCAAGAATATGGAAATCACTTTCCTGTTACTGGCGGCCCTGGCCTTCCTTGTAACCGATATCGTGCTGGTGGTTTCCTCCCCGAAGGGACAGCGTATCGGTGATATCCTTGCCAAAACCATCCTGATCAATGTGCGCAACAAGGGTAATATTGAAGAAACCGTTTTCCAGGAAGTGGCGGATAATTATGTGCCGGCTTTCCCGCAGATCATGCAGCTGAGCGACCGCGACATCAACGCCATTAAAAGCATTCTCGAAACGGCCCGGAAGAAAGGCGATATCAATATGGCCCTGTCGGCCAGCGCCAAGATCCAGGCGCATCTCCGGATCGAAACGACCATGTCGCCCTTCGATTTCCTGGATACCTTATTAAAGGATTACAATTACCTGTCGGTAAAATAATGGATTGGCCCGCTTGCGCTGAAGAATCCGGCAATCACAGCATGCCGGAGTAATGATTTAAAATATTACCCGGCCATTGATCATTTGTAAACCCGGTTACATCGATCCGGCAAACCCGATCAGGAACAGCAGCAGGATGATGATCAGGGTAATACTCCGCACTGCGTAATAATTCCGCAGGGCCGCGAATCCGCGATTCAGTCCGTTCTGGTCGTTTGCCCGCAGCGCCGCATTGATCCGGTTCCCGAAATTGAAAGCAAAGGCTCCCCCGAGAACGAAAATCACACCTGTGAGTACGATGATCCAGAGCCCCATGCGGGTGGCGGCCAGGTTGCTGCCGAACATTTCGTCGAACCCGCCGCGCCGGTAGCGGTAGCTGTCGTAACTGCCCAGTTTGCTCATGGCCTGTACGGCGATCACAAGAAATATGATACCCAGTATGATGCCGACCACACCCAGCACCTTGCCCCAGGAAGCGGCGCTCCGGAGGTTATAGCTGTTTTGGGCGTCGAGATTCATCTGGAATAGCGAGCTGCCGGCATTGGGATGGGATTCGTGTTGTTGGGAGTCCATATCGGGTTGATTTTAGTTGTAATGGTAATATATTAATAAGCCCTCGCAAAAAGCACCCGTTGCGAAGAAGGTTTACCTGTTAAAATACATTTCCCCGCTTCCTGCGGATTATTCAGCGGGATGCAGCGGATGGTGGCTTTTGTTTTTTCTTTGATGGCTTCCTCCGTTTCAGGGGTGCCATCCCAGTGCGCGGAAATAAAACCACCTTTCTCATCCAGCAGTTTCACGAATTCGTCCCAGTTCTCTGCCGTTGAGATATGCGCGTCGCGGAATGACCGGGCTTTATTGAACATGCTCACCTGGATCTCTTCCAGGAGCCGCTGGGCGTATTGCGCGATCCCGTCAAGGCTCACGACTGTTTTTTCCCTCGTGTCGCGCCGGGCCACTTCCACCACGTTTTTTTCCAGGTCGCGCGTGCCGATAGCCAGGCGGACCGGAACCCCCTTTAATTCGTATTCCGCGAATTTCCAGCCGGGCCGCGCGTTGTCATTGTCGTCGTATTTAACCCGCACGCCAAATGCTTTCAGTTCTTTGATGATGCCGTTTACTTTTTCATCGATCATTTTTTTCTGTTCCTCTCCCTTATAGATCGGCACGATCACTACCTGCACGGGAGCGAGCCGCGGCGGCAAGACCAGGCCTTCGTCATCGCTGTGCGCCATCACGAGTGCCCCCACGAGCCGCGTGCTTACGCCCCAGCTGGTGGCCCAGACATATTCCAGCTGGTTTTCCCGGTTGGAAAATTTCACGTCAAAGGCCCTGGCGAAATTCTGTCCCAGGAAATGAGATGTACCCGCCTGCAGCGCCTTACCGTCCTGCATCAGGGCTTCAATACAATAAGTGTTTTCTGCACCGGCAAAACGTTCGCTTTCGGTCTTGACACCTTTGATGACCGGCACGGCCATGAATTCTTCCGCGAACGTGGCATATACATCCAGCATTTTCTCCGCTTCCGCCACGGCTTCTTCTTTCGTGGCATGGGCCGTATGCCCCTCCTGCCACAGGAATTCCGCGGTGCGCAGGAAGAGACGGGTCCGCATTTCCCAACGAACCACATTGGCCCACTGGTTGATCAGCAGGGGCAGGTCGCGGTGCGACTGTATCCAGTCCTTATAAGTATGCCAGATGATCGTTTCGGAAGTAGGCCGGATGATCAGTTCTTCTTCCAGTTTGGCATCAGGATCTACAATTACTCCGCCCCCGTTGGGATCGTTCTTCAGCCGGTAGTGCGTTACCACGGCACATTCCTTGGCAAACCCTTCCACGTGCGCCGCCTCCCGGCTCATAAAACTTTTTGGAATAAAAAGCGGGAAATAGGCGTTCACATGACCCGTATCCTTGAACATTTTATCCAGGGCGTCGCGCATGTTCTCCCATAAGGCAAATCCATGGGGCTTGATCACCATGCATCCCCTGACAGCAGAATAATCGGCCAGTCCGCCTTTTAACACGAGGTCGTTGTACCATTGCGAATAATCTGCCGCCCTCGACGTAATCTCTTTGCTCATTGTTACTTGTTGCTTGTTGCTGGTTGCTGGTTACTTGAATGCTCCGTAGCAACAGTTTTCTTTATAGTTAATATTAATTTTCAAAACTCCGGTGATTCTATTTTTCCCATTGGGAATTATCGACCCCTTTGATAAACAGGTTTATTTTTTTACCCAATACATCCAGTTTTGTATGAAGCCGCTTATAAAGATCTTCGTCCTGTAGTGATTTTGTCTTGTACAGGTTTTCAAGGTGATCAGTGGTCTCATCATTAGAACCCAGTGAATAAACCAGGAACTTAACAAATTCGGCTTTATACCTTTTGCGGCCGTACCCTTCAACGATCGTTGCTTTAATCGATTTACAGGACCGCCTGATTTGCGCACCTTCTTCAAACATCTCAAATTTCGGCAGCTTTGTCAGGGTCATTTCATGGATCTCCGTTACCAGCTCATCCGCAAGCTGCCAAATCTCCAGGTTTTTGTAACTCATTTCAATTGCTTTAAGGACTACTACCAGCAACCAATAACCAGTAACCAGTAACCAGTAACCAGTAACCAGCAACCAGTAACCAGCAACTTTATTGTTTAATTAACAGCCCCCAACGCAATTTTTTCCGGGATGGCCAAATCTTTGCGGCTAAAAAACTAACAATTGTTTGACTTCCCCCGGATAGTTGAGCAAATGTAGTAACTTCATTTTTAACCCGATAAACCATTTGCCATGAAATCATCAATTCTACTCCTGGCATTATCCGTTTTCGTTTTTTCCAGCTGCACCACCGCTTACAAGACCGGCCAAACACCCGACGACCTGTATTATTCCGCCGCCAAACCGCAGGATGAGCAGGTAAATTCCGACCAGAAAGAAGACGATCGATACCGTTACGACGACCAGTATTACGACGACCGCTACCTGCGGATGAAAGTGCATAACCGCAGCCGCTGGAACGATCTCAACGACTGGTATTATTACGATAAGTACAGCTACAGCTATAATTATTATTTCGGCAGCTACAATAATCCTTTCAACGCCTGGAACTATTATTATAATCCTTATTGCTGCTGCCACAGCAGTTACGGGACCGGGATCGGCAATATCAAAATACCGGCCTCCCCGCCCGTGGTCAGGCGTCATTTCAGCCTCGGCGGTTATACCAATACCGGTTACAATAACACCAATAACAGCGCGGGCGCCTATAAAACACCCGTACGCACCGGAACAAAACCGAATTACAATAATTCAAACGGGCTGAGCAATACGCTCAAAACGATTTTCTCCAACAATAATTCGGGTAATGGTTCCTCCCGGACCTATACACCCTCGTCCTCCTCTTCCGGCAGCGGCAATTCCGGCGGCTCTTCGGGCGGCGGTTCCGGAAAATCGGGCGGAAGCAGCGGCACGGTAACCAGACCCGTTCGGAATTAACCGGCACGGTTCATTCCCTGATACCCGGAACATCCGGATGTTCCCGCATACCTATTCATCATCCTTATTCACCTGTTATGAAAAATAAACTCTGCATAGCTGTTTTATTACTGGCTTCCCGGGCGCTGACGGCCCAGGTGCCGGAAGAAACGATCCGTTTATCATGGATCACGCAAACCGGTACGGCCCGCAGTATGGCTACCGGCGGCGCCATGACCTCACTCGGAGGTGACGCGACCGCCAATATCGTCAACCCCGCCGGTCTTGCTTTTTTCAAAACCTCCGATTTTATCGTATCGCCCGCATTCCAGTTCGGTAAGGACCGTTCACAATTCCGCGGCACTGATTATACGATTCCGGGCAACAACCATTTCCAACTCGGCACATCCGGCATCGTGCTGGGCGGGTTTGGGTACAAAGCGAGAAATAGTTTTGCGATCACCGTTACCCAACGTGCGGCCTTTAACCGGCCGGTAGCCTACCGGGGGCAAAATGATTACAGCAGTTTCGCGGAACCCCTGGCCGATGAACTGGCCGGATCACACCTTACGATCGACCAGGCCCTGAACAGTCCCGATATCTCGCTCACCACCAAAATGGCGATCTATACTTACCTCGTGGATACCGCAACCATTAACGGAACAAAACAGGTGATCGCCCGTTCCGAGATCCCCGGGCTGCTCAACCAGGAACATGAAACGCAACTCAGCGGCGGGATCACAGAAATAACATTCGGCGTCGGGCAGGAACTGGATAACCGTAAGTTCATGGTCGGCGGCAGCCTCGGTATCCCGATCGCGAAAATCGACCGTAATTCCTGGTACCGTGAATCGGATGCCACGGGCAACACGAATAATAATTTTAATTACCTGGCCTTCCGTGAAAATTACAAACTCACGGGTGTGGGTTTTAATTTCCGCGTGGGCGTGATTTACCGGCCAAAGGAATATATCCGGCTCGGTTTGGCCCTGCATTCACCCGATATCCTGATGCTGAAGGAAAGTTATAATGCCGGCTTCGCGGCGGATCTCGAGAAACTATTTAACCCCAACCCCGGATACGACAGCGTGGCTTCGGCCACCCTTACAGGCGGACCGCTTGCCGATGCGCGTTACACCGTTTATACGCCCGGAAGGATCCTGCTCAGCGCTTCGTATGTATTCCGGGAAGTGGCGAATATCAGCAGGCAGAAAGGATTTATCTCCGCCGATATCGAATATGTAAATTACCGCTGGAACCGTTTCGGGCCCGATGGGGAAGTAACGGAAGCCACCAAGTCAATCTACAAACCCTACAACGAGGCGATCGACGCTTTGTCAAAACCCAGTTTGAATGTCAGGCTGGGCGGCGAACTGAAATTCAGGATCATCATGGCACGCCTGGGTTTCGCTTATTACGGGAGTCCCTATAAAGACAAACAGCTGAAAGCGCATAAAATGAACCTCAGCGGCGGGCTGGGTTACCGCAACAAAGGCATATTCATCGATCTCAGTTATGTGCACCGGCTGAACCGGGATGTCAATTTCCCATACCGTGTTAATGCCCCGCGGGCCAATACCTTTGCCACGGTGAAAGAAAACGGCGGCTCGGTGTTTTTAACGGTGGGTTGTAAAATTTAGTCGTAACCAAACCAACTGCAGGAGGCACCAGCAATGGTGCCTTTTTAATTGATGAGAAGCTCCCGGGGTATCGCCGTCGCACGGGATCATCCCCGGGAATTTGAAAAATATATTACCTCTTTAAGAAAATCAGGGCTACACCGGGACTTTTACCAGCTCCTTATTATACTTATTCCGGTAATCGATGGGGGAAAGCCCTGTAATTTTTTTGAAAGTGTTGCGAAAGGCCTTGGTATCCGAATAACCCACGTCATACATCACTTCGCTGATATTTTTGCGGCTGGTCTCCAGGTCCTTTTTAGCCGCTTCGATCTTCACGCGCTGGATATATTCGACCACCGTGTTCATGGTCGCTTTTTTGAAACGCCGCTCCAGGTTCCTTCTCCCGAGCGCGAACATGGATGCCAGCTGGTTGACCGTGATCTTTTCCTGGAAATTATTTTCGATGAATTCCTGCGTTTTCCGGATCGCCTCGTCATCATGCAGTTTCTGACCCCGGAAGATCCGGAATGGCGACTGGCTGCTCCGGTCGATATCCAGCACGAAAAACTTGGCAGCCATAATGGCCAGTTGCCGGTTCGTGTATTTCTCAACCAGGTGAAGCAGCAGGTTCCAGTATGCATTCGCGCCTCCGCTGGTATAAATACCGTTTTGTTCAGTAACGATTTTATCATCCACCAGTTCGATACCGGGAAACATGTTCCTGAATTCATTGGCAAACAACCAGTGCGTGGAACAGGTCTTCCCATCCAGCAGCCCGGTGGAAGCCAGCAGAAAAGCCCCGATACAGAGGCTGGCCACCTCCGCTCCTTTCCGGTGCTGCTCAATGATCCAGGGAATAAAATCACGGTTTCTTTCCAGCGCGGTTTCCACCGGTGCGCTGATCGCGGGTATGATGATAAGATCAGGCGTTCCCATTTCCTGCAATACCGCGTCCGTGTGAATGGAAAAAGCGCCGTCTGCCAGTTTAACTTCACGGGTCATGCCCACCAGCTTAATATCAAACAATGGAGGCTGACCGCTGCTTTTCAGGAATTCGTTCACCGCGCTGAACATATATCGCGGATCGGCGATCGCTTCCACCACGGCGGTTTCCGCCACTAGTATGGCAATGGTCTTCATCTGCTTTTTAGATAAAGTTAGGGTCATTATTTGTCGCAAACAACCCCTGCGATTGCCGTATTGGCACCCCATTCCTGTAAACGGTGAATTATATTTTTGAGATATCAATTAAATTACAAAACCATTTTCCCGCTTAAACAGAAATAAAATGCCAACAAAGATCTTCGTCAACCTGCCCGTCAGCGACCTGCAGCGTTCAATGGAATTCTTCCGCCACCTCGGTTTCGGTTTCAACCCCCGTTTCACCGACGATAAAGCCGCCTGCCTCGTGATCAGCGAGGGAAGCATCTATGCCATGCTGATCACCGGGCCCTTTTTCAAGACCTTTACCAAAAAACCGGTAAGTGATGCCAGGGTCAGTACGGAAGTCCTGATCGCCCTCGACGCGGAAAGCCGCGAGGAAGTGGATACACTGGTGCGAAAAGCCCTGGAGGCAGGAGGAAGTACCTATATGGAACCCGCCGATCACGGCTGGATGTACGGCCACAGTTTTGCCGATCCCGACGGTCACCAGTGGGAAATTTTATATATGGATGAGAAGGCCCTGGCAGGTCAGCATCCCGCTGCCGAAACACTGGGCAATAATTAATTATTAGTTCAAAGCGCCTTCACTTATAATCTAATTTACTTATCAACTTATATACTTATTTACTTATTTACTTATTTACTTATTTACTTTCTTCATTCCCTCAATAAAAAACCATGGAATCCCCGATAAAAAAAACACCCGTTTCCGCCGATGAATATATCCGCCGTTACCCGCCGAAAGTTCAGGCCGGTCTGAAAAAGATCCGGGAAGCGATAAAGGCTGCGGCCCCCGATGCCATTGAAGTGATCAGCTACGGGATGCCCGCTTATAAATACCAGGGTATGCTGGCTTATTTCGCCGCGCACTCCCATCACTACGGATTTTATCCCTTTAAGTCGGCCATCAACGCTTTTGCAAAAGATCTGGCCGGTTATGAAAAAGGACCGGGAACGGTCAGGTTTCCCTTCGACAAACCCGTACCCGCGGCGCTGATCAGGAAGATGATCGCCTTTCGCGTAAAGGAAAACCAGGAAAAGGCGGTCGCCAGGAAGGCGGGCAAGGCCTTGAAAGCAAAAAAGCCTGCGGGTGCAGACCCCGTGGAGGCCTACATGAAAAAACTCAGCCACCCGATGAAAGCGGAAGCGGAAGCCCTCAGGAAGATCATCAAAAACGCAAACCCGAAACTGTCCGAGCGGATCAAATGGAACGCCCCCAGTTATTATTATAAAGACGATATCGTAACCTTCGGTCCCCAACGGAAAAGTAAGATCCTGCTGGTATTTCACCACCCGGCGATCGTAAAAATCAAATCGGGTTTACTGGAAGGCGACTACAGGGACAGGCGCCTGATGTACCTCGACAGCATGAAAGCCATACGCTCAGCCAAAAAAGAACTGGAAAGGATACTGAACGAACTGGTGAAAGCCATCGATAAAAAATAAACGCGCGGTCGCGCGAACCCGCTTCATACAAATCAAAGCCCAACGATATGCAGAAGATCACAACTTTTTTATGGTATAACGACAACGCGGAAGAAGCCGCTAATTTCTATGTTTCGCTATTCAGGGATTCAAAGATCCTCGGCACCATGCCGGGCCCCGGCGGCAAACTACTTGGCATTTCGTTTCAGCTGGCCGGGCAGGAATTCATGGCCCTGAACGGCGGGCCGATGTTTAAATTCACGGAAGCCATATCGCTTTTTGTAAACTGCGAATCACAGGAGGAGATCGACGATTTATGGGGAAAGCTGACGGCTGACGGCGGCCAGGAAAGTATGTGCGGCTGGCTGAAAGACAAATATGGTCTGTCCTGGCAGATCATCCCGCCGGTACTGGGTGAACTGATGAAGGATAAGGACCGGGAAAAAGCGGGTCGTGTAATGCAGGCCATGATGCAGATGCGGAAGATCATCATCGCCGATTTGCTGAAAGCGGCGGAGGGAAAATAATCCGTTGCCGGGTAATGACTTAGACTAATTCGCCGCGGAACCGCAGGGTATGCCCACAGGGTTTTGTGTATTATTATAGCGCGACGGCTACCCGGGCCTCTGGAATTAATACCGCGGAGATCTTCCCGCAGAAAAAATGGAAAAAATATTTTGTGAAACCAAATGGTTACACATATATTTGTAACCGATTGGTTACATAAAACCGACCACCGTATGAGAAGAGACGTATTCCAGGCCATTGCCGATCCCACCCGGCGCCGGATCATCGGCCTGGTGGCCCGTGAAGACCTTAACCTGAATGCCGTGGCCGGAAAATTCAGGATCAGCCGTCCCGCCGTGTCCAAACATATCCGCATCCTCACCGAATGCGGGCTGGTAAAGATCCGCCGCGAGGGACGCGAACGCTATTGCGAAGCGAAACTGGATAAACTGGGTGAAGTCTCCGGCTGGGTGGAACAGTACCGCCGCTTCTGGACGCAGAAACTCGATGCCCTCGAAGCCTATCTCGAAAAAATACAACAGGTTAAACCGAAAAGACATGCCCCTAAAAAAAGAAAATGAGATCAGCGACCGGGAACTGGTGATCACCCGCCTGGTCAACGCCCCGCGCGAACTGGTCTGGGATGCCTGGACCCAACCCGAACAGGTACGCCACTGGTGGGGACCCGATGGTTTTACCCAGTCAATCCATGAAATGGAAGTAAAGCCCGGCGGGGTCTGGCGTTTTATGATGCATGGACCCGACGGAACGGATTTCCCCAATAAAATCGTGTTCCGTGAAGTCGTGAAACCGGAACGGCTCTCTTACGATCACAGCTCCGATGACGCGAACGACCTCAGTTCGTTCAGCACCGTGGTGATCTTTGAAGACC
The DNA here is from genome assembly GCA_964399755.1 of uncultured Chitinophaga sp. Lineage (GTDB taxonomy): Bacteria > Bacteroidota > Bacteroidia > Chitinophagales > Chitinophagaceae > JJ008. The sequence continues at coordinate 41,082 of CAYNSL010000002.1, read as the reverse complement.
GCGGCGATAAAACGTTTATTAAGATGACCTCCACGTTCACCAAAAAAGAGGATAGGGACCGGGTGGTGAAGGAATACGGGGCCCTGGAAGGCGGGAAACAACACCTGCGCCGGCTCGACGAATACACGGCCGCCCTGGAAGTCTCCCCCTTTACGATCGAAAGGGTATTCAACGCCCCCGCTGAAAAAATCTGGCATGCGCTTACCAATAAAGACCAGATGAAACAATGGTATTTCGATCTCCCTGATTTCAGACCCACCGTCGGATTTGCCTTTTCGTTTACAGGAAAGGGCAATACGGGCGAAACGTATAACCATCTCTGCCGCGTCACCGAAGTGGTGCCCGGGAAAAAAATCAGCTATAGCTGGCAATACGAAGGGCTCGAAGGATATTCCCTGCTGAGTTTTGAACTTTTTCCCGAAGGGGAGAGCACAAAACTAAAACTTACCCACCGCGGCCTGGGCTCCTTCGCGGTAAATGGCCCCGATTTTGCAAAAGAAAGCTTTGCCGGTGGCTGGACCGAACTCATCGGTAACTATCTGAAAAAATTCATCGAAAACTGAAACCATGTTCCGGAAAATTTTTCAAACACAGTCCCTGGGCCCGGATGCGGCGGCCCTGTTGCTCCGCCTGATCCTCGGAGGATTCTTTACCTGGTACGGGTGGATGAAGATCGAAGATTATGATAAAATTCTTCCCCAGTTTCCCGATATCATCGGCATCGGGGCCAGGCTATCCTATCACCTGGTCATCTTCGCCGAATTTGTTTGCGGCATCCTCGTAATGGCGGGTTGTTTTACACGTATTGCCCTTGTACCTATGTTCATCAGCATGTGCGTTGCTTTCTTTATCGCCCTTAAAAAGCAGCCTTTCCTGGAAAAGCAACTGCCCTTTCTTTACCTCTTCCTGATCATTGCAGTTTTTATTACGGGGAGCGGGAGATTTTCCGTCGATACCCTGCTGCTAAAAAAAATGCCACCTGCCGGAAAGCAGGTGGCTTAACAATTTTTCGCGATCCGTTTATACACGGAAGTGGGCAAAGGCCTTGTTGGCTTCGGCCATCCGGTGGGTGTCTTCTTTCTTTTTGAATGCGGCGCCTTCGCCCTTGCTGGCTGCTACGATCTCGCCCGCGAGTTTATCGGCCATGCTGCGTCCGTTCCGATCCCGGCTGTAGCGGATCAGCCATTTCATGCTCAGCGAGATCTTCCTGTCCTGGCGAACTTCGGTAGGGATCTGGAAGGTGGCGCCACCGATACGGCGGCTGCGTACTTCCACAGAGGGCGTTACATTGGCCAGGGCTTTTTTCCACACTTCGTAACCGTCTTCATTAGTCTGCTTGGTTACTTTCTCCAGCGCGTTATAAAAAGTATTAAACGCCACGCTTTTCTTTCCCTGCCACATGATATTATTGACAAAACGGGTAACCAGTTTGTCGTTGTAGCGGGGATCGGGCGCCAGGGGGAGTTTCTTTGCTTGTGCTTTACGCATGATGTATGCTTATTGGTATTAATTATTTTTTGGCTTTCTCTTTCTTCGTACCGTACTTGGAACGGCTCTTCTTCCTGTCTTTCACACCGGCGGTATCCAGTGAACCGCGCACGATATGATAACGCACCCCCGGCAGGTCTTTTACCCGGCCCCCGCGGATCAGCACGATCGAGTGCTCCTGCAGGTTATGGCCTTCACCCGGAATATAGGCGATCACTTCCACCTTGTTGGTCAAGCGTACCTTGGCCACTTTACGCAAGGCCGAATTGGGCTTTTTGGGCGTAGTGGTATAAACGCGGGTACATACGCCCCGGCGCTGGGGACACTGGTCCAAAGCCCTCGACTTGCTTTTGGCCCTGATAATTTCTCTTCCTTTACGTACTAACTGTTGAATTGTAGGCATTCTTGACCCTTATTTTTGGGAGGGCAAAGGTAATGGCGCGGGCGGGAAATTCCAAAAATACAAATCCCAAATTCCCAACATCCCGCGACCGGAGGCAAAAAACCCCAAAACGGCAGGTTTTGGGGTTTAAGAATTTGGGATTAAAGCCTTTACAGGGGCATCATCCAGCCGTATTTATCCTCCCTCCTGCCCTCGCGTATATCCGTCAGCCATTTTTTAAGGGTGGGAGCCGTTTTCCAATTATCCACATCGAATTGCATCACAAAATCCTTGTAACGAAGTTCTTTGATCATTGAAATCGTGGCGGCAGTGCCCGTACCGAAAACTTCGTAGAGCAAACCCGCTTTATAGGCCTGGATGATATCATCGATACTGAGCTGTTTTTCCTCCACTTCAAAACCCATTTCCTTCAACAGGGTAATGGAACTCTGCCGGGTGACCCCGTCGAGAATAGTCCCCTGCGATAATTCGGGGGTGATGGCGGTTTTGCCAATGATAAAAAACACGTTCATCGTGCCGATCTCCTGCACATATTTATGTTCAAATGCGTCGGTCCACAATACCTGGTCGTAACCGATCTTTTTTGCCGCGGCCGTCGCATACATGGCCGCCCCGTAATTCCCCGCCGCTTTCGCATAGCCAACGCCGCCCGGTACGGCCCTTACATACTTTTCCTCCACGTAAATACGCATCGGGGCATTGTAATAAGGACCCGTCGGGCTCAGGATGATCATGAACTTATAATGATCGGAAGGACGCACCCCGATCAGTTCATCAGAAGCGAACATAAAGGGGCGGATATACAGGGAATGATCTTCGCGTGAGGGGATCCAGTTCCGGTCGAGGGAAACCAGTTGACGCATGCCTTCCATAAATACATCCTCGGGAACGGACGGCATCTGCATCCGGTTGGCCGATACATTAAACCGCCTGAAATTATCCTGCGGCCGGAAGATAAAGGGATTGCCATTACTGTCTTTATAGGCTTTGATCCCTTCAAAAATGGCCTGCCCGTAATGAAGGGCGGCCAGGGAGGGGCTCATCAGCAGGGGTTGGTAAGGTTTTATTTCTACATTTTTCCATTCGCCGTTTTCATAATCTGCTTCCAGCATGTGATCACTGAAATACTTTCCGAAGGGGAGATTTTCAAGGTTGAGGTCCTGTAATTTGCTCCGTTCCGCTTTGGTGATGGAAATGTCCACGGCTGCAGTCATAATCTATTAATTTTACAGGACAAAGGAACGAAAAAAACTAACACCCATTTGTATAATTACTGACCGGATATGGACATCAATTCAATCGAATTACCCGCGTTTACCATTGCCGCCTTATACGGGAAATCACTGGTAGAACCGCAATATCAGCAGACCCCGGCATCGTCAATACCGGAGCCTGTGGCGAATGAACCGGTGAAAGCGTCCGTGGTATCCGGCACGGACAACCTGAAATGGCTGGGGAATAACCGGAAAAATATTCTCCTGCTGGTACGTTATCCCGGTATCGTACATATCCCCGACCCCGGATTGCAATTTCTTTCCGGTATCCTCGGGGCCTGCCGACTGAGCCTGGATGATACGGCGCTGCTGAACCTGGAAAGCAATCCCGGTACGAATTATAAAAAACTGACGAACCGGTTTCAGAGCCGGCAGGTTTTTTTATTCGGGGTTGATCCCGCATCAACCGGGCTTCCCCTCAGTTTCCCCCCCTACCAGTTACAGGCATTTTCCGGTGTAACCTATCTTTTCGCGCATTCCCTGGAAGAACTGGAAAACGACAAACTGCTGAAAAGTAAATTATGGGTGAGCCTGAAACGGCTCTTCAACCTTTGAAATATGGATCAATCACGCCCGCTGATCTTTGCCACGAACAACGCGCATAAAATTGAAGAGATCCGCAGTATACTGCCCGGTCATATCAGGATCATCACCCTGCAGGAGGCCGGTATCCGCCGGGAAATTCCCGAACCCTTTGATACCCTGGAAGCCAACGCGGGCGCCAAATCCAGAACGATCTACGACATGACTGGGATGGATTGCTTCAGCGAGGATACGGGACTGGAAGTTTACGCGCTGAACGGGGAACCGGGGGTTAAAAGCGCGCGTTATGCGGGAGATGGCCGCTCATTTGATGCGAATATTGCCCTGCTTTTGGCTAATTTGGGTGATAAAACAGACCGAAGGGCCCGGTTCCGGACTGTTATTTCCTTGTTAATAGGCGGCCGGGAAACCCTTTTTGAGGGGATTTGCGAAGGCCTGATAATCGGAGAAAAAAGGGGCGCTGGCGGTTTTGGCTATGATCCTGTGTTTGTTCCGGCCGGGGCCGACCGGACATTTGCCGAAATGGGGCTGGAAGAAAAGAACCGGTACAGCCACCGGGAGAAAGCGACCCGAAAGTTGGTAGCATTTTTGTCTGAGTTATAAACAAACCACTGAACTTGACAACCGAACGCAACCAAATTATTCCCGAAAGCGACTTAATTACTGGATGCCTGCAGGGCCACCGGCGGATGCAGGAAGAGCTATTCAAACGCTTCTCTCCCCGGATGTATGCCGTTTGCCTGCGTTACGCGGGCAGCAGCGAAGAGGCCGAAGATATCCTGCAGGAAGGATTCATCAAGGTCTTTAAAAAAATCGACAGTTTCAGGGGCGATGGTTCATTCGAAGGATGGATGCGGAGGATCTTCGTAAATACCGCCATCGAACACTTTCGCCGCAAGCGCTACCTGATGCCCGTAACGGAAAAGGAAGAGAACAGCATGGAAGGCAAATACAGTTCAGCGCTGGATGACCTGGGCGCCAAGGACATCATGGCGCTGGTACAGGAACTGTCGCCCGGATACCGCACCGTGTTCAACATGTATGTGGTGGAAGGGTACACGCACAAGGAGATTGCCGATATACTGGGTATCAGCGAAGGCACCAGCAAATCGCAGCTATCGAGGGCCAAGGTGATCCTGCAGGAAATGGTACGGAACTACATTGACAGGGAAAGGGGCGTAAGCAGTAAATAATGAAAAACGGGGTTCAACATAAACTATACCACTACGAGGTAAATCCCCCGGAGGGGACCTGGCCAAAGATCGAAGCGGAACTGGATGCCATTGCCGCTTACCGGGCGCTCCGTCAGAAACTCGCCGGTCTCTCTGTAAATCCTCCCCCCGGAATATGGGAAAATATCAGCGCCGCGCTGGAAGAATATGTGCCGGCCGAAGCGATTTCAGCGCGTTTGTTCGCTGCCGAGATCGTACCGCCGGGCAAGGTCTGGGATCATATCTCTTCCCGGCTTGATACGGAACAACATAAAAACAGCCTGCGCCGTAAAAAGACCGTTGCGATGCTGCGCTATGCTGCCGCAGCAGTCATTACCGGGATCGCCGCGTTCGGAGCCTGGCAATACCTGCTTCCTTCAAAAACTAATAATGACCTCAGCGGGAAAACAGCGGTTGTTACCCTGCCGGGAAATAACAGTACAATAATCAATGCACCCGGTGAAGAAATAAAAGACAATAACAACGCCTCTCCCGTTACGGATGCCGATGAAGCCCGGAACGACGCCGCGCTGGAAGCCAGCAAAAAAACCTATGCAAAACTGACCATCTCCCCGAAGAAAAGAATGGAAATCGCTTCGGGATTTCAGTTCAGCGGAAACACCCTTCAACCGGAACCGGCGGAAAACAATGATATCGGTTTTGAAGGAATGGCCGCTACCGGTAATTCCTTAACCGACCGCTATATCGTCATCATGACTCCCGACGGAAATTTTATACGCGTGTCCAAAAAATTAAGCGACCTTGTATGCTGCGTTTCGGGCGAAGAGCAGGACAATAACTGCAAGGACCAGGTGGAAAAATGGAGAAAACAACTGGCCTGTTCTTCCGCCGATCACCCGGGCAATTTCTTTGATATACTCAGCCTGGTGAGTTCGCTTTCGGAAGAATAATCTCAGTCGACAGTCTACAGTCGACAGTCTACAGTCTACAGTCAACAGTCAACAGTCAACAGTCAACAGTCTACAGTCTACAATCTACAGTCGACAGTCTGCAGTACATAATCCACAGTCGGGCTTTAGCAGTATTTTCGCGTAAAAATTTCATGTCAAGGATTCGTATCAGCCTCCCCGAACGTTTTGCATTTACCTGCACCATCCCCGTCCGTATCACCGACCTCAATTACGGCGGACATGTAGGCAATGATGCCGTTCTTTCCCTGATCCATGAGGCAAGGATGCAGTACCTGCAAAGCATGGGCTATAGCGAGATGCAGTTCGCGGGCACCGGCATGATCATGGCCGATGCGGCTATTGAATTTAAAAATGAATTGTTTTACGGCGAACAGGTTATCGCTTCCGTAACTGCCTCGGAAATTTCGAAGATCGGGTTCATCCTGTTGTATAAACTGGAGAAAGCGTTGAATGGCCGGCTGATCACGGTAGCCCTCGCTAAAACGGGTATGATCTGTTATGATTATGAAAGGAAAAAAATCGCCGCGCTCCCGGCAGCAGCCAGGGATAAGCTATTATGAACGCACTACCTCAATTACAATACCAGTTTCTTAGGAGGGGCTATGAACCATGCGCTAAGAGCAGCAGCAATCAACTATTCCAAATCCTCCAGCTCTCTTCCGCCTGTATCTCCAGCATTTCCTGCCCGTTCCTGATCATGGCGCCGCGCTCCTCACCCTTTTGCAGGAAAAGGGTTTTTGAAGGATTGTATACCAGATCAAAAAGCAGGTGTCCCTGCGTGATATATTGATAGGGGATATCGGGGCAGGCGCCGGTTTCCGGGAACATACCCAGCGGCGTGGTATTGATGATCACCTGCGAACGCACGATGATATTTCCGTCAAGCATATCATAAGTCAGGGTAGAACCTTCCTTCAGTGACCGGCTTACGATTTGAAAGGGCAAACCCAGTTTATTTAATACATAGGCTACCGCCGAAGTGGCCCCGCCGTTACCGAGTACCAGCGCTTTTTGGTGGTGAGGTTGCAACAGGGGCCTGAGGCTTTTTTCAAAACCCGCGATATCAGTATTGAAACCCGTGAGTTTGTTGTTGCGGATGCGGATACAATTACAGGCATCCAGCCCCATGGGAAGATGGCTGGCATCGTCGAGGTAAGCGATCACCGCCTTTTTATAGGGAATGGTCACATTTACCCCTTCGAGATCGGGATGTGCGGACAGGAGTCCCGGAAATTCAACAATGGAGGAAAGGGGAAATAGTTCATACACACAGCCGGTAATACCCTCCCGTTCAAACCTGCGGTTAAAATATTCTTCCGAAAAAGAATGCGTCAATGGATAACCGATCAATCCATAGCGCCGCATCAGGCTTCTTTTTTGTCAAGGTATAAAGTGAAGGTATCTCCGCGAAGACCAATCCGCATCGCTTCCAGCGGGATCACTTCGGTGGGGGCGATATTGCCAAGGTTGACATTACATCCCAGCAGCTCGATGAAGTAAAGTTGCTGCGCTTTCTGCGGCGCTTCCCAGATGATCTTTTCACCGGAGATCTGGGTGAGGATCTCCTGTACCAGTCCCTCGCGCACTTCCCCGCTGCCGCGGTAGATCCCCACATTACCTGCTTCACGGGCTTCGGCGATCACGTAGCTGGAACCGGCTTCCAGTTCGGCCCGCATCAGTTCGATCCATTTATAAGGCGGGATGATATGCGCGGCATCCTTGCTGCCCACTTCACTCAGTACCGTACCGTATTTGGTCAGTTTCTCGATATAACCGCATTTCTCCGCATGGGGGATCGTGATCGACCCGTCGCTTACTTCCATATAATCGATACCGAAATCCTGGCAAACCCGTACATAGTCTTCAAACTGGTTGCGGATCAGGAATGCTTCGAAAAGGGTGCCCCCGAAATAGACGGGTATATCATAGGAACGGTAGACTTCTATTTTCTCCCGCAGGTTGGGCGTAACGAAGGAAGTGCCGAAACCCAGTTTCACGATATCCACATGGGGATGCGCCACACTCAGGAAATTGGTGGCTTCGCTTACGCTGAGGCCCTTATCCATTACCATGGTCAATCCCGCGAGGCGGGGTTTCTTGTTCCGGTCCGGGATCTGTGTTAAATTAAAATTCATGGTGTTCATGTCGTTGATCTTACTGTCAAAAATGGAATCCGGGGAAAGGATCAATACAGACCCGGGCTCTTGTTTGGAGGCGCGAAAATAAGAAAGAATCGGCAGAGTATGACTGACCAATAACGAATGTTGGTTGCCGCCGTTCAGATTGATTTGTTTCTTTTATAGCGAGCGACGACATCCACCACCGACTGGTTTTGCAGGATGGCGGGATTTAATTCAATAAAACGTTTCAGCAATTTCGGCGCTTTTTCCATCGCTTTTTCCAGTTGCAGGATCCCTTCCTTTGATTTTCCGGAAGCGAGCAAAACGGAAGCTTTGTAAAATAGAAAAAGCGGTTTTCCCTCGGTAACGGCCAGGGCGGCATTCGCCTGCTGCAATGCTTCCCCAAAAAATTCACCCTTGTATAAACAACGGATCAGGGCTTCCCAACCGGCCACATTACGGGGTCGTACGCCCACCACTTCCGTAAAATACTGGATGGCTTCCTTGTATTGCCCCAGCTGCATCCGGCATTCACCGGCCAGCAGGTTGTATTCAGGCTGTTGCCGGTGAATTTTCAGGGCCGTATCCAGTTGTTTCAGGCAGGGCTCCCACTGCCCTTCTTTAAAATAAGTGCTGGCGATCTTGTAATAAAGTTTACTGTCATCGGGCCGCAGGTGCGAAGCCTTGCGGTAATGAAAACGGGCCTGCGCATAATTCTTCAGCTTTTCATAACAATAACCAAGGGCCTCGTAGATCACATCTTCGGGTTTGGATAATTCATTCACCTTCTCGAGTGCCTCGATCGCCTCACGGTATTTTCGCAACCGGATATAGGCGTCGCCCATGTTGCGGTAGGCATAATCAAATTTTTCCTCGATCGTAATGGCGTATTGATAGGCGTCAATGGCTTTTTCATAGAGTTTCAGGCCCTGGTATGCCGCCGCCAGGTTAAACCAGGCCAGTTCATTGTAAGGAAATTCATCGATGATCTTCAGGTGGAGGCGGATGCTTTCTTCGTTGCGCCCCGTAAAATCGGTCCAGAAACAGATCTTATACAGCGCTTCTTCGTTATTGGGGTCTTCTTCAAGGATCATTTTCAGGCAATCGAACACTTTTTCAAAGTCCTCGTAATCGTCATACACATCAGCCAGTTCGAAAAGCAGTTCCGTTTTCTCTTCCCCGCTGAAATGGTCCAGGGCCTCTTCCAGCAATTCCACCGCCTTCTCCTGCTGGTCAAGGGCCAGGTAGGCGTCGGTTTTGAGGATATAGATGTTAATATCCCCGCTGTCGAACAGCGAGGCCTGTTCCAGCACCTCGAGAGCGTCCTGGTAACGGCGGCTGGCCAGCAGGATATCAGCCTTTTTAATGAGTAACTGGCCCGAATAGGGGTATTGTTCCCCGGCCATTTCAGCGGCTTCGAGGGCTTTTGGCAGGTCGTCTTTTTCCTGGAAATACTCTATGATTTTGCCGAAAGCGTCTTCATCAATAAAGGAATGGCTGCGGCCATTTTTGAGGTTTTCGTATTGTTTAAGCAGTTCACGGATCTGTTCCCGATCTTCCCGGTATGGATTATCTTTCATGCAACCCGGTCGTTTGGTGAGCAAAAACTTTTAAAGAGCCGCAGGCGGCAAAATCCCTTTGCCCCCTGAAATTGGTTATTGTACAACAAGTTAACTGAAAAAAACGGTCGTTAAAAGGGCCTAGTTTTCCCCATATGTGTAAAATGCCATGATTTTCAGGCAACCCCACGTAACATTTTGTCATCTCTGACGTTAATGAAGTACTAAAGTTCTGGATAAACGGTTTGTTTTATATTTCTTTTTGTCTTTATTTTTGTACACGAATGAACCACCCGAAGCTGACCATATTGAGATGGATGGGCCGCAAGCTGTCAGTAATCCTTTTACTGGCCGTATCGGCTGCAGGCGCTTTTGCCACTTTGGGCGACGGGAACAAGAAATCGTCGAGCACCCCGAAGGGACTTCAATTGTCTTCCCGTACGGCTATTAAACCCGGTTTATTCTCCCTTAAATCCGGTTATACCTACCGGGGCAACGAACCCATCAGCACTGAAAAGAAATATTTCAGCCTGAACACGGTGGTTACCCTCCAGAAGGGCAATACCACTTTTGTGCTTCCGCTTAAAAAGAAGGTCCTGCTCGACAATATTAAAATCGACCTCGGCAACCGCCAGTTCAAACGGAATTAATTCCCCCCCTTGCTTTCTTCGTATGTCATGACCCGGTATCCCGACCGGGGTAAATCGAATTTTGTCTGCGGTACCGGGTTGAAATTAACGGATGAAACCGTATACGTCACCTGCATTTTACCCAGCGAAGCCTCGTATTGCATGGCCAGCCCGGGAAGGTTGCGGTTCAGGTATTGAAAATCGCGGTTTACCGGCAGGAGGTCACGCGTAAAATAAACGGTAAAGGAAGTGCTGTCGCTCAGTTTACCCACCGCTTTCTGGCAATTATAACCTGCGATCGTCTTAAACTCGTTGAAGTAAGAAAAGCTAATGCCCTCGTATTTTTTGTTCGACTGCTTCCAGTTGTCCGGGGTCATTTTGATCATATATTTCTGTTCCCCGTAATCCTTCAGGATGGTCACCTCCCCGCTCTTCCCGTCGATGATCGTGGCTTGTGTGCCAAGGGAACTGATCATTTCCGAACGGCTTGAATTGCCTTTCAGGTAGATCACGCTGGTGGCCCCGTCGAGCAGATCGGCCGCCTGCGGGTTCTTGTTACTGGTGTTAATCACGATATCATAGGAAATCGTGGCTTCGGTCAGTTTACGCTGGGCAAATAGCGCCGAACCGGCCAGCATCGCGGTAAAAAAAAGAGTTATGTTCAACGTTCTTTTCATATTGTTATTCTTCCGCCTTATACTATAAAAAGACGTGCCAAATTAGCGAATAAGTTGCAACCGCAGCCCTTAGCGTTCAATACGGTCCGCAATCCTGCCTCTTCCCCTGAATTTTATGGCTAATTTAACCTATCGGGCCCTTTATCCCGGACGGTTGTAAACAAAGCGGAAACTTCAAATCAACCGATGCATCAGCGGCGGCCCCGTTGCTGCGCTTCACGCATTTTTTTCTGCTGCTCCTGCATTTGCTCCATGCGTTCCTGCCACTTGGATTTTGTTTTCGGCTTTTTCCGGTTCTCGGCAATCTTTGCGAGGATCTTGTCATGATCGATAATATAATTCTGGATCACGAACTGAAGACCGAGGGTGATCAGGTTGGAAACGGTATAATACCAGGTAAGACCGGCGGGCAGCCGGTTGAAGAAAAATAACAGGAATACCGGGAAGATATACGGCATGTATTTCAGTACCGGGTTGCTCTGGTCGGGCGACATGCTCATGCTGTACCAGGATATCAGGAAACTGGTGATACAGGCGGTTACGTTGAACAGGCTCAGGTGGTCGCCCAATATCGAACTCAGTACCGGTATGCTTCCCCACTGGATGACCTTATCGGGGGCTGAAAGATCAGCCGCCCACAGGAAACTTTCACCGCGCAGGTCGCCGCAGGAATTAAAGAAACTGAAGAGGGCAAAGAAGATCGGGATCTGTAACAGGGCCGGTATACAACCGCCCAGCGGGTTTACGCCGGCTTCCCGGAAAAGTTTCATCTGCTCCATGCTCATGGCCTGCCGGTCATCCCCCACTTTGGCTTTCAGCGCGGCCAGTTCCGGGCGCAGGGCCTTCATTTTGGCACCACTCAGGTAACTGGTATAGGTCAGCGGGGAGATCAGTAAACGGATAAACAGCGTAAGGAGGACAATGGCCAGTCCCATGTTCCCGGCGATACCCTTGAAAAAGTCGAAGATCGGAAGGAACAGGAACCGGTTCAGCGGCCGTACAAATGCGTACATGCCCTGTCCCAGGTTGACCAGTTTTTCAAATTTCAGGTCATATTTTTTCAGGATATGATAATCGGAAGGACCATAATAAATCGAGAGCGGAACCACGGAAGGCGATCCCGCGGGAACGGAGATCTTCAGGTTGGAAGTGGATTGCACCACGGTTTTAGCCGAATCAGGGGGACTGGTCCATTCCATCTTACCCGAACTGAAATTATTTCCTGCTACCAGGGCGCCCATAAAAAACCGCTGGCGGATGCCCAGCCATTTTACCGATGCATTCAGTTCCTTGCTGCTCCGCTTATAAATGCTGTGATAGTCGAAACTTCCGTCCTTAACATATCCAACCTGGGTATTCTGCTTCTCATAAGATAATCCGGATTCCTGCTGCGCGGCCGAATACTGCCAGGTCAGGTTCATCACCCCGTTCGTAAGCAACTGGTTGGCCCCTTCCATTTTTACATTGAGCCCGATCATGTAATCATTGGGCTTAATGGTATATTCATGCGTGACGGATTTGCCGCTGCTGTCGGCAGCCGAAAGCGTAAATGAAATCCTTTTACTGCCGTCGGGATTAGTGCTGCTGTCCACCTGTGAAAAAAACAGGTCGCTGGTTTCCGAAACCCTTTGTGCCGTACCGGTGCCGGTATTGATGGTATACCCGAGCCTGTCGAAGCTGCCGGCCCCCATGCGCACCCAGGCGCTGTCGGGCCCCTTGTATTTCTTCAATTCCACCTTTTTAACCTGCCCGCCCTTATTGGAGAATGTAACCTGCATCAGGTCATTTTGAACGGTAAACAGTTTCTCGGTGCTGTCGACTGTACCCATGAAACTCCCGGTATTCGTTACCCGGGCCACCGAATCCTGTATGCGGTTCAGCGAATCCTGAACAGGCTTATTAATCTTCGCGATGGAATCTTCGCGGGCCTGTATGATTGCCTTTTCTTCCTGCTTCTTTTTACGGTAAGCGGCCTGTTCCTTATTGGTATACCAGAAATAGCCGAAAAACAGGATCGCCAGTATCACAAAACCGAGAACGGTGTTACGGTCAAACTTCATGGGAGGGTGAAAATTTAGGGAGGGCAAAGATAGGTGATTCAGTCTACAGTCTACAGTC
>CAYNSL010000002.1:23713-28028 GCA_964399755.1 uncultured Chitinophaga sp. | reverse complement strand
AGGGTGAAAATTTAGGGAGGGCAAAGATAGGTGATTCAGTCTACAGTCTACAGTCTACAGTCTACAGTCGACAGTCTACAGTCGACAGTACACAGCAGGCAGCGCACGGCGCAAACCCGGTAATCTACGGGTAGCCGGTTATTTCAACGCAAGCATATCGGGAAAAAACATTTTAAAAAGTTGAAAACAGCATTCCTTTCGTCAATAGTGTTGGTAATTTTCTCCAAACAATTGATTATGCGTAGTTATAAAGAATTATTGATCTACCAGAAAGCTTTTAACCTCGCCATGGATATCAGGGAAATCACGCGCAGTTTCCCTAAAGAAGAAATATACAGTCTTACTAACCAGATCATAAGATGTTCCCGATCTGTTTGCGCGAATTTCGCCGAAGCTTACCGCAGGCGAAAATACCCGGCACATTTTCTGAGTAAATTAACCGATGCAGATGCAGAAAATGCCGAAACAGAGGTTTGGCTTGATTTCGCCCTGGCCTGCCGGTACATTACGGAGGATGAACACCGCAAATTAATTTCCCAAAAAGAAGAGGTAGGCAAATTGCTTGGAGATATTTTCAAAAATCCCGATAAATACCGATGATTACAGACTGTGTACTGTGTACTGTCTACTGTAGACTGTCTACTGTCTACTGTGTACTGTGTACTGTCTACTGTCGACTGATCAAATCATTTCACTCTGCAGCAACGGATTCTTTACCTCCGTCTTTTTTTCGGCGTAGGCCCGGGCGGCTTTTACAAAATGGGTGAAAATGGGCTGGGGATTTTCCACCGTGCTTTTTAATTCGGGGTGGTACTGAACGCCGATAAAGAACGGGTGACCGGGCAATTCGATGATCTCCACCAGGCCGGTGCCGGGATTTTTACCGCTGGCGATCATACCTGCTTTTTCAAACTGTTCGAGGTATTTGTTATTAAATTCCCAGCGGTGGCGGTGCCGCTCGCTGATCATGTTTTTCCCGTAAATCTTTGCAGCCAGCGAATCCTCACGGATCAGGCAGGGATAGGCTCCGAGCCGCATGGTGCCGCCTTTTGCAGTAACTTTTTTCTGTTCCTCCATCAGGTCGATCACCGGCTCTTTGGTATCAGGATCCATTTCGGTGGAATGGGCGGCCTGCAGTCCCAGTACGTTCCGCGCGTATTCTATCACGGCCATTTGCATACCCAGGCAAATGCCGAAGAACGGGAGACCATTTTCGCGCGCATATTTCACCGCGACGATCTTTCCTTCCACACCCCGGTGACCAAAACCAGGCGCCACCAGCAGTCCGTCAAGACCCGCCAGTTTTTCACTTACATTCTCCGCGGTAATGAATTCACTGTGCACATTCACGATTTCCACTTTGCATTCATTAACGGAACCCGCATGCACAAAAGATTCGAGAATGGATTTATAGGCATCCTGCAGTTCAATGTATTTCCCGATCAGCCCGATCGTTACTTTACCCTTGGGATATTTGAGCCTGTCGAGAAATTCCTTCCATTTTGTCAGCTCGGGGTCGCCATACTGGGTGATGTTCATTTTCTTCAACACGATCGTATCAAGCCCCTCGCGCATCATGGCCACGGGCACTTCATAGATAGTGGGTACATCCAGCGCCTCGATCACCGCCTCCTGCCGCACATTGCAGAACAGGGCTATTTTCCGTCGCAGGTCGGGCGACAAGGGCTTTTCAGTCCGGCAAACTATGACATCCGGGTGTACTCCTTCCTGGCTCAGCATTTTAACACTGTGCTGCGTGGGTTTTGTCTTTAGTTCCTTGGCCGCTTTCAGGTAGGGAATCAGGGTCAGGTGCACGACCACCGAATCTTCTTCCGGTAATTCCCACTGTAACTGGCGCACCGCTTCCACAAAGGGCAGGCTTTCGATATCCCCCACCGTTCCCCCGATTTCCGTGATCACGATATCGTAGTCCCCGCTCTGGCCCAGTAACTGCATCCTCCGCTTGATCTCATCGGTGATATGCGGCACTACCTGCACAGTCTTGCCAAGATAGGCGCCTTCCCTTTCTTTATTGATCACCGTCTGGTAAATACGGCCGGTGGTAACGTTGTTGGCCTGTGAAGTGAAAATATTAAGGAACCTTTCGTAATGCCCCAGGTCGAGGTCAGTTTCGGCGCCGTCTTCGGTCACAAAACATTCCCCGTGTTCATAAGGGTTCAGGGTGCCGGGGTCTACATTGATATATGGATCGAATTTCTGAATGGTGACGCGCAGGCCCCTTGCCTGCAGCAATTTGGCAAGCGAAGCGGCAATGATGCCTTTGCCCAACGACGATGTTACACCCCCGGTAACAAAAATATATTTAGCCATAACAATGGTTATTTGCTTTCTTGGTTCGCGATAAAATGATCTGAAAAAAACCAGCTTTTGACCAGCGGAAGTGATCTGGAAAATAAGAAAGGGAAAAATTCCGGGAGGTCATGCAAAGATAAATGAAATTTCCACGCGGATAAAAAAATCATCCGTCCGGATGTGGAAAAGAAATTCCTGAAAGGAACATCAGCGGTGGGTGCCCGGCACTTTCCGTACCAGTACCCGGCATCCGCCGGGCGGGATGCTGTCTTCTTCCCCGCCCCATGGGTTCATTTTTTCGATCCTCACTTCCATCTCGCCCGCATAAAAAGGACCATAGCCTTCGGAGAAAAGGCTGGTTTTCCCGTTATAACGCAGTTCCAGGCTGCAATAAGGTTGTTCATAAGCCGGTTTTCCCTCCGTCGCCATCCATTTCCGTCCGCAACCTTTATTGGTGATCGACAGATCGGCTCCTTTCACCCGGATTGTTTTATTTACCGGAATAATGAGACGCTGATCCTCGAAAACACGGTAACGGTCACCGCAGCCCGGTGACGCAAGCATTACAACAATTGTCAATATGTACAGCCCCGGCCGGTTCATACTTTAAAATACAAATTAACCGCGAATGATTATTTTAGTGACTCAAGCATTCAACATGAAAAAAACCGGTTTAACCCTGCTGGCGTTCGCATTCATTACAATAGCCCAGGCGCAAAAAACCTATATCTGGTGCGGCAACCTGATCGACGGGATAGGTAATGAAGCCCGGAAAAACATGACCATCGTGGTGGAAAAAAACAAGATCACGGCGGTGGAAAACGGGTACAGCAAACCCGCGGCAGGTGACAAAACCATCGACCTGAAATCGCGCACGGTGACCCCCGGCTGGATTGATATGCACGTACACCTGGAACACGAGACAGGCCCCACCCGCTACATGGAAACCTTTACGTACAACCCCGCCGATTATGCATTCCAGTCTGTAAAATTTTCGGAGATCACACTGCTGACGGGCTTTACCACCGTTCGCGACCTTGGCGGTACCGGCGTAAATATATCGCTGCGCAATGCCATTAATAAAGGTTGGATCAAAGGTCCGCGCGTTTTTACTGCCGGGAGATCTATCGCCACTACCGGCGGTCATGCCGACCCTACAAACGGATATCGCCGCGACCTGATGGGCGATCCCGGTCCAGCGGAAGCGGTGGCCAATGGTGCCGATGAATGCCGCAAAGCGGTACGGCAGCGCTACAAGGAAGGCAGCGACCTGATCAAGATCACCGCCACCGGCGGCGTGCTGAGCGTGGCCAAAAGCGCCAGCAACCCGCAGTTTACCGAAGAAGAAATCAAAGCGATCGTGGAAACGGCACGCGATTACGGATTCAAAGTGGCGGTTCACGCGCATGGCGCGGAAGGAATGAAAAGGGCCATACGCGCCGGCGTCAATTCAATCGAACACGGTACGTACATGGATGATGAAGCCATCGCGCTCTTTAAACAATACGGCACCTGGTATGTGCCCACGCTGACGGCCGCATCCGCGGTGGCCGATTCCGCCAAAAAACCCGGTTATTATCCCGATATCGTAACCCCCAAGGCGCTGGAGATCGGGCCAAAGATCAGGGCCACCTTTGCCAAAGCATATAAGGCAGGTGTGAAGATCGCGTTTGGCACAGATGCCGGCGTTTACCAGCATGGAAAAAACTGGATCGAATTCACCTATATGATCGACGCGGGCATGCCCGCCATGGATGCCATCAGGGCGGCCACGATCAACGCGGCTGAATTACTGGGAGAGAAAGACAGGCTGGGGAGCATCGAAGCGGGAAAGCTTGCCGATATCGTCGCTGTTGACGGAGATCCGCTGAAGGACCCGCAGGTATTCGGGAAAGTAGTGTTCGTGATGAAGGATGGGGTTGTTTATAAGCAATGAAAAGAAAGCTTTGAGCTGCGAGCTTTGAGCTTTGAACTGTGAGCTGTGAGCTGTGAGCTGAGAGTT
>CAYNSL010000002.1:0-23613 GCA_964399755.1 uncultured Chitinophaga sp. | reverse complement strand
TGAGCTGCGAGCTTTGAGCTTTGAACTGTGAGCTGTGAGCTGTGAGCTGAGAGTTGTGAATAGTGAGCTATGTACTTTAAACGACCAACTTTTATCTTTTATCTTATATCTTTTATCTTTTATCTCCATATTCCTTTTCAATTTTCTTATAACTCGCCACGATACCTTTAATCAGCGAAGAACTGAATCCCTGGTGCTCCATTTCATTCAGTCCCGCGATAGTGCATCCCTTGGGGGTTGTCACTTTATCGATTTCCTGTTCGGGATGAGATCCTTTCTGGAGCAGCAATTCTGCGGCGCCCTTTACCGTTTGCGCCGCGATCAGCGACGCGGTGGCCGCGTCAAAGCCGATTTCGATGCCGCCCTGTATATTGGCCCTTATATACCGCATGGCATAGGCCGTACCGCAGGCCCCGAGAATTGTCGCGGCTTCCATCAGTTTTTCATCGATCGTCACCACTTTTCCCAGCGTTCCGAATAAATCATGTACATATTTCCGGGTGGATGCGTCGGCATCCCGGCTGCTGAGGCAGGTCATGCTTTCCCTGATGGCGATCGCGGTATTGGGCATGGCCCGGAACAGGGGCCGCTTCCCGGGTAAAAGACGCTGCAGGTCGGTGATGGTAACTCCGGTTACCACGGAGATCAGCAGTTTTTTTGCCGTCATTTCCTTTTTGATCCCGCGCAGCAGGTCGCTTACCTGGAATGGTTTTACGGCAAGGATGATCACCTCGCTGCGTCTCACTGCCGCGGCATTGTCATCCGTTACCGGCACACCGCGATCAGCCAGCGCGCGCAGGGTGGATGTATTTCGTTTGGTCACGGTCAGTTCGCCCGCCTTGCTGAATCCGCTTTTCAACAATCCTTCCGCGATAGCGGTTCCAAGGTTCCCGCCGCCGATGATGGCGATTTTTTTTCCCATATCCCGTTGATCAGTTTAATAATATTTTTTCTGTGAAAGATAATTCCGCACATAATCCTTGACGCCTTCCTCCGGCGACAGGAAAGCAGCGGTATAACCCGCCTCCCTTAATTTTCGCATATCCGCCTCCGTGAAATACTGGTATTTGTCGCGGATATCTTCGGGCATGTCGATAAATTCGATGGAAGGCTGCAGATCCAGGCTCCTGAAAAGGGCGGTGATGAGGTCAATAAAGGAACGGGCGCGACCCGTACCCAGGTTGTATAAACCGTTCCGGTCAGCGGGCCACTGTCCCCCGGTCATGATGTCCATCAGCCAGTACATCACTTTGGCCACGTCTTCCACGTAAATAAAATCACGCAGCTGCTCGCCATCCCTGAAATCGGGCCGGTGCGATTTAAAAAGTTTCACCTTACCGGTTTTCCGCAACTGGTTATAGCCATGGAAAACCATGCTGGCCATCCGGCCCTTATGGTATTCATTGGGACCGTATACATTGAAGAATTTAAGTCCCGCCCAGCAGGGTGGACGGGATCCCTGCCGCAATGCCCATTTATCGAATTCATTTTTCGAAATACCATAGGGATTCAGCGGGTGCAGTTTTTCCGCCAGTTCATGATCGTCTTTATACCCGAATTCGCCAGCACCGTATGTAGCGGCGGAGGAGGCGTATACCAGGGGGATGTTTCGCGATACGCAATAGTCCCAGATTTGCTTGGAATAAGCCAGGTTCAGTTTTTCATGAACGGCGTAATCAAATTCCGTGGTATCGGTCCGCGCCCCCAGGTGAAATACAAAATCAATGGCAGGCGCCGTTGATGTAAGCCACCCGAACAATTCTTCGCGCTCCACTTTTGCGGCAAATTGTTTGGAATCGTAATTGAACCATTTGTCTTCATCACTGAAATCATCAGCGATGATGATGTTGGCAAACCCTTTCTGATTCAGGTAACCCAGTAAATAACTGCCGATAAACCCGGCGGCGCCGGTGAGCAGGATTGTTTTTTCTTTTTCCATCAGATGGCGTGTAAGGCGGCCCCGGCTTCTTCTTTTGATAAATAATTTTCGATCGCGGTATCATACAGTTCCTTCCATGCGGAAATATCTCCCCACTCCATTCCGTCCACTTCCACAGCACCCGCTGTAACCACTCCCAGCTCTTCGCAGGGATGAGGTCCGATGATTTTTTTACAGGCGGCCAGGTTTTCCTTTTTAACCGATACCAGTACCCGGCTTTGTTTTTCGCCGAACCACTGTGCGTCTTTCCGGATATTATAATCGGCGGCTACCACATCGAAACCCAAACCGCGGGGAAATGCAGATTCAAGCAGGGCCACGAAGAGACCGCCCTCACTCAGGTCGTGTGCCGATTCGATAAGACCCTGGCCGATCAGTTCCTGTAATTTTTGCTGGAGGCGGAATTCCTCATCCAGGTCAAACGCGGGCGCGGGTGAAAATTCCACCCCGCAGATATGACACAGGTACTGGGATGAACCGATATCATCGGAAGACTGACCCAGCATGAGGAGTATATCGCCGGCCTCCTTGAAATCAAGCGTCATCTTCCTGTCGATATTTTCCAGCAGCCCCACCATACCGATCGTGGGCGTGGGAAATACGGGACCGTCGGGGTTCTGATTATAAAAACTCACATTACCACCGGTAACCGGCGTATCGAATTTTCGGCAGGCCGCACCCATCCCTTTAATGGCCTGTACAAACTGGTAATAAACTTCGGGATCGTAGGGGTTGCCGAAATTCAGGCAGTTGGTAACGCCAAGCGGCTGGCCGCCGCTGCAGACGATATTGCGGGCCGCTTCGCTGACGGCGATCATCGTGCCCCTGTACGGATCGGCGTACACATACCGGCTGTTGCAGTCTGTTGTAACCGCAATGCCCTTTGTTGTTCCTTTAACCACTACAATCGCGGCATCGGAGGGCGCATTCGTGGAAGCATTCACCGTGCCCACCATGCTGTCGTATTGCGTATAGACCCAGCGCTTGGAAGCGATGGATGGCAGCTTCACGATTTTTTCAGCCACCGCCCGCAGGTCGCCGGGCACGGGTACCGAACGCGGATCAAATTTGATGATCCCGGCGAAATAGGAAGGCTCGCGGTATTCCCGGTCGTATTGCGGCGCGCCGCCGCCCAGCACGAGTTCAACGGCAGGAATCGACGCTACTTGTTCACCCTGCATATAAAAATTAAGGAGCCCGTCATCCGTCACTTCCCCGATCACGGAACAGGGCAGGTCCCATTTCTCAAAAACTTTTTTCACTTCGGCTTCCCTGCCCTTTTGCGCCACGAGCAGCATTCTTTCCTGGCTTTCGCTGAGCAACAATTCCCATGCTTTCATATTCTTCTGGCGGGCGGGCACTTTGTCAAGGTCGATCCGCATACCTACTCCGCCCTTGGCGCTCATTTCGGAAGTGGAACAAATGATACCGGCCGCGCCCATATCCTGCATACCGACAACCGCGCCGGTTTGTATCACTTCGAGGCAGGCTTCCAGCAATTTTTTTTCCTGGAAGGGATCGCCCACCTGCACGGCGGGAAGGTCCTGCGCGCTTTCTTCGGTGATATCGGCCGATGCGAATGAAGCCCCGCCGATCCCGTCTTTACCGGTGGCGCTGCCGACAAACATCACGGGGTTGCCCGTTCCTTCCGCCGTGGCGGAAACGGTTTCACCCGCTTTCACGATCCCCACGCTCATGGCGTTCACAAGGGGATTGGTATGATAGCATTCGTCAAAATAAATTTCACCGCCAACGGTCGGTACACCGAAACAGTTTCCATAATGACCGATGCCCTGCACCACGCCGGATAATAAATGCTGCGTTTTATCTTCTTCCAGATTTCCGAAGCGCAGGGAATTGAGTGCGGCGATGGGACGCGCCCCCATCGTAAAAATATCCCGGTGGATACCACCCACGCCCGTGGCCGCGCCCTGGAAGGGTTCGATAGCAGAGGGATGGTTATGCGATTCGATCTTGAACACAACGCCAAGACCGTCACCGATATCCATCAACCCGGCATTTTCCTCGCCGGCCTTAACCAGCATCCTGCCTCCTTCACGCGGCAGCGTCTTCAGCCATTTGATGGAGTTCTTGTAACTGCAGTGTTCGCTCCACATCCCAGAAAAAGCGCAGAGCTCGTTGAAATTGGGCGTGCGCCCCAGTTTTTGTTTGATCAGTTCGAATTCCTCTTCCGTCAGCCTTAACTGCCCGGCGGTTTTCGCGGTAATTTCCATGCCGCAAAACTAAATGATAATGGCAAAAACCCGGAAGCGGTGAAGACAATGTTAGTAATTGCCGCCGTATTTATTTTCCTGCAAGCCTGCATATCCATTCAACCCTGTCTGCTTTTTTATGGCTATTTTGCGGGGTAAACCATTCCCGTTGGAGTACCTGCTGTTCGTTGCCTATCTCGTTTTGTTTGCCTGGATCGTAACCCGGGTAAGATTTTTTTCCAAAACCGGTCTCAGCCGCCCCCAGCTGGTCATTGTTTTCCTGCTCAAGGTGATGGCCGGGATCTTCTACGGATGGATCGGGTTGTATTACGGGGGTCTCGCGCAGATGCAGGACACCTGGAGTTTCCACGCGGGCAGTATCCAGGAAACGCATTTGCTCTACAACAACCCCCGGGAATATATCACCAACCTTTTCCACGACCCCTACCAGGGCGGGTTCCTGAAATTTTTCGACAGCAACGATTCATACTGGAATGACCTGAAGGGTAATTTCCTGATCAAGATCTTTTCCGTTTTCAATATCCTGAGCTTCGGATATTATTATGTGAATGTGATCTTTTATTCGTTCATCACCCTTTTCGGGGCCGTAGCCATTTACCGGGTGATGGATGATGTATTTCCCGGGAAAAAACTGGCGATCCTGATGGCCACATTCCTGGTCCCTTCCTTTTTATACTGGACCAGCGGGCTGCATAAGGAAGGACTGATCTTTACGGGCATCAGTCTTGTGATCTACAGTGTTTATTTCAGCACCACGGAAAAAAAATTCGGCATCAGGCGGCTGCTGTTACTGCTTACCGGCCTCCTGCTCCTGCTGGTGCTGCGTAATTTCATACTGGTCATTATCGTCCCGGCCCTGCTGGCCTGGCTGCTGGCCAACCGTCGTCCCCGTTACGCGCTGGGTATTTTCGCAGGGGTCTATCTTATTTTCGGCGTTTTATTTTTCACTGCACGCTATATACACCCGCGATTTGATTTTCCGCAGGCCGTTGTCAACAAGCAGCAGGCTTTTATCAAACTGCAGGGAAGCAATTCCAGCATACCGATCCGGGAACTGGAACCCAATGCCGCCAGTTTTCTCATCAATACCCCGCAGGCCATCAATCTTTCCACGCTGCGGCCCTATCCCAGCGATGTGCGGCATATCTTATCGCTGGCGGCCGCTATTGAAATCGATGCCCTGCTCCTGTTTTTCATGGTTTTTCTTTTTTTCAGACGCAGAAGATTGCGTTCCAAAAACCTGATCTATTTCTGCGTATTTTTTTCATTTTCCGTATTGCTGGCCATCGGTTTCAGCGTCAATAACCTCGGCGCCATCGTTCGTTACAGGAGCGTGATCATGCCTTTGCTGGTGGTGCCGATGGTGGCGGGCCTTGACTGGAAAAAACTTGGCGGGCTATTATTCAATAATATTAAAATAAATTCTAATATAGAAAATTCTACCTGAATCCCCGGGATTTTATAAACTAATCCCCAAAATAGTCACATTTATTTTCAGATTTTATTTATTTTTTAGCTGAACCCTGAAAAAAATTGGAATAATTGCATGAATGTGGTTTTTTTGTAAAAAAAAACCGCATGTCACTTCGTTTCAACGCCATCCAGAAGCTTTCCTCCAACAGCAACGGGAAAACCGAAAACGCTGTAAAGATCACCGGTCTTTTCGGGAGCCATGTTTTTACACTGAAAACAGCCCGTGAGTTTTTAAGCGATGAAGCCTATAAAAGCCTGCAATCTTCGATCAAGAACAGCCAGAAGATCGACCGGGCTATGGCCAACCAGATCGCCAACGGTATCCGCGCATGGGCCGAAAGCAAGGGCGTAACGCATTTTACCCACTGGTTTCAGCCACTCACGGGGACCACGGCGGAAAAACATGATTCGTTCTTCACCCTGAAAAGCGATGGCACGCCGATCGAACAGTTTGAGGGTGATGCGCTGGTGCAGCAGGAACCCGACGCTTCCTCTTTTCCCAGCGGCGGACTGCGCGCGACCTTTGAAGCACGCGGTTACACGGCATGGGACCCCTCATCACCTGCCTTTATTATGGAGATCGGCCAGGGCAGGACTTTATGCATCCCTACCATTTTCGTTTCCTATACCGGCGAATCCCTCGATTATAAAGCCCCCCTGCTGAAAGCGCTGGAATCGCTGAACCGCGCCGCGGTGGATGTATGTAATTATTTCGACAAGAATGTAACGAAAGTGAGTCCTACACTGGGCTGGGAGCAGGAATATTTTGTGATCGACGAAGGACTTTACAACGCGCGCCCCGACCTCGTGATGACGGGCCGCACCGTATTCGGCCATTCTTCCGCCAAGAACCAGCAACTGGAAGATCATTATTTCGGCACCATCCCCGAAAGAGTGTATGCCTTTATGCGCGATTTCGAAAACGAATCCTATAAACTGGGTATACCGCTCCGCACCCGTCACAACGAAGTGGCGCCCGCACAGTTTGAATGCGCCCCGATCTTTGAAGAAGTGGGCGTGGCCGTGGACCATAATTCCCTGCTGATGGATATCATGGACCGGGTGGCCCGCCGTCATAACCTCCGCGTACTGTTGCATGAAAAACCATTTGCCGGCATCAACGGCAGCGGCAAGCATAATAACTGGAGCATGGCCACCGATACCGGCGTTAACCTGCTGGCACCGGGAAAAACGCCCAAGACCAACCTGATGTTCCTCGCGTTTTTTGTGAACACGATCAAGGCCGTGCATGACTACGCCGACGTGCTGCGCGCGTCCATCGCTTCCGCGCAAAACGATCACCGTCTCGGCGCCAATGAAGCCCCGCCCGCGATCATTTCGGTCTTTATCGGCGAATACTTAAGCAAAGTGCTGAAGGAGATAAAGGAAAGGGTGACGGAGAAAATGGACGAGACCGATGAAAGCATGCTCAAGATCGATATCCACAAGAGCATCCCGGAACTGCTGCTCGACAATACCGATCGCAACCGCACTTCCCCCTTCGCCTTTACCGGGAATAAGTTTGAGTTCAGGGCCGTGGGTTCATCGGCCAACTGCGCCAACGCGATGACCGCCCTCAACACCATCATGGCGCAAACCCTGAAACAATTCAAAAAAGACGTGGACAACCTGATCGAAAAAGGCGAGAAAAAAGAGATTGCCATCATGCACGTGATCCGCGAATATATTGTGGCCAGCGAAAAAGTGCTTTTCGAAGGCGATGGCTACAGCGAAGCCTGGGAGAAAGAAGCGGAAAAAAGGGGACTGCCCAATGTAAAAACCACCCCGCTGGCGCTGGACGCCATGGTAACGGACAAAGCCAAAAAGCTTTTTGAGAACAACCAGGTATACAGCCATTCCGAGCTCGAAGCGCGGCATGAAATTGAACTGGAGAAATACATCAAAAAAGTGCAGATCGAAAGCCGGATCATGGGCGAACTGGCCACGAGCCATATCCTGCCCGCCGCCATCCGTTATCAGAATATGCTGGCCGGGAATATAAAAGGGCTGAAAGAAGCCGGTTTGAAAGAAGACGGGTATACTAATCAAAAACAGATCCTGGAACAGATCTCCGTGCATATCAACAAGACCAGCGACCTGGTGGAAAAGATGATCGAAGCGCGGAAGATCTGCAACAATATGGACAATACCCGCACCCGGGCCATCGCCTACCAGAGCCAGGTAAAAGACACGTTCTTCGACGAGATTCGCTATCATGTCGACAAACTGGAACTGCTCGTCGATGACAGGGAATGGTATTTGCCGAAGTACAGGGAAATGCTTTTTCTCAGGTAGTTCCGTTTACCCGGATGTCGTACATTGTAATTAATGAAACGGCTGCTGATCGTATGTTTATTACTATTAACAGGCCTGACGGGGATATCCCAAACAGTAAAAGAAATTAAGCGCCTGGACGAACTTTTTTTCGGCGTACCGCTGAAGGAAAATTATGTAAACTGGGTAGCCTATATTTCAAACCACCCGCAACTGGGAATCGATTCGACCAGCGATTGGGGTGTCTATTCCAGCATAAAACCAGGGAGCCAAAATCATTTTCCTTTCACTGGTTCAGTCGGGGTGAAATTACTGGCTGCACGCGAAGCGGGGTCTGTGCAGGGAAAAGATATGCTGCGTTATTCGATGAAGATCGAAGGATTATTCGGAAAGGATAAACAGGCGGTAAAAAAATGCTACCGGGAAATTAAGCAAATGATCCGCCCGCATTACCGGAAATCGGACGGTGATTATTTTCTCAAAGGTGAAAACGAAGATTTTCCAGATTGCTACCTGGGCTGGGAATATTCACCCCTGCTCCAATCCTATATCGTGGTGATTGAGATCTGAATAAGCCTTAGCCCGCTTTATTTTAACGTGAATCCCTCCAGGAACTTGGTATTAAAATCTCCGCTGCGGAAACGTTCGTCCTGCATCAGCTGCAAATGAAAGGGAATGGTGGTCTTCACTCCTTCGATCACGTATTCGCTCAGGGCGCGGTACATCGTCTGTATCGCTTCTGGCCGGGTTTGCGCCACCGTGATGAGCTTGCCGATCATCGAATCATAATAGGGAGGAATGACATATCCCGCATACACATGGCTGTCTACCCGCACCCCATGCCCGCCCGGCTGGTTGAGGGAAGTGATACGTCCGGGAGAAGGACGGAAATCATTATAAGGGTCTTCCGCGTTGATGCGGCATTCGATCGCGTGGTTCTGGGGAATATAATCAGCCCCCGAAATCTTTTCTCCCATCGCGATCTTGATCTGTTCCTTGATCAGGTCGAAATTGATCACCTCTTCCGTCACGCAGTGTTCCACCTGGATACGGGTATTCATTTCCATGAAATAAAAATTGCGGTGCTTGTCTACCAGGAACTCGATAGTGCCCACGCTCTCATAGTTAATAGCGCCGGCAGCCATCTTAGCGGCATCACCCATTTTCTGCCGGAGTTCATCGGTCATGAACGGGGAAGGTGATTCTTCCACCAGTTTCTGGTGACGGCGCTGGATGGAACAGTCCCTTTCGCTAAGGTGACAAACTGTGCCGAACTGGTCGCCTGCCACCTGGATCTCGATATGACGGGGCTCTTCCACGAATTTCTCCATGTAAATGCCATCATTCTTAAATGCGGCCGCGGCTTCGGCTTTCGCGGTATTATAGGCCCTTTCAAGTTCGGATTCTTCCCAAACGATACGCATACCCTTGCCTCCCCCGCCCGCTGTGGCTTTCAGGATAACGGGATATCCCATCCCGCGCGCCAGCCCCTTGGCTTCGTCCACACTCTGCAGCAACCCCTCGCCCCCGGGCACTACCGGCACGCCCGCTTTGATCATGGTTTCCTTGGCGGTAATCTTATCGCCCATAGCGTTGATCATTTCGGGCGTGGGACCGATAAACTTAATGCCATGCTCATTGCATATCTTGGAAAATTTTGCATTCTCCGCGAGGAACCCATAGCCGGGATGTATCGCGTCGGCATTGGTGATCTCGGCCGCCGCCATCAGGTGCGGAATATTCAGGTATGAGTCGGCGCTGGCCGGTTTACCGATGCAAACCGCTTCATCCGCAAACTTCACGTGCAGGCTGTCGCGGTCGGCAGTGGAATAGACCGCCACGGTTTTAATCCCCATCTCGCGGCAGGTGCGGATGACACGTAATGCGATTTCGCCCCTGTTGGCGATCAGAACTTTTTTAAACATCAAATTGATTTGAAAATGACTTAAATACTAATTACTCAATGACTCAATTGCTCAATGACTCAATGAATTAATTCCCATCTAAAAGAAAATACCGAACAAATGACTGAAAATATTTTTTCTTTTAGCGGTGTATAAAATCTTACCAAGAACTTTATTTACTTCTTCCAGTTTTGCAGATAACCTGCTGCATTCCGGGTAATTTTCTGCATACGAACAAAGCCAGATCCAATATTGTGATTCTTCCGCTTCTTTCGCTGCAATTTTCATTTTATGGATAAAATCGGCTTTGCTCTCGCCGTTCTGCGCTTCCATGGCATTGGCCCCGATAGAAGTGCCTGCCCGCAGCAGCTGCCGCGCCAGTACAAATTTTTTTTCTGCTTCCAGTTTCTCACAATACGAAATTACCATGAGTGAAAAATCAAATGTCAGTTTAAGTATAGGGTTTCTGTCAAAAACTTCCTTTTTCATTTTGCATAAGTTTAATGGTTAACAAAACTGATCGCCACTAAACCATGGAGCCATTAAATAATTGAGAAATTGAATGAATGAACAATTGAGCAATTGAGTCATTGAGCAATTGAGTAATTTTCTGATTACGCCGGTTCTACCAGAAACAGCGGCTGGTCATATTCTACCGGTGATGCATCTTCCACAAGCACTTTGACAATCTTGCCTTTTACTTCGCTTTCGATCTCGTTGAATAATTTCATGGCCTCAATAATACATACCACGGCGCCGGGGCTCACCTCATCGCCCACTTCCACGAAAATGGGTTTATCGGGAGAGGGACGGCGGTAAAAGGTTCCGATCATCGGGCTTTTTATGGTGAGCAGGTTGGCGCTTAAAGTCTCACCCGATTTGGTCTTTTCGGCGGCGGGACCTGCAGCAGCCGGTTGTGAAACCGCGGCGGGCTGGGGCGCGGCTACCTGTATGGGTGCGGCCTGAACAGGGGCTGCCGAAACAACCTGGGTAACATGTTCCTCTTTTTGTTTGATCGTAACCCGGAAATCCTTTTGTTCAATAGTGAGTTCCCCGATATTGGATTTGTTGACCATTTTGATCAACTCCTGGATTTGTTTGAAGTCCATGTTTTTCAATTTAGAAGACAGTTTTGGTTTAGTGAAAAAGCCCCGGATCCTTATTCCCGGACCCCGGCGGGGAGGGGCTAAGGTAATGAAATCAACAGCAGAAACTCAATGATTTTTTGCTGTTTTGGGGCAAAACAGGCCCAAAATTGAACAAAAATGGCCCAAAACAGGGTATTTTAGGCCATTTTGAAACGATTTCCGGGAATTATTCCTTTACCCTTTCCACGTATTCACCGGTCTTTGTATTGATCCGGATAAGTTCCCCCTCATTTACAAACAGGGGCACGTTGATGGGCGCGCCGGTTTCGAGGGTGGCGGGTTTGAGTGTACGGGTTGCCGTATCTCCCCTAAGGCCGGGTTCTGTGTAAGTTACCTGCAGTACGATCTTATCGGGTAATTCGGCGCCCAGCACCTGTTCATTGTCGGTATTGATCAGCACGCCCACTTCCTGGCCCTCTTTCAGATACTGGGGCGCATCAATGGTGTTTTCAGGGAGGGCCACCTGTTCAAAGGTTTCATTGTCCATGAAGTTATACCCGGAATCATCCTTGTACAGGAACTGGTAATACCTTCTTTCCACCCGTACCGGGAAGATCGTATCCCCGGAATTCCAGGTCTTTTCGATGGAACGGTTATTATCCACCCCTTTCAGTTTGGCCCACACTTTGGCGGCCGCGCGGGCCGTCTTGTTTTCGCCAAACTCCACCACGCTGTACAGGCTCCCGTCGAGGTTCAGGATCATGCCGCGGCTGATATCTGCAGTATTTGCCATAAATATTAAACTTTTGACCGCCAATGATATGCTGCCGGCCGGAAAAAATTGAGGCCGCAAAGATAAGACAGCAGGCCTTACCGGCAAAGAGAAAGGGGATAAAAGGATGCACAACTAAAGCCCTGTAAATAACGTCCTTCCCCGGGACATTTAAAAAAAACCGTTTCTTTGGGTATATGAAAAAGATATTCCTGTTTCTGATTTTATCGGGCATCAGCGGCGAGTTGTGGGCACAGACCGACAGCGTGGAAGCCCCCTATAAGAAATTCAAATCTTTTCCCCCGGTCAAACTGCTGTTACCGGATAGCGTGTCCATGTTCACCAAGGATGACCTGCCCCGGAAAAAAGCGGTGATGCTGATGTTGTTCAATCCCACCTGCGAACACTGCCGTCATGAAACCGAGGACATCATCAAACATATCGACCAGTTTGAGAATGTCCAGATCGTGATGGCCACTTCCATGCCCTTTGATTCGATGCGGGTGTTCCGGGAACGGTATGAACTGGCCCGGTACAAGAATATCGTGGTATCCCAGGATACCCATTTCTTCCTCCTCACTTACTTTATGATCAACCGGCTCCCTTTCCTGGCCTTTTATAACCGAAAAAAAGAACTGATCTCCGTTAACGACGGGCCCATGTCCATTGAAAAAATGCTGGAAGAACTGAAGAAATAAGGACGCTGGTCAAATTCCCAAGACAAACTTTCAGTTACCTTTGCGGCGGAAATTATTTTTCAATCTATAAATTTTTTCAGATGAAAGTAACCGTCGTAGGCGCCGGTGCCGTTGGCGCCACCTGTGCCGATAATATCGCCCGGAAAGAACTTTGTACAGAACTTGTCCTCCTTGATATCAAGGAAGGCCTGGCCGAAGGGAAGGCGCAGGATATGATGCAAACCGCCACCCTGCTGGGATTTGATACCCGGATCACGGGTTCTACCAACGACTATACAAAAACGGCCGGAAGCGATGTGGTCGTTATCACTTCCGGAATACCGCGCAAACCGGGAATGACCAGGGAGGAACTGATCGGCACTAATGCCGGTATCGTGAAAGGCGTTTGCGAAAACATCCTGAAACATTCTCCCAACGCCATTTTGATCATCATCAGCAACCCCATGGACACCATGACCTACCTGGCGCTAACCAGCACCGGTTTGCCCAAGAACAGGATCATCGGAATGGGTGGCACGCTGGATAGCAGCCGTTTTAAATACCAGTTAAGCCAGCACCTGGGTTGCAGTCCCGCTGATCTTAATGCTGTGGTGGTGGGCGGTCATGGCGACACGACGATGATCCCACTGATCCGTCTCGCCACCTGGAACAGCGCGCCTGTAACGGATTTCCTGAGCGCTGAACAGCAGGAAAAGATCGTGAAAGACACGATGGTGGGCGGCGCCACGTTAACGGCACTGATCGGCACATCGGCCTGGTATGCTCCCGGTGCCGCCGGAGCGGCCCTGGTGGAATCCATCGCCCGGGATGAGAAGAAATTATTCACCTGCTGCGTGGCACTCGATGGCGAATACGGTCAGAAAGATATCTGCATGGGCGTTCCGGTTACCATTGGCCGCAACGGCTGGGAAAAAATCATCGATTTTAAACTGAATGCAACCGAACAGGCCGCATTTGATAAAAGCGCGGCGGCAGTACGCAGCATGAATGACGTACTGAAGACACTCTGATATTAAGTTCGATTTTTGAAAAAACGGTTACCCTGAACAGGTAACCGTTTTTTTATAGGATGCCATACTTTCAATTTTTAATCATGATGCGGCCAACCAGCGGTTGAGGGATGGCAGGGCATTTATTTTGTCAACAGGAAACAAAATTTTCCGGGTTTACCTTCAAAATCAAAGGGAGTGGTTGCACGGGTTATATCACGTAGTTCCGACACCGCCAGCCTTTCCTTTTCCAGTATGAATTTGCGGAAGTTGGTGCTGAAATAAACCGAGCCCCGGGGTTTCAGGGCCCTGATGCAATGATTGAGCAGCGAAACGTGATCACGCTGGATATCGAGGATATCGTTCATCCGCTTGCTGTTGGAGAAAGTGGGCGGGTCAATAATAATGATGTCGAATTGTTCCGCTACAGGCTGATCCAGGTATTGTATCACATCCGCCTGTACGAAACTGTAAACAGCCGGATCGGTAAATCCATTCAGCGCCATATTCCGCGACGCCCATTGCAGGTAGGTATTCGACAGGTCGACCGTTACAACCCGCTCCGCTCCTCCCGCGGCGGCGTACACGGAAAAGGAACCGGTATAGGCAAAAAGGTTGAGGATTTTTTTACCCGCGGCCGCCCCGCGAACAAGTTGCCGGGTGAGCCGGTGATCCAGGAAGAGCCCGGTATCGAGGTAATCGCTCAGGTTTACGATAAATTTCAGGCCATTCTCTTCCACTACGAATTCCTGTTTCGCTTCGTCCTGCTTTTTGTACTGGCCCAGCCGTCCCGGTTTCCGCTGCCGTAACCTGAGGAAGATCTGCTCCCGCGGTATCCCCGTAACTTCGGATAATACGTCAAGGCTTTTTACGATCCAGGCTTCATGTGCATCCTCCGTCATCCCGTGGCGGCGCTTGTATTCGGCCACATATAAATGTTCCCCGTAAATTTCGACCATAAAGGGAAATTCGGGCAGGTCGTGGTCATAGATCCTGTAACAACTTACCCCGGCCCGGCGGGCCTGCCGGCCCAGGTGACGATGCACTTTGGCCAGGCGGTTATGAAACATCAGAAACTTTTCTTCCAGCATCTTTGCCTGCAAAACTTTTACGAAATTTATCGCCCGGCTAAAGTTACACCTAACACCTAACACCTAACACCTAAAACTTAAAACCTAACACTTAACACCAATCAATTTGTACGCCATCGTCGATATTGAAACCACGGGCAGTTACGCCGCCGCCAACGGCATTACGGAAATATCCATTCATGTTTTCGATGGCACAAGTGTAGTGGAAAAATTCGAGACGCTCGTAAACCCGGGCCAGCCCATCCCGCATTATATACAAAGCATGACGGGTATCACGGATGAAATGGTATCCAATGCGCCGGCATTCGGGGATGTGGCTGAAAAAATTTATGCGCTCCTGCATGACAGGATCTTTATCGCCCATAATGTGAATTTTGATTACTCATTTATCAAAGGACATCTGAAGGAAGCGGGTTTTGATCTCAACGTGAAAAAACTTTGTACCGTCAGGCTGAGCCGGAAGATTTTCCCGGGGTTACCCTCCTACAGCCTGGGCAACCTTTGCCGTTCACTGGGAATCGAAATCACCCGCCGCCACCGCGCAGGTGGCGACACCGCCGCGACCGTACAGGTTTTCCGTTCATTGCTGGCCAACGACCGGGAAGAACATATCATAAAAAGCCTGCAGCGCAATTCAAAAGAATCGATTTTGCCGCCGCATGTTCCCAAATCCCATTTCGACCAGTTGCCCTACGGACCCGGGGTCTATTATTTCCATAATGAAAAAGGGAAAGTGGTGTACGTGGGCAAGGCCCGGAACATCCGTTACCGCGTCAACAGTCATTTCAGCAATAATTCCGAAAGCCGGCAGAAACAGCGTTTCTTGCAACATGTGCATGCCATCAGTTACCAGTTATGCGGCACCGAACTGATGGCCTGCGTGCTGGAATCGGCGGAGATCAAAAAAAAATGGCCGGCCTTCAATTCCTCACAGAAACGATGGGAAGATGTATTCGGGATCTTCGCCTTTGAAGACCGGCAGGGTTACCTCCGACTCGGTATCGACAAGAACAGGAAAAGACTGAACCCGGTCATTACTTTTCATTACCTGGTTGACGGACAGGCCATGCTCCGCAAACTCGTGCGCGAATTTGAATTATGTCCAAAACTTTGTTTTCTCCAGAAGGATCCCGGGCCCTGTGAAGCGCTTGACAACGGGACCTGCCGCGGTGCCTGTGAGCAATCAGAAAGCGCTGCGGAATACAATGCCCGTGTAAACAGGGCTATCGAAGCGTTGCGCGCCCAACCCAGTTTCGCTATCATCGATAAGGGACTGAACGGAGATGATCTATCCTGTATCCTTGTTTGGGAAGGGAAATTTTACGGGATGGGTTATATCCCGGGTGATCTGCCGGTGAATGACCCGGATTCGCTGAAAGACCTGGTGACCGCTTACCCCCTCAACAGTTATATACAGAACCTTGTATTCGGATACGCGGCGCGCTTCCCGGGAAAAGTGATTTCATTCAACAGCCGGGAGGAAACGATGAAAAAAATGTAAAGTTTCCACTCCGTGTTAAGGAGTCAATACGCTCTTTTTAATCCAGCCAGCTGAAAGATTCCCCCATTGGCATTTGCTGAAATACAGCCACCACTTCTGCTTTGGGTAAATAAAATTTCCGTGCAACTGTATCGATCCAGGCCCCGTCAACCGTAACCCGGGCGCAAAACACCCCGCCCGTTTTATTGATCGCATGGGTAATGGTCCAGCGGGAGAAATCCTTTTTAGCCTTCAGCAATTCGAGGTTAATCGTGACCTTTTCCCCCATCCTGATCTCTTTCCGGAAAACGCATTCCTCCCGTAAAAGGATGGGACCGAATCCGGATCGCTGCATCACGGCTGCCGTCAAACCCATCTGATCAAGGAAATGTACCCTGCACTGGGCCGCCCAG
The DNA here is from genome assembly GCA_964399755.1 of uncultured Chitinophaga sp. Lineage (GTDB taxonomy): Bacteria > Bacteroidota > Bacteroidia > Chitinophagales > Chitinophagaceae > JJ008. Next base: position 7,258 of record CAYNSL010000002.1, on the reverse strand, counting down.
TCGTAATAAACGGAATGACGCAGGTGAAAATTAGGGTCAAAATCCGCCCAGCGAGCCTGCAGCGGCAATTCAAACAAATCCATATTCAGGAAAATTTTAATCTGAAATTAACTGCGGGAAGATAGCTGAAATCGATAACCATCCTTTATTTTTGACGACTTAATTCACAACACATGAAGCAAATAACCTTATTCGTACTTTCCCTTTTCCTTGTCTCAGCAGTAATTGCCCAACCCGGTAAATCGCCCAACCTGAAACCCGCAGAACCCGGCCTGAAGAACCTGTCGGATTCGGCCAGCTATGCCATCGGGATGAGTGTGGCCAGTTTTTACAAGCAACAGGGTATAAAATCCATCAATACGACCTTTGTCTCCAAAGCCATCAATGATGTAATGAGCGGCAAAAAAACCCTGATGGATGATGCCGCCGCCAACACCTGCATGAATAATTATATGAGCCAGATACAGGCGCAAAAGTCAAAACCCCGCATCGATTCGGGCGCGGCCTTTCTTGCCAAGAATAAGACACGTCCTGAAGTTAAAACCACCGCCTCCGGGCTGCAATACGAAGTGATCACCCAGGGTACCGGCATCAAGCCCACGGCCAAAGACAGCGTGACCTGTCATTACAAAGGCACCCTGCTTGACGGAACCGTTTTTGATAATTCCTACGACCGCGGGCAACCCATTACGTTCGCGCTGAACGGTGTTATTCCGGGCTGGACAGAAGGATTGCAACTGATGCCGCAGGGATCTAAATACAAACTTTATATCCCTTATAACCTCGCGTACGGAGCCTTTGACTATGGCCCGATCCCCGGGGGTTCCACGCTGACCTTTGAAGTGGAGTTGCTGGAGGTGAAGAAAGTACAGTAGCCAGTCGGCAGTCGGCAGTCTACAGTCTACAGTCTACAGTCTACAGTACACAGTACACAGTTTGCAGTCTGTGGTCAACCGTCAGTTATCCGGAAACTGATACGGCCTGTTGATCACAGGCTGTTTCATTTTAGTGAATTAAAAATCCCGATTACTGGGCAAGATTGGATTTCATGCTCAGGATCTGCTGCCGGGTGCCCAGCACCATCACTTTCATGCCCGGCCCGATCGGAGTTTCTTCGGGCGGGTTGATCTGGAAATTTCCTTCCCTGTCCTTGATGCCAATGCAATTGACACCGGTCTTTTTCCAGGTCATAATGTCCCGCAGCGTTTTACCCTGTAAACCGGCGGGTAATTCTTCAAATCCTACCGATTCCATATGTATGGACGTACCCTGTTCGCTCGACAGGAAATCGATAAATTCCACCACATCGGGTTTTGAAACCAGGGTGGCCATATGCGTTCCCCCGATATAATCGGGCATGATGACATTATCGGCCCCGGCTTTTTTTAGCTTGGCCACCGAACTGGCTTCGGAAGCCCGGCTGATGATATGGATACCCGGGTTCATCGAACGCGCCGATAAGACGATAAATACATTCTGTGCATCGGCGGGCAGGGTCGTGATCAGGGCTTTCGCACGTTCGATACCGGCCTGCCGGAGCAAATCATCTTCCGTACTGTCGCCTTCGAGATGTAAAAATTTCTCTCCTTCCGTTTCCGTTTTCTGCATCAGGTGTTCGTCTTTTTCGATTACGACAAAGGGCACGCCGTGCGCTTTCAGGGTTCGCGCGGCCTGGTGACCGTTTCGGCCGTATCCGCAAAGTATCACATGGTCTTTCAGGTGCTGAATATCTTTCATGAGCCTTCGAATTTTAAAATATTTGTTGATTTCACCGCTCACAACAAACTGGGTGATGCGCGCCACGCCGAACGCGAATGTGATCCAGCTGGTGACGAGGAGAAAAATGGTAAAAATTCTTCCCGCTTCCCCCAAAGGAAATACTTCCCCGTAGCCCACACTGGTAATGGAAATCGTGGTCATGAAGAGGGCGTCCATAAAGGAAGCGTTTTCGATGACCATGTATCCGATGATGCCGATGATGACGATCAGCTGAAGAACGATAAAGGGCTGCAGCAGTTTGTATACGGGTCTCTGCAATTGTTCAGGTTTTGATAAAAATACGTAATGAAAGCCGGTGAAAAGATGACCCGGGTCCGGGATGCATAAAAAAAGGGGACGACCTTTCGGCCATCCCCGGAGGTTTAATTAAAAACCCTGAGCATTTATCGTTTATTCACTACAAACTTTTGCACGGTCTGATCACCGGTGGCGGGTACCACGATCCGGATCGTATAAACACCCGGTGTCAGGTTATCAATCTTAATATTGTTGCTCGTAATTCCTTTCATCTGTTTGATCATGCGTCCACTCATATCCGACACGGCGATATCACGGATCACGTTGGTCTCATCGAAAACCACATTCACGCGACCGTCATTGCTCGGGTTGGGATAGATGACAATCTTGCCTTTCTGATCATCACCAAGTACCGAACGGATCTCGCTCAGTTTAGCCCTGTTATCGAGGTCCACCTGGCGCAGGCGGTACTGGGTCATGCCTTTGGCATTATTGGCATCATTGAAAGAATAGTTGATCTCCGAACTGCTGTTGCCGCCCACGGCCGAACTCATCACGAAACCGACGGTCTCCCAGTTGCCGAGGCTGCCGATCAGGCGCTCTACATAGAAGCCTTTGTTGTTCTGCTCGGTACCGGTGGTCCATTTCAGGTTCACCATCGTGCTGCTGCTGCGTTTGGCTGTAAACGATACCAGGTCAACAGGCAGGGTGTTTGAACATTGCTGCGACAGCCATTTAGATTGTAAACAACCACCGGCAGGGGTAATGAGCACATAATACAACTTACCTGATCTATCAAAAGGAGCCGTGATTGTTTGTACTCCGGCAGGTGTATTAGGACCTGTAAAAGTTACCGTGCTTCCTTCCTGAACATCTCCTACTGAAGGACCGGCAGCTCCCTGATCCCAGAATAACTGGAAGGTCAGCGGATAGGCCTGAGCAGGACCGCTGGGATTGCTTACGAACGCCTTGGTAGGAGTAAGGTTATTCTGGCACACAATAACACTCGCGGTTTGAAGTGAACCCTGAGGATCTGTAGGTGTCATCACGGCGTTCATGTAGAAACGCAGTCCCGATCTGTTATGCTCATCGGAAATATCAAATTTATGGTTACCCACATAAAAAACCATACCGCCCAGTTGATTTGAGGGGGTCAGTTTTGCGGCCGCAGCTCCCCGGATCTGGTCCTGGCCATCTGCCAGGGCACCGGTAACAAAAGGATGTTCATTATTCATCCAGGCATTACCTGCAGCCGGGTTCAGCTTCCAGTTCGTCACGCTTCCGCCGTCATCGGCCTGATACTGCCCTAAGGACTGACCATACGGAAGGTCGCTGTTAAAAAATGTTTCATTGGTAACCGTGGCATTATTATTTGCAGTGGATCCTCTCCACACGCCGTATTTTGTCATAAACCGGCCACCGGAATAATTCTCGTAAGTCCAGATAGCGTGACACTGCGCCAGGAAATTACCGCCGGACTGCACAAATGATTTGATGGAAGTGATAACGGCCGCCGTTCCGGCATTGGCGACGGAAGTATCCGTATTCGCATTATGTGGCTCTGTGGCCAGTGTATAACATTTTGTGGTAAAAGCGGGTGTTGTTTCAACAGCCCAATTGGCAAAACCGTTTGAATTGCTGATACCGGCCAAAGGCATATAAGCTTCATGGATCGGGCCGTTACCGCCGTCATCCAGGATGGCCACTTTGGGTTTCCAGATAACGCCGTTGATCAGGTAATCAAAGCGTACATCCACATCCACATCCGCCGTGGTCCGGTATACGTTGATATGATCCGTGCTGCTCACCCGCTGGTTGTAAAAGGCCACCAGGTCGGCAACCCCGGCTGTATCATCTTTGAAAATAACAAAGGGCCCGCCACGGAAATCACGGTTGGAGGCGGCACCAAACGAATTCGAGCTCGTCAGCAGGTTCGTCTTTGAAAAAGTAAGGGTTTTGTTCGTGTTGGCGGAAGATAAGGCATTGCTTAAGGTTACCGTCGTACCGGAAACGGCTACCACGATGGTATTATCCTGGACACCCGCTGCTGATCCACCTGTAATTTCCATACCAACGGTAACAGAACCCGCCACCGTCATGGTGACTGTATAGCTGTTGATCGCGTTACTGATGGTTTTGGTTACGGAAGTGGTGCTGATCGTTGCCGAAGTGGTCATTAACTGGGTGTTGGCGCTGAAATCGATCTCATTTTTCAGCTTACTGGGCCGGATCACCCATTTCAGGTGTTTGTTGTTGTTCAGCAGGTCTACCAGCAGACCATAGGCCTTCATATTAAAGGCAAAGCTGCCGAAAGTACAGGCCCTGTTAGAGGCCGTGGCGGTGGCGGCATTGCTCATCGTAATGGAAGTACCCGATTTAGCCACCACTTTGGTACCGGCCGGAACACCGGTAGCAGTCATCGTCATACCGACGTAGACTCCGTTGTTGGCGGCCGTCAGCGTTGCCGCGGTGCTGCCATTGGTAATATTGATGCTCTGGCTCACGCTTACCGCGGTACCATCATTCTGGTTTTCGTGATCCATAGCGATCACGAGACTGCCTGCGGGCATGGTCTGAACATTGTAAGTTGTTGCCCCGCCGGAAGGCAGTTGGGGCAACTGTGCAAATGAATTTGCTTTGACCAAAGCAAACATTGCGAAGAGAAGTAAAATCTTTTTCATGCTTCAAGGTTTTTTGTCCTCCGTTGTCGGACAGGTTAAAGTTTAGCTTTACACGTTACAGAATAACTGATTGCTCAGCGTTTAATATGATGAGTCATTTCATCCGTTTCAAACGGTGATCACAGCTATTGGAGCAGGCATTCAGAGAGGATGGACTTCGAACGTGGTATCCAGGGGGATTGGGACTAAAGCTTCAGCTTTAACAGGATTGGGATTCGCGTAAAATGCATAACATTGTTGACAATGAATGCTTTACGAGCGGTCATTCCGGTAAAATTTGGATTGGGACAGGCTTTTCTAAAAAGGAGTAATGGGGGAAGTGCTAATAATCAGACTGCTAAAGTAGTCAGCATTTGCCAAATATGCAAGCTTTGCAATTCTTTTTTTTGAGCCGGGTGGTTTTCAGCTTTAAAATCCCATCTAAAAAAGCGCAGAACTGAAATCCTGCTTTAAAATTAAGTGATAAAAAAGGGGGCGCCGTAAAACACCCCCTTCTTAAGAGCCCGGAACCGTCAATATTTATTTATGGACCACTAATTTTTGGGCAAACTGCTCTCCTGTTTCAGGGATCCTTATCTTAACCATATAAACCCCGGATGCCAGGCTGCCCAGCGACACGCGGTTGGTGCTGATATTGTTTAACTGCATCACCAGTTTTCCGTTCATATCGATCAACAGGAAGTCAAATACGGCTGGTCCTTCTTCAATGATGATATTCACCGTACCGTCGTTCACCGGGTTGGGATACAATACCAGTTTGCGGTCCTGGTTGATACCCTGTACCGAGCGGATAACGCTGAACTTCGCATTGTCATTTATATCAATTTGCTTTAGCCTGTACTGGCTTACTCCTTTATTACTGTTCAGGTCGGAGAAAGTATAATTCAGTTCCGCCTGGCTGTTCCCGTTCAGGGCAAGACTGGGTACAAACCCGGCCACCACCCAGTTGATGCCATCGGTGCTGCGCTGCACTTCAAAACCGCGGCAATTCAATTCGGTTGCGGTTGTCCAGGCCAGGTTAACCGACAACTGGTTGCGCTTTGCCGTAAAATTAAGCAGGGAAACCGGGAGCGTGGAGGCGCAGCTGTTGGGGACGAAATCCCGCGCATCAAGACAACCCGCCGCCGGGGTGATGTGAACGATATAAGGCGTGTTCCGCCTGTAACTATTATAAACGCTGATCTGACCAGCTCCGCCGGCTGAATTCACCACGTATGATCCCAAAAATACATCGCCGGCATCCCAGTGTCCAAAGGGTTCGGACAAATCCGCATACCATTCAAAGGTCAGCGGGTAGGCTCCGGTGGGGCCCGACAAAGACCCGACATGCAGTACAGCAGGATCCGTTAATGTATTGGGACAGGTGACCACCGATGTAAAATCGATCGAACCCAGCAGGTTGGACGGGGTGAGAAAGGCATTCAGGTACATTCTCATGCCATTTATATCATGCTGCTGTCCATCCTTATTGTAATCATGATTTCCCAGGTAAAACACCATACCGCCCCGTTTACCGGTGGGCATCAGTTTGGCAACACTGGCGCTGGTCACTGCAGTAAGTATGGATCCCTGAACCAGATAATGTGTATTATTAATAAATGAACTTCCGCTCAGTAATTTCCAGTTTTCCATGGCGCCTCCATTAGTCATATTAAAGCTCCCTTCAAATTGCGAATAACTCAGGTAAGGATTGGGGAAAGCAACTTCATTTAATTTGATATCGGCATTTTTCGTACCCCCGTCACCGTGTTCAATGCCGGCGTTTGTTTGAAAATGCCCGGCCACCGCATTATTTTCATAGGTTTCTATGGCATGGCATTGTGCCAGGAAATTGCCTCCGTTCTCGACAAAATTCCGGATATCAGCAATAACAGGAGTGGGAGATGCGGTATTATGTGGCTCGGAAGCGAAAGTGTAGCAATTGGTCAACAGGTTAGCTCCGGTTGCTTCCACATTATAATTTGAAAGCGGAACTCCGGCGGCGATCATATAATTTTCATGGATCTGCCAGTTCCCGCCATCGTCGAGTAAAGCCGCTTTCGGGCGGAAACCGGTCAGGTCATAACGCACATCGATATCCGCAGTCCTGTTGGTTTTGTACACATTAACATCTGGTGTATTGGCAAGGTTATACGCCTGCACGATGGCAGCAACACCGGAAGTATCGCCGGCAAAAATGACAAAGGGACCGCTTCTAAATCCATAGTCCGTTGGTGAGCCTGTTGTAGGAAGTAAACGGGAGGCATTCACGGTAAAATCAACTCCGTCTTTCAATTTGCCGGGCTGAATCACCCATTTGACACGTATATTATTGTTCAGCAATGTTACAACGAGGCCATAAGCCTTTACATTCATGACCGTACCATTTCCCTGAAAGGTATTATCCATGGCAATCACATAACTCCCCGCCGGCAGTATCATAGGGTTATAAGTCGTAGCGCCGGGCTGGGGCAGGTCGGGTAATTGTGAAATTGAAAAGACAGGGGAAAGGAGGAACGCGATCCCGATAAGTATAATCTTTTTCATAACAATTATTTTAGGGTGAGGAATGAGATGGGTCC
>CAYNSL010000001.1:79042-98724 GCA_964399755.1 uncultured Chitinophaga sp. | reverse complement strand
TTTTTTACCACCATCCTTATCCCGGGCCGGCTTTTCAGCCGGCCTTTTCATAATCTGTACTGCATTGATACCCATTTTGCAATTCCTGCCTGCAGCACTCTAAATAAAAAGTTAACGCCCCTTTTTTTTTACCATTCGTCAGGAATTTAATGCCGGTCAGATAAATCGCCGCCAAAAACAAAAACGGCCCTTTACATTTGAAATACGAATGATTTAGTAGTTGTGCCGCTCCGAATGGAGTTCCATCCGGAAGACTACAAAAAATGTAACAGCCATACATTTTTAAGCGTCATAACGAGTAATAAAGTATAGCCATGAAAATCAAAACCAGCTTAACCCTGTGGGGCATGCTATGGGTATGTCTTTGCGCGCAGGCCCAGAACCCCAGCCCGGGACCCAAACAACTTTCGTTGCCCGCTATCCGGACAACCAAATCCATCAAGATCGACGGGTTGATCAACGAGGACGCCTGGAAAGATGCCGCCCAGATGACCAACCTTGTCGAGTTTCGTCCCAAAGTGGGCGCCCCGGAAAACCCCGATACCAAAACCGTTAGTTATCTCCTGTATGATAACGAAGGCATTTACTTCGGCGGCTTTTGTTATGAACGCACCAAAGACAGTATTGCCACCGAACTGGCCGGCCGCGATGGTTTCGGCACCAACGACTATATCGGGCTGATCTTTGATACTTACTACGACAAACAGAACGGGTTTGAATATTTTGTTACGCCGCTGGGTGAGCAATGGGATGCGAAATTTTCACCCAACCCCAACGGCAACAGCGAAGATTTTTCGTGGAACGCGGTCTGGAAGAGCGCGGCGGTGATCCACAACAACGGCTGGAGCTTTGAAATGTTCATCCCCTATTCCGCCATCCGGTTCGGGAAAAAAGACGTGCAGAACTGGGGATTAAACATCACCCGGCGCAGGCGGAAAACCGAACAACAATATACCTGGAACCCGATCGACCCGAACGTAAACGGCTTTCTCACGCAGGAAGGGCTGTGGACGGGGATCAGTAATATCAAACCCCCGTTACGGCTGCAGTTTTCCCCCTATTTATCTACTTATGTCAACCATTATCCTTCCCACCAGCCCGGTGAAAAAAGCTGGACTTCTTCGATCAACGGAGGGATGGATGTGAAATACGGGATCAACCAGGCGTTTACGCTGGATGCCACGCTGGTGCCCGACTTCGGCCAGGTGCAAAGCGACAACCGCGTGCTCAACCTTACGCCCTTCGAGATCAAATACACCGAAAACAGGCCATTTTTCACAGAAGGAACGGAACTGTTCAGCAAGGGCAACCTGTTTTACCCGCGGCGTATCGGTATCGATCCCGTATTGCTGCATTCGGCCCAGGAATACCTGAGCCCCGAAGAAACGATTGTGAAAAATCCCGGCGAATCGAAACTGATCAATGCCACCAAGATTTCGGGAAGAACGGGTAAAGGACTGGGGATCGGGGTGCTGAACGCGGTTACTAATACCCGTTATGCCATACTGGAAAACGGCAGTTCAAAAGCTCAGCGTAAAGTGGTGGTGGACCCGTTGACGAATTACAACGTGATCGTACTGGACCAGACCCTGAAGAACAATTCCAGCGTTTCGCTGGTCAATACCAATGTCTGGCGCAGCGGAAGCGATTATGATGCCAACGTTACCGCCGGGCTGTTCAGCTTTAACGATAAAAAGAACATGTGGAATGTGAGCGGCAAACTGGCCAGCAGCAACCTGATGGGCTACCTGCCCGGCGGGAAAAACCAAAGCGGTTACAGTCACAGTTTTTCCTTCAGCAAGACCAGCGGCCGTTTTAATTTCAATGTGGGTGAAGACCTCACCAATAAAAAATTCAACAGCAACGACCTGGGCTATTTCACATTTACCAATTTCCTGGATCACTATGCCTGGTTCGGGTACCGCTGGACCAAGCCTTCGAAATGGTACAATAACATTTACCTGAACATCAACGGCTATTATTCGCGCCGGCTGGCCCCCACAGCCTACCAGAACGCCAATTTCAACATCAACGCCAACGGCCAGATGAAGAACCTCTGGTATGTGGGCGCCCTGTTTGGCTATGAGCCCGAATACAATGATTTTTACGAACCGCGCAAAGCCGGGAAAATGTTCCGCGGCTGGTCCAATTATTTCGTTGACGCCTGGTTTGAAACCAATAATGCGAAAAAATTCAAACTGTACAGTGAACTGCTATATGTTAAAAGGTCCCTGTTCAACAGCGAGAAATATAACCTGAACATCGGCCCCCGTTACCGGTTTGGCAACAAACTCACCGTTAGTTATAACCTGGGCCTAACGCCGCAGAACAACAATACCGGTTTCGCGGCGATCAGCGGCAACGACGTGATCTTTGGCAAAAGGGATATCAAAAGCGTGGAAAATATGCTGAACATCAAATTCAGCTTCAACGACAAGATGAACATCAATACCCGGATCCGGCATTACTGGAGCAAGGTGGATTACAAGGAATTCTTCACGCTGCTCGACAATGGCCACCTGGAGAAGAATACCACGTTCAACCAGAACGTGAACCAGAATTACAACGCCTTCAATGTCGACGCGGTATTTACCTGGCAGTTCGCACCCGGCAGTTTCATCAACCTGGTTTGGAAGGACGCCGCCTACGATTTCAACCGGGTGGTATCGGACGGTTATTTCAAAAACTTCAACAATACCATGAAGGCTGATGATAACAACAATATCTCTTTCAAGATTATTTATTTCCTGGATTACCTGCAGTTACGCAGCAAGTTGAAAAAGGGTAAATAATTTCCGGGAATCCCTATAAGAAACCTTCCGTGAACCGGGAGGTTTTTTTTATGCGATGATCTCCCCGTATTCAGGCTTCCAATCCCATTTCCAGCGGCGGTGACTCCAGAGCCACATTTCGGGATATTCGCGGATCACCGTTTCAAGGTAACGGACAAAGGCGAGGGTCAGTTCCTGCTCGGTCGCCTTGCTTAAATCAATGTCAGGAACAGAAACGACCGCGTTATAATGTCCCCGGCGCGGTTTATGGATATAGGCAAAGACAACGGCCGTTTGATTGGCCAGGGCCGCTTTCGCAGGTCCCTTGACAAAAGGCGTGGGTCTTCCGAAAAAATTCACCCACCACGCGTTCCCGGGATGCCCCGGGTTCTGATCAGCGGCCAGTCCCATCAGGTATTGTTTATTGCGGTAGGGTAAAAAACTTTCACGCATATTAGTGGCCGGCAACAGTACCGTTCCGGCTCTTGTGCGCAGGCGGTACAAAAATTTTTCAAAGACCTTACTGGCGATGGGCATGTATACCACGAGCACCTGGTACGGCGTGTTCCCGGCGATCACCGCGTTTCCCCATTCCCAGTTGAAATTATGACCGATGTGGATCTGCACGCTTTTACCTGTGGCGTGAAACTGGTTGATGACTTCCCAGTTGCAGCGGATACGTTTTTCCATAAACCGGGTGGAGACCGTGACCATTTTGATCGTTTCGATAAAAGTATCGACCAGGTTATGATAGAATTTTTTGGCGATTTTTAATTTTTCAGCTTCCGTTTTTTCAGGAAAGGCGATCCCGAGGTTCTTCATCGCGACATCACGCCGGTATTTGAAAACATAAAAGATCAGGCCGTACACCCCATCCGACAAAAGGTAAAGTACCCGCAGGGGCAGGAGTGATAACAACCAGAAAAACCCGTAAACAACATAATACATGCGTCGACAAATAATAATTACAATACGATATTTTGAACCAGCGGGCTCTTGCCGGGATAATCCGTATTGTAATGCAGCCCCCTGCTTTCCTTGCGGAAGCTGGCGCCTTTTACAATCAGGTACCCTACGGTGATCATGTTTCGCAATTCAAGAAGCTGGGGCGAGAGGGTGCTGGTTTCGTATAACTGTTCCGTTTCTTCCCACAGGAGATCCAGCCGGCGCGAAGCCCGCTGCAGGCGCACATTATTGCGGACGATCCCCACATAATCGCTCATCAACAGCTGGAGTTCCTTGAGGCTTTGCGTGATGAGGATCATTTCCCCCGGCTCCGTGGTCCCTTCCGCATTCCAGTCGGGGATATCTTCACGTACGGAAAGCCCATCGAATTTTTCCGCGCTGTCCGCAAAACAGCGGTGCGCGAACACCATCGCTTCCAGGAGCGAATTGCTGGCCAGCCGGTTGGCCCCGTGCAATCCGGTGCTGGCGCATTCCCCGCAGGCGTAAAGATGACGGATGGAGCTCCTTCCCCATTCATCGGTCTTGATACCCCCGCAACTGTAATGCGCCGCCGGCGCAACGGGGATCATGTCTTTGGTGATATCAATACCGATGGACCGGCATTTCTCGTAAATATTGGGGAAATGTTCGATAAATTTTTCTTTGCTGAAATGGCGGCAATCCAGCCAGACATGTTCGTTACCCGTGCGTTTCATTTCACTGTCGATCGCGCGGGCCACGATATCGCGGGGAGCCAGGTCTTTCCGCTCGTCATATTTTTCCATAAAGGCTTCACCCTTCCTGTTGCGCAGGATACCGCCGTCGCCCCGCACCGCTTCGGTGATGAGGAATGCCTGTCCCCCCACGCCGGGCTCATACAGCGCGGTGGGATGAAACTGGATGAATTCCATGTTTTCAATCCTGCCCTTGGCCCGGTACACCATGGCCACGCCGTCGCCCGTGGCGATCGAGGGATTGGTGGTGCTGCGGTAAACCTGTCCGTTGCCGCCGGTAGCGAACAAAGTAATTTTTGATAATATCTTTTCGATGCGGTTGGTCTCCAGGTTCAGCACATATACCCCGTAACATTCCACATCGGGCGTAGACTTGGTAACCAGATAGCCGAGGTGGTGCTGCGTAATGATATCGACTACAAAACAATGTTTGATGAATTCGATGTTTTTTTGTTTTGCCACCGCATCCAGCAGGGCCCGTTCCATCTCGCGGCCGGTTACATCTTTGTGGTGCAGGATGCGGAATTCCGAATGCCCCCCTTCACGGCCCCGTTTATAATCGCCGTCTTCTTCCTTATCAAATCGGGCGCCCCAGCTGATGATCTCCTGCACGCGTTCCGGACCTTCCTTGATCACGATCTCCACCACTTTTTCGTTGCAGAGACCGTCGCCCGCCACCAGGGTGTCTTCGATATGTTTTTCAAAACTGTCGTTCTCGAGGTCGTTCACTACCGCGATCCCGCCCTGCGCGTACTTGGTATTGGTTTCATCGGCCGCGGCCTTGGTCATCACCAGCACCCGCTTATCGGGAAAGCGGGCGGCCACTTTCAGCGCATAGGTGAGCCCCGCGATGCCGGAACCAATAATCAAAAAATCCGTTTTCTGCATGACTCAAAATTAATGTGATTTTACCGACCGGCTGTACCGCGCGGCGCCCGCCGCGATGAAATACTGCGCTCCCGCATAGGTGAGCATCACCAGTATGCCTGCCGCTTCAAAGGAGCGGAAAAACTTATTCAGGGCCAGCAGGGAATCCGACAGTATGAACAACAATGCGCCGGTCATCATGTACCGGCCCGCCTTCTTATTTTCTATAAACAGCATGTGCATGGCCAGCATGAACATGAAGCAGATCACGATGCCGTAAACCCTTACCGGGATCTTCATATCGCCCAGGAAGGGAGACAGCAGGTAGATCAGCCCGGCATAATACAATACGACTATGACCAGCAACAGCGGGCGGGGACTGATATTTTCTGATAGCCGCACCCGGTGAAAAAAAACGATATAGGCCAGGTGTGCCAGCAGGAAAGCGGAAAGACCCGCCAGGAAGAACAATGAATTTTTTTCCTGGAACATCAGCAGCACATCCCCTGCCCAGGAAAAAAAGAAAGCGATCAATATCCATGCGTTGAACCTGCGGGCGCGCGGCCCGGCCGCATCCAGGAAATAACCCGCGAGGCAGGGCATGATCAGCGGCTTGCACACATACTGCAGCCATGCCGCATCCAGTTGAATGCCGGCGAGCTCACCCAGCAAAACGACTATAAAAAATCCTAACCAGAAATTCTTTTTCATGCGGGTACTGATGGTGCAATCCAGGCGCCGTTTTCTTTCAGCAGGTTGATCAGCTCATCCACCGCCACTTCGCTGCTGACATTTCTTTTCATGATATCCTTTCCTTTGTACAAAGTGATCCTGCCCGGACCGCTGCCCACGTAGCCGAAATCGGCATCCGCCATTTCACCGGGGCCGTTCACGATACAGCCCATGATGGCGATCTTCACACCTTTGAGGTGATTGGTGACCGCCCTGATCTTCGCCGTCGTTTCCTGCAGGTCGAAAAGGGTGCGGCCGCAACTGGGGCAGGAGATATATTCCGTTTTCGAAATACGGGTACGGGTTGCCTGCAGTATGCTGAAGGCAGTATTGTTGGTGAACTGGTAAATGTCATTTACTGCGAGATAGGTTCGCCCGGAACTTTTGATATCCTCCATCTTCGCATTGCTGTGATACCCCAGGCAGATCCCGTCGCCCATGCCTTCGAGGAAAAGCGCGCCGGTCTCCGTGGCAAAATGGATCAGGTGTTCATCGGGTGTTTGCCCGGCGCTGTCCGTGATCAGCACCACGGGGTTGCGTATCCCGCGGTTCATCAGTTCGGCAAACATGCGGCGCACCGATTGCATGGCATTGTTGTTGGTGGAGCTCAGGCAAAGTACTACGGCAGGATCATTCGCGATATTGTCCAGGTAGGTATAATCATTCACCGGCGTTACATCATTAAAGCAATCCATCATCACGAAATTCAGCGTATCGCTCCTGTGTCCGGCTTCCGCGAATCCCTTATCGCTGAAGATCGGGAAATAACGGGTCTTGTCATTCGCATTGGCCCATGCCGCGGGATAAACGATGACGCGGAGCGGACCCGGCAATTCGAAATCCAGCAGGCGGTGACCGGTAAAAATATAATCGGCGGCCGCATCGCCGATTGTCCATTTATCCGTCTTTTCATCATAACTGTAACCGGCGCTTTGCAGGTGAACCGGGCTGATCGCTTCCAGTTTGCTGAGATCAGCTACGACCACGGGTACCTGTCCCCCGCCGGTATTTTTGACCGCGAACGTCTCTCTTCTTTTATAATCAAAAGGCGAATAAGGGAGTTTATCGATGGGCGGCACTTTGTTCCCCGCGTCGCCGGGAACGGGGCCCCGGTTTGCGTACCGTTTCACCAGGTCGCGGCACACGGGTATTTCGAATTCGGGATCTTCGGTCAGCGAAACGCGTATCGTATCCCCGATCCCGTCTTCCAGCAGCGTGCCGATACCAACCGCGCTTTTGATCCGCCCGTCTTCGCCGTCGCCGGCTTCGGTAACGCCGAGGTGAAGCGGATAACATTCCCCGAATTCATCAAACATGGTTTTGACCAGCAGGCGGTAGGCCTGCACCATCACCTGCGGGTTGCTGCTCTTCATGCTGAGTACGATGTTGTGGTATGACTCGCCCCGCGCGATCCGGAGAAATTCCATGGCGCTTTCCACCATCCCGGTTGCCGTGTCGCCGTAACGGCTCATGATGCGGTCGCTCAGGGAACCGTGGTTGGTGCCGATCCGCATAGCCGTGCCGTATTCGCGGCAGATCTTCACCAGCGGGGTAAAGCGCTCCCGGATACGGTCGATCTCCTCGGCGTAGTCCGCATCGGAATATTCGATCTGTTCGAATTTTTTCTTGTCGACATAGTTGCCGGGATTCACGCGCACTTTTTCCACGATCCTTGCGGCGATCTCGGCGGCGTTGGGGGTAAAATGGATATCGGCGACTAACGGTGTGGTATACCCTCTTTTCCGCAGTTCGTTCCGGATGGCCAGCAGGTTTTCCGCTTCCTTCCGGGAGGGTGCCGTGATCCGCACCAGCTCGGAACCCGCTTCGATACAGCGGATGCTTTGTTCCACCGTGGCGAGGGTATCCATGGTATCGGTCGTGGTCATGGTTTGCACCCGGATGGGATGAAAATTACCAAGCAGGAGGTCGCCCACCTTTACTTCGCGGGTAGCCAGGCGGCGGTAAGCGGTCAGCGATTCACAATAATACTGCATAAAATTCCTGCGTGGGCCTGCCCCGTTTCAATGCGGGTGGCATGCCGGGCAAAGCTAACAAAGAAATATCCATCCCGCCGCCGCGGGAGGCCATTCCCATTTATTATTAAGGGAAATTCGCCGGACCTTACCAGTCTTTGGGCCGGGCGCCGCCAGCTTTGCTTTTTTCCTGCTGCATCCGCTGCTGTACTTCTTTTTCCTTTTGCTCCAGCAGCTTCAGCCTTTGTTCGGCCTCTTTATTATCCATTTTGTTTTGGGGCCGCTGCTCCTGCTTTTTGTTATTCTTTTTTGGTTCCTTTTTGGGGGGCGGGTTTTTCTTTTTGAGTTCCAGCAGGGCTTTTTGCAGGTTCTCCCGCGCCTCTTTATCACCGGGGTCGTTCCGCAACGCGTTTTTATAGGATTCGATACTTTCTTCCAGGTTTTTTTGCTGTGAGAGGATCACGCCCTTATTATAATAGAGTTTTGCGAGGATATCTTTTGATGCGCTGCCATCCAATAGTGATGCATATTGCTGCGCCGCGTCCACTTTCCGGTCCAGCCGGTACAGGGCATTGGCGCGGTTAAACCGGGCGGTCATAGCCGAAGGATCCGCCGTGATGGCTTTATCGTATGCGGCGATGGCTTTTTCGAATTGCTGTTGTTTGTAATAAACATTCCCGTCACGGATAAACTGCCTTGCCGTCGTGGATTGCCCGCCGGCAAATGCCGTTATCAGCAGGGAAAGTATGAGCAGGCGGTTTTTCATGCGATTGCGTTTTTAATCGCCGGCCGCCGGTCCGGGATAAGCAATGCCGCGAGCAGCAACAGGAACATGGCCCCGGCGAACCATGCATAATAAGTACGGAAGTCCATGAGCGATTCATCACCGAACGCTTTACGGTCGATCTGCGACAGCTGCGCCCTGATCCGGGATACGGCCTCATCGCTGCTTTGCAACCGCACATAAATACCGTTTGTTCTTTCCGCGATACCGCGTAATTCGTCTTCATTCAGTTTTGAGATCACGGTATTGCCCGCCGCGTCCTTTTTGTTTTCGCCGGTCAGCGGATCGGTGATAACGGCCCCTTCGGGTGAACCGATCCCCACGGTATTGATCATAACGCCCTGCGCCGCGAGGCCGGCGGCGGTGCGTATCGCGCTTTCATCATGATCTTCCCCGTCGGATACGAGGATAACGGTCTTGAACCTTTTTTCCGCGCTGTTAAAAGTACGCGCGCTCATCTGCAGGGCCTCGCTGATCACGGTACCCTGCTGAGGCACCGCGTCGGGTCCCGCTGCTGAAATAAATAACTGCGCCGCGCCGTGATCGGTTGTCAGCGGCATTTGCATATAGGCCTTTCCCGCAAAAACAACCAGCGCGATACGGTCGCCGGGCAGCTGGTCCATCAGTTTAATGATAAATTGTTTGGCCCTTTCCAGCCGGTTGGGCGCGAAGTCGGCGGCCAGCATGCTCCTGCTCACATCCAGCGCGATGGCGAGATCGATCCCCTTACGTTTGATGGTGCCGTCATTACCGGGACGACGGGGGTTCATCACTGCCAGCACACCACAGGCAAATGCCAGCGCGATACATATAAATTTGAGCCCGAAACGCCGGGGCGAATAATTTCCCAGCAGCCGCGCCACCGCCGTTTCACCGCCGATCCTTTTGCGTAACATCTTTTTCCAGCTGAGTAACAACAGGAACAGCAGCGTCAGCGCGGGAAGGGCCGCGAACAGCCAGGACAGTCCGGTATGTTCAAAACGAAACAAGGGGAAATTTCCAGTTCAATTGCAATAAAAGTACCAATTTAAAGAATGTCGGGGTGCCTGGTAAAAGTTTCGATCATATCTTCTCCCGATACCCGTGGCCCTTTTTACGACGGCTTTTCCGGAGCAGCAGGACGAGACCGAAAGCGGCCGGCAGTATACCTGTCAATGCCGGGAAATAAACCGCATTCATGTCGTTTTACATTTTTCCTTCGAAAAATCCGAGCTGTTTCAGGATATCTTTCAGCATTTTCATGCGTACCGTCCACATGTCAAACTGCGGGTCGGGGGATTCAATATTCAGTACAAAGAAATAGGGGTGGTTATTTTCCTCCACCCAGCCGGTAACCCAGCCGATGGCATGACCGTTTTCACGGAAACCCCAGCCGGTCTTATAACCCAGCCTGTAATTGGCGTTATTCTCAAATAGCATGGCTCTTTTCACGACCTCCTGGTAACTTTTGAAAAAAGGCAACTGGTCGAAGTAGAGTCTTTTCACCAATCCCAGTTCTTCATCGGGAGTGATCTTTAAAGAATTGTCGAGCCAGAACGTATCGATCGCGGATTTAATTTTTGCAGTGCCGTAGTGCAGCGAATCGAGCCAGCGCTGCATCGTGTCTTTCCCGATCCTCCTCGCCACTTCCTGGTAATAGTTAACGGCGGATACCCGGAATGCTTCATACATGGTCAGGTCCTTGTTCCAGTCTTCTACCCGGCGTTTGACACCATCCCATTTAATCACCATGCTGTCGCTGCTGATCTTACCGGTCTGCAGTCCGATCAGCGAGTTCACGATCTTGAACGTGGAAGCGGGCAGGTAACTGCTGTCGCGGTAACGGCTGAGGTTGTACACGGTAAATTTACCCGTTGCGTTGTCCATCAGGGCAAAGCAGCCTTCCACCTTGTTCTCATCGAAATATTTTTTCAGGCTTTTATCCTGATTTACGTTATTGGAACTGCAGGATAATAGAATGATCGCGGCAAGGCCTATGCAAAGGGAAAAAATCCGGTACATGCTGTCAATTTCCGGCAAAGGTACAGCGGCACGCTTATTTCGTTCTTGTTAAAATCGCTTTCTGGTAACTGCCGATCGTATAATTCTCTACCGTCGGGCTGTCTTCTGTTCCTTTACCGGTGGTAGATGACGCTTTGGTTCCGTAACTGTAAAATTCGACAACCAGTTTTCCGTTTTCCATCCAGCAGCTGTTCAGGATGGTGGATGACTGAACCGAAAAAGTCCCGCAGAACCGCTCTCCCAGCCAGACCTGGTCAAGCACGATGCCATTCCCTTCATCAATAACCCACTTGGTCCCGGTGCTGTCTTTCGCGATCAGCGTATAGGGGCGGCTGTCCTTTGTACCTGCTCCGTATATCAAATGCCAGGTCCAGGTATGGAGGCTGTCGCCGGGATGGATCTTCAGCTGCATCCTGATCTTCTGGGGCTGGGGGGTACCTGATTTATACCATGATAATTCCCCGGTCCAGTCGCCTGCCCAGCTTTGCGGGAATTTCCGGGATTGCGCATCGATGCGGGAATAAAATATACAGGTGAGCAGTAAGGAGAATAAAAATGGCTTCATCTGGTATTATTTAATTAAAAATAAAAAATCCCGGCGCTAACCGGGATAAGGTAATGGTCTCAGGGTTTATAATGTTTACATATAAAATCCGCCCTTCTGCTTGTAATGTTTAACGCCCTGGCAATCCCTTTTGGTAGCCGCGCAGGAGCTGAATACGGATAAAACCAGCGCCGCCAGCGACAGGCATAACAATAATTTCTTCATTGTTTCAACAATTGGGTCAACAAATTAATTAAGGAAATTCCAGAGGAATTGGCGGGTAGATTTAATCCATCGTAGTGTAAAACGAAAGTAATACCAAAATATTATTTCTCATAGCTTTCCGCGGTCTTTTTATTGATGACTGGCATCGGAAAAATACGATGCCGCCGCTACAGGCTGGAACTGTTGAAATTACCGGCCGGCTATGCGAAGGATATGCGAAGCTAAAAGGATGGCTATGCGAAGATTATAGCTTCGCACTTTTTTATTTTAACACATTTAATTCCCTCCCCACTTTCGTAAAGGCCTCAATCGCTTTGTCGAGATGCCGCTGTTCATGCGCCGCGCTCAGCTGCACGCGGATCCGGGCCTGGCCCTTTGCCACCACGGGGAAAAAGAACCCGATCACGTAAATCCCTTCATCGAGCAGTTTTGCCGCCATGGACTGCGCCAGCAGGGCATCATAGAGCATGATGGGCACGATGGGATGGTCGCCGGGCTTGATGTCGAAACCGGCTTCGGTCATCCTGCTGCGGAAATATTTTGTATTGTATTCAAGTTTATCGCGCAGTTCCGTGGTTTCGGTGAGCATATCCAGTACGGCGATCGAAGCGCCCACAATGGAAGGCGCCAGCGTGTTGCTGAATAAATAAGGTCTTGATTTCTGCCGCAGCATATCGATCACTTCTTTACGCCCGGATGTGAAACCGCCGGATGCGCCGCCCAGCGCTTTCCCGAGCGTACCCGTGATGATATCGATTTTCCCCATCACCCCGCGGTATTCATGCGTGCCGCGTCCCGTTTTCCCGAGGAAACCCGAGGAATGGCATTCATCGATCATGATACAGGCATCGTATTGTTCAGCCAGCTTTACGATGGTATCCAGCTTTGCGATGGTGCCGTCCATACTGAAAGATCCGTCGGTTACGATGATCCGGCTCCGGCAACCCGCCGCCTCTTTCAGTTTCGATTCCAGGTCTTCCATGCTGTTATGTTCATACCGGAACCGCTGCGCTTTGCAGAGGCGGATGCCGTCGATGATGGAAGCATGGTTCAGCGCGTCGGAGATAATGGCATCTTCTTCATTAAATAAGGGTTCGAATACGCCGCCATTGGCATCAAAAGCGGCGGCATATAATATGGTATCCTCGGTGCCGAGGAAAGCCGATAATTTTTCTTCCAGTTCCTTATGAATATCCTGTGTGCCGCAGATAAATCGCACGCTGCTCATACCGTATCCCCGGTGATCAATGGCGCGGTGCGCAGCGGCGATCACTTTGGGATGGCTGGACAAACCGAGGTAGTTGTTAGCGCAGAAATTCAACACCGTTTTTCCGCCCACGATGATCTCGGGCCCCTGCGGACTCTCGATGATCCGTTCCGTTTTGTATAATCCCGAAGCTTTGATCTCCTCAATTTCCCTGCTGATCCGCTGAACCAGTTTTTCATTCATAACAATAGTTTGGGCAAATATAGCAGTTGGATGAATGTTTTGCTTCGCAACCGCGGACCGCCGCATAAAGGCCGCTGCCCGAAATATTTTACCAAATCCGTAACATTTACCCGACTAGCTTCGTCCCAATTCAAAACCACGACCATGCGGCTTAGCAACCGGTTACTCTTCGGGAGCCTTCTTTTACTGACGGCTGCCGTATTTATCGTTATCCGTTCTTCGGCAACGGGAAAAAAGAAAGTTTCGGCCCCCACCTGCTGTAAAAAATCACGCAATGCCTGTACCGAAAGCGGGCAGCCTTCCCGGCCCGGAGAACTGATCATCGACAACCTTTCCCGGCAATTTATCATGGTCAATCCCATTACTTATTGATTTTCAATCCCCCGGCGAAATATTTTTTTTGCCGTTCCTGTAACATTTCATTGGCCCCGGCCGTATAATATCCTGGCAGGGCGCTTCCTTTGTATTTTTGACTGCCAACCGGCTGTATATGACTGAAAGGGAATATAACGAGTGTGTTACTGCTTATGCAGACAACGTTTACCGCTTCATCCTGAAGAACCTCCGCCATGAGGAGGACGCCCGGGATGTGGTGCAGACGGCATTTGAAAAGATGTGGCGTAACCGGGAAGATGTGGACGCGCAGAAAAGCAAATCCTATCTTTTTACGGTAGCCTATCACCAGATGATCGACCACCTGCGGAAAGTGAAAAGGATACAATTACGGGAAGAATTCGGTGATGAGACCCGGGTGGAAAACCGGCCCGTCAATAATCTGAAAAAGGTTTTGGACATGGCCCTGAGCCGGCTGAACGAAACCCAGCGCTCCCTGGTGATGCTGAAGGATTACGAAGGTTACAGTTATGAAGAGATCGGGAAGATCATGTCGCTCAACGAAAGCCAGGTGAAAGTATACCTGCACCGGGCGCGTTTACAGCTGAAAGAGTACCTGGTTAAAATAGAAAACGTCATATAACAGGCTAAAGCCGGTTATTACTATATCATGAACATCAACCGCCATAATTACGAAACGTATTTTATCCTTTACATGGATAATGAACTTCGCCCGGAAGAACGCCGGATGGTGGAAGAATTTACCGCGCTTCACCCCGACCTGAAAGAAGAACTGGATAACCTGCTTCAGTATAAACTGGAGCCGGATACCGGTATCGTTTTTACGGGCAAGGAAGAATTATTGAAAGGCGCGGGTCATGCCCCCGTAAACCTGACCAATTACCCCGAATGGCTCCTGTTGTACAACGATAATGAACTGGATGCCGGCGGGCGCCGGCTCGTGGAGCAGTTTGTGGCCACCAACCCGGCGGCAAAAGCCGAACTGGACCTGCTCCGTCAATGCAGGCTGCAGCCCGAAGCGATCCGTTTTGCCCATAAGGATGCATTGTACCGCCGCGAAGGAAAAGTGAGAAGCCTTCCCGTATGGTGGTGGCGGGCCGCTGCCGCTGTATTATTGCTGGCGATCGGCCTGACCGTGGTGATGCTCAGCTCCAGAAAATCGACTTCAGGAAATACTGAGATCGCCGGGAACAGCGGAACTGTTTCACCCGCGAAGACGGATAATAAAACCATCGCAGCTCCTGTTCCCGATACCAACAATCAAAAGCTGATAAACATACCGCAACAGCATAACGATAACCCGGAGATTGCCGCTAACAACACGCAGAAGAACGCGAACCCGGTTCTCAAAAAAGAGAACCCTGCGCCGCTGGCTTCGAATGACAAGACCATTAACAACGATAAAAAAACGCCTGATAATATTCCTGTTACCATCAGGAAAGAAGAACCCGTGCTTACTGAAAATACCGTCAAGCCCTCCAACAACCTGCCCCAGCCGCTGAATAATCCCAATGCAACCGGTAATGATGCCGTGGCCGTCAATACCAATGTTCCGGAACGTAAAACGGACAAACCCGTTACAGATCCTGTTGTAACAAACCCGGGCGTACAACCGTCAGACATTGTAAGCGCGTCGTATAAAACAAACGACGCCGGTTTCGGACAGGAAGAGAAGGACGGGAAAAAAAGCAAGCTGCGCGGATTCTTCCGGAAGATCACGCGGACCTTTGAAAAAAGAACAAACATCAACCCCGCGACCGACGACAACAAATTACTCGTAGCGGGCTGGTCCATCAACCTGAAATAATTTCTGATAAATCTTAAACGTGAAAATGATGAAAAGGATTATTACCCTATGCCTCACCCTATGCGCCTTTACCTCGGTTTTTGCCCAAACGGACAGCACCGGCACCGGCGCACCTGCCAAAAATGATACGATCCGTATCGGCGGCATTACCATCATCCGCAAAGCCGGAAGCCGGGAAATCGTACACGACCGTGAATATAAAATGCGGGGGCGCCACCGCGACAAACCCTCCAACCTCTCCACCAACTGGTGGATCATGGACATGGGTTTTTCCAATTTCACCGACCATTCCGATTATGCCAAAGCCGCTTCCGATGGTTTTGTGGCCACCGGGATCGGCAAGGATCAGCTTGACCTGCGTTCCGGCAAATCGAGAAACATCAACATCTGGTTCTTCATGCAGAAACTGAATGTGGCCAGTCATGTGTTTAACCTGAAATACGGGCTGGGGCTTGAACTGAACAATTATTTCTTTGACAACAGCAAAATCGTGTTTGCCAAAAACCCCACTTTTATCTCCGAGGGGACCACCGATTTCAGGAAAGTGAAGCTCGCAGCCGATTACCTGACCCTCCCGGTGATGCTCAATTTTGATTTCACGCCCCGGCGGAACCAGGGATTCGGGTTCAGCGGCGGGATCAGCTTTGGGTACCTGTACTCCGCCCGTTACAAAACAAAACTGAAGAACGATGTGAATAAGGTGAAGAACGATTTCGACCTGGAGCGCTTCAAAATCTCCTATGTCGGCGAATTGTCGCTGGGTCCCGTAAGGCTCTATGGCAGCGTCGCGGCAAAAAACATGTGGAGCAAGAGCCTGGACATGACCCCTTACAATTTCGGGTTCCGCTTCAGCAACTGGTAATATTTCCCCGGGGAATAAGCAGACCGGCGGCATTCCCGCCGGTTTTTTTATGGTATTAACCCGCTTCTTTTGTAAATGTCACGTTAAAACATATCCACAGCCCAAAATAATTTTTCATGGCATTGCGTTTGAACGTTTGGACGGTTACCGGTTATGGCCTGGCAAGGAAAATGCTTCCCACCTGAGCAAAAATAATCCCGCCCCCAGGGTTATACCCGTCCTTATTGAAAACACTAACAGGCATGAAAAACTTTTTTGTCCTTACCTCCGTCGTATTGGGAAGCGGCCTGCTGACGACCGGGGTAAACTACAGTTATCGTTCACAGGCCCACAAACGTTTCAGTATTATCCCCACCGGCCCGGTGGGCGCGGTATCGATCATCATTGATAAATCGGATTATGAACTGAGCGTGTACGACGACAAGGGCTGGTATGCCACCTATCCCGTGGTATTCGGCAACAGCAGCCTCTCCGACAAAAAAATGCAGGGCGACAAGAATACCCCGGAAGGAAATTTCCGCATCATCAATAAACGAGTGCATGAGAAATGGTGCCGTTACATGGGTCTTGATTATCCCACCCGGGAGAGCATCGAAAAATTCAACCAGCGCAAGCAACGCGGGGAGATCCCGGCGGGCGCCAGCATCGGGGGCGGGATCGGCATTCACGGCACCTGGCCGCATGATGACTATATGATCGACCGGTATAAAAACTGGACGGAAGGCTGTATTTCCCTGAAAAACGATGATGTAAAAGAGATCTACGGGTATGCCGGTGTGGGTACGCAGGTCACCATTCGCCGATGATATTAGTGGCTATGGCCGGCCAGGAATTTCCCCGTTTCGATCCGCCACTTCAAGGGACTTTTACGCAAAAAAGATTCATGCTGCGCCCCGTCATATATCACTAATTTTTTATCCGCGGATGCAATGGCATCATACACTTTTTGCATCTCGCCGCGCAATACCAGCTGATCCATCGTGCCCCATTGCATCAGCACCGGGCAATGAATGCGGGCCGCATAGCGGGTGGTTTTATGTTTGAATCCGTTAAAGCCGCGCTCCGCCCCGATCCAGAACGTAGTCAGGAACGCGAAGGGCTGTCGCGGAAATCCCAGCACCCGCGCTTTGGCCTTTAGGTAGGACTGCAAAGAAAGAAAAGGCATGTCAAGGATCAGCCCGGCGGGACGGATGGCATAGTCGGAAACCGCTTTGGCAATGGCCACCGCTCCCATCGAACTGCCGTATAAAAAAATATTTTTTTCTCCCTTGCCGGCAATATAGTCGTAAGCCAGTTTCACTTCCTCCGATTCCCGGGCACCGATCGTGGTGGTATTGCCTCCGCTGTTGCCGTGACCGCGGAAATCGACCATCAGGATATTATAACCCATGTAGCGAAAATCATTCACTTCGTCCAGCAGGGATGATTTGGTAACGGTGATCCCGTGAAAGAGGATGACCGTTCCCCGGGATACCGAATCCGTTTTGCCGTACCAGGCCTCGATCAGGAGATCGCTTTTTGTTTTCAGCCGCACGGTATCAAAAGGAAAAGAAGGCTGGTCGCTTACCTGCGGACGGGGATAACGCGGTCCCGTAAAAAGTTTCCATGATTTACTGAAAATATTCGTCGGTTCGTCGGCATGACCCTCCGGCAGGTTCCTGTAAAAATGTGTGAGCCTGTACGCGTAAAGCGCGGCGCTGATATTGATCAGGATAAACTGGACCAGCAGCACCCAGCCCACCCAGCGAAGCACGGAAGAGATCTGTTTTTTCAGCGGTTTCTTTTCCATGGATAATCGGCCTTACCCGGTTGTTTGGCGCCAAAAGTAGGGGACAAATAGCAATTGGCAATAAGCAATAGACGATAGGCAATAAACAATAGACAATCAGCGTCCGGTTTTCGGCGGGTACTATCGTTGGTGATTTTCTCCTGGAATAAATACTTGTTGTAAGTATGTTCCTGACCAATCCTAATGCTTAAAGGAAATAAGATATGCGTAGTTAATCAATTTAACCTAACCCAATATACAACCAGCGCTATACGATGAAACGTTGTAATTACGGGTTCCATTGCCTATTGCCCATTGCTTATTGCCTATTGCCTGTTGTCATACGCTACTTCCACCCCAGCCGTTCCCGGATATCCGCCGGCACGGCTTTTTTGTTGACGATGATCGCTACAGTCCGGATCCTGAAATAATCTTCGCGCATAAATACAAAGCCATGGAGGAGGTTTGTATCATCACCCCAGGAGTTCTTGATATAATACCATTTTTCCCCGTACCGGTCAAGGCTTACTCCCACGATATGCATCATGTGATCGAGCAGGGTGGTTTTATCGTTAAAAGCATCCTGCCTGGCCTGTGTAAAGTCGCGTATCGTTCCGGGCAACCAGGCCAAACCCTGGTAATACCGGAAATAAGGGTCGTCGGCATCGCCATCCCAGCCCACGCTGTACCCTTTTTGCAGGGCCGCATCCGTGATTCGGGAAAAATCATCCAGGCTTACGTTTTCGTAGGCGTCGCCCGTCCAGTTGTATTTATCCTCCAGCACGAATTTCGTATAGTAAGGATGATGTGTGTACGAAGTGATCTCCGCGAAGTCATCCGGGTTCAGCTGCAGGTATTCATCAGCAAAGCGCCGGGGCGTGTAGACCTGCCCCGCATACGTAAACTGCGCAGGTACGGGGCCGAGGTAATGATCCAGTACGCTGTCGACGAAAGCCGATTGGCGGTTATCCATTTCCGTTATACCTCTTTTCACGCAGTCGCGCACAAAACGGCTAAGCAGCGTGTCCAGCTCGGCATGGTTGTGGGCGCGCTCGCCCCGCGGCCGGCCGGGATAGGCTTCTTCGGGCACCATCCCGTACTGCTTCAGCACCCACAGCGCATCGTGGAACTGGCCTCCGGGCGTAAAAAAATTCTGCCCTTTGAGTATCAGGTGGAGCCGGATCTTCCGGATCATGGAGTACCGGGCCACGAACATTTCACTGAGGTCCGTTTTGCCGAGACCCTTTTTCATGCACTCGCTCTCGAGAAAGGAATTGCTGCTGAAACTCCAGCAGGTGGAAGAAAGGGATTGGTCCTTCACCGGAGTACAGGAGACCACCGGGGTCTGCAAGCCCAGCGCTACTACGCTGAATTCCTGCGCCGGGCAGCTGCCGGGAATACATATAAAAAACAAGTAAATTAACCGGCGCATCACCGAGATTGATTTTTGGAAAAATAAAAAACAATGCGGCCCGATCAATACCCGCTGCCGGGTATCTATACACTTAGAGTCGCCCGTTCTTAATTTCTTCCACAACGCCGGGATCCAGCAGGGTGGTCGTATCGCCCAGGTTGGAAGTATCCCCTTCCGCGATCTTGCGCAGGATGCGGCGCATGATCTTGCCGCTTCTTGTTTTGGGCAAACCGGAAACAAACTGGATCTTATCGGGTTTGGCGATCGCGCCGATGATACGGGTTACGGTTTGCAGGATATCCTTCCGGGTAAGTTCATCATCCACATGTTTGCCGTTGTATATAATATAGGCGTAGATACCCTGTCCCTTGATATCGTGCGGGTAACCCACCACGGCGCTTTCCACCACGCCCGCGTGCATGTTGATCGCATTCTCCACCTCGGCGGTGCC
>CAYNSL010000001.1:53677-78942 GCA_964399755.1 uncultured Chitinophaga sp. | reverse complement strand
GGCAGGCTGGCCCAGCTGGGAATGGAGGGGGTAACACCCGCCAGGTTGGAGATCAGCGCTCCGCCCGTTTCGGTTTGCCACCAGGTATCCACGATCGGGCATTTTTTCTTGCCTACATGTTCATCATACCAGTGCCAGGCTTCTTCATTGATAGGCTCGCCGACCGTACCGAGGATTTTCAGGGATGAGAGGTCTTTCCCTTTTAATGGTTCCGTTCCGAAACCCATCAGGCTCCGGATAGCGGTGGGCGCCGTATAGATGATATTCACCCTGTACTTATCGACAATATCCCAGAACCGCCCGGCATCCGGCCAGGTGGGAATTCCTTCAAACATCAGGGAAGTGGCGCCGGCGCTCAGTGGTCCGTATAAAATATAACTGTGCCCGGTGATCCAGCCGATATCGGCCGTGCAGAAATGAATATCGCCCGGATGATATTGAAAAACGTTTACAAACGTATAGGTGGTCCATATCATATACCCCGCGCAGCTATGTACCACGCCCTTGGGTTTGCCCGTGCTGCCCGATGTATATAAAATAAACAAAGGATCTTCCGCCTCCATTTCTTCGGCAGGAAAAGACACGACCCCGTTCTGTTCGATCTGCGCTTCCGCATGTTCCATTTCATCTTCCCACCAAACATCCCGGCCCTTGATCATGCTCACCGGCGTACGGGTGCGGGTATACACGATCACCCGCTTCACGGTTTTATTGCCTACGAGGGCATCGTCGATCACGCTTTTCAGGGGAATATCTTTACCGCCCCGGTAGGCGCCGTCGCAGGTAACGATAAATTCCGCGCTGGCATCATCGAGACGGTCGGCAATGCTTTGCGCGCTGAACCCGCCGAAGATCACGCTGTGGATGGCCCCGATCCGGGCGCAACCCAGCACGGCATAGGCCAGTTCGGGGATCATGCCCATATAAATGCAGACGCGGTCGCCTTTTTTTACACCGTTGTTCTTTAATACCTGTGCGAACTGGCAGACCCGTTTATGCAATCGGTTATAGGTCACCACGCGGGTCCGCTCTTCCGGGTCGTTTGACTCCCAGATGATCGCGGGTTTATCGCCGAGCGCGGCCAGGTGCCGGTCGATGCAGTTTTCGGTGATGTTCAGCCTTGCGCCCTCAAACCACCTGACCATGGGCTCCCGGAAATTCCATTCCAGCACGCGGTCCCATTTTTTACGCCAGTGAAAATGCTCCGCCACGGAAGCCCAGAATTTTTCGGGTTGTTCGACGCTTTCGCGGTAGGCCCGGTGGTATTCTTCGAGTGAGCGTATCTGGTAGGGGTATGACATAGTCAGTCAACTTTTTGCCTTAAATGTACGAAACGGGGAAATGGCAGGAAAAACCAAAAATGTTATTTGAAAAAGTTACGCGTGCATTCAGCTAATGCCGGCCAGGGGTAAACTGAATCCAAACCGGCTTCCTTTTCCCAGGTCCGATTCTACGGAGATCTTCCCGCCCTGCGCTTCGATGAATTCTTTACATATGGAAAGACCCAGTCCCGTACCTTCTTTGGTGCCCGGCACCCGGAAATAGCGGTCGAATATCCTGTCCCTGTATTGGGGGGCTATGCCTTTACCGAAATCCTGTACACTGAAATCGATTTTGTCATCTTTTTGCTGAACGTCGACAATGATCTTTGCATGGGCATCAGAGTAACGGATGGCATTGGTGAGAAAATTGTTCAACACCCAGGTTGTCTTTTCCGTGTCGGCCTTGATGGGAGGAAGTTCCTCGGGGACCTGCAGCGCTACCTGGATGTTTTTTTCCCGAATGATGTTTTCCACGGTGGCCACGGCCTTTTTGACGAGATCAACAGGCCGTACCGGTTGCAGGTTCAGCCGGATCTTGCCACTTTCTACCTGCGACATATCCAGTAGCTCACTTAATATTCTTAATAACCTTTTATTATCCTCTTTCAGGCTGCTTACCAGTTCTTTTTGTTCGGGATTCAGGATTCCCGTCCGTTCGTCTTCCAGCAATTTCAGGCTGAAATCAGCGGAAGCCAGGGGCGTCTTTAATTCATGGGAAACGGTGGCAATAAAATTTGTCTTGGCCACATCCAGTTCTTTAAATGGAGTTATGTTTTTGAGCACGATCACGATCCCCGCAGGCTGGTTCTCATGCTTTAATTCTACTATCTCCTTGGTAAAATAGTTCTCTTTTCCTTCCACCACAATCTTAAATGGAGTATTGTTTTGCTCTGTCAGCAAAAACCTGAAAAGGTCATTTCTTTTTTTTACTTCCTCCTGCTTCTGACCAATGATATCGGGCTCCTTCAGGTTCAGTAATTGCAGGGCCTGCTGGTTGGCGAACAGCACCGTCCCTTTATTGTCCACCCCGATGCTGGCGTCTTTCATGGAATTGATGACTGTTTCAGCCCTTTGCTTTTCAAATAGGATCTTGGACAGGTTACTGTGCTCATACTGGTCCAGTTTTTCGGCCATACTGTTGAAGGCATTGGCCAGTTCGCCGAATTCATCTTTCCGGTTCAGGTGCAGCCGCAGGCCGTAATTTTTATTGGCTATAGCCCGTATCCCTTCCGTGAGCGATGCCACGGGGGAAGCCACCAGGGAAGGGAAATTGTACAAAAAGGTTATACTGATCAGGAAGCAGATCGTCAGGATGATCGTGATGATCGTTTTGGCGCCCTGGGCAGATGCCTGCGCCGTCTGGTTCTTTTTGTCGATGGCCTGCAGGTTTACCTCCATGATCCGGACAATATCCTTACGCATCAATGCAGGAAGGGAGTCAGCCTGATGTCCCGATTTCAGCGCCTCAAAATGCTGCCGGAGCGAAGCCGTGGATTCTTTTTCTCCGGGTTCGGTAATATTTTTTTCCTGGGACCGGAGGTTATTTTCAAAATTATTAAGGGCTGCGTCTTTGTCCTTTCCCTTCACTTCATCCAATTCCCGGAGCATATCCCGGGTATAATTCAGCGTCTCGTAATTATCCTTTACAATGCGCTTGGTGTCTTCGCTCAACCGGTTCAGGTAATAGAAACTGACCCCGCCGACCAGGATCAGCAGGGCAAAGAGGAAAATTCCGCCCAAGGCGACTTTTGTTTTTAATTTAATAGCCATCAGGACAGGATAATAAGGTCCACGTCATTTTTCGAAAGGGTTTTCAACAACTGGTTAAACACATTGGTGCGCAGGATCACCTGGAACAAATTCAGATGCGGTTTACCGATGCATACCGTTGTAATATGCTTTTCTTCCACAATTTCCATGATCGCCCTGGCGATATGATGGTGCTTGACCTGCAGCACTTCGGCACCCAGTTCCGTTGCATTCTTAAAATTATTGATCAGGTATCTCTGTGCCGCCAGGGGAATCTTGTCCATCGACTCTTTGGGCGTTTGCACATACAAAACATACCACTGGCTGTTATAATAGGATGCCAGCCGGGCCGTTTTCCGGATGATATGCTGGGCCGTTTCATGATTGCTGGAAACGCAGGCAAGGAAATGTTCGTGGCGCCAGCCTTTTTCCCGCGATGTGACTTCATAATCCACTTTTCTTTCCACCTGTCCCGCCACTTCCTTCAGGGCCAGTTCACGTAATTGCAGGATTTTCTCCGGCTTGAAGAAATGCTGCAGCGCCTGCTGCACTTTACTGTGGTCATAGATCTTCCCTTCTTTGAGCCGGGTGATGAGTTCATCTGCCGTTAAATCGATATTCACCACCTCATCTGCCATCTGAAGGATTTTATCCGGTATCCTTTCCGCCACTTCCACGCCGGTGATGGCTTTCACATCCTCATTGATACTTTCGATATGCTGGATATTGACAGCGGAAATCACATCGATACCTTCGTCCAGGATATCTATCACATCCTGCCAGCGCTTTTCATTTTTGCTGCCGGGGATATTTGAATGTGCCAGTTCATCGATAATGACCACTTCGGGCTGTAATAATAAAATGGCCTGAACATCCAGTTCATCCAGTTCTTTGCCTTTATAAAATACCTTTCTGCGCGGTATCACCGACAACCCTTCGATCAATGCTTCGGTTTCTTTTCTCCCGTGCGTTTCGACATAACCGATCTTTACATTCACCCCGTTACGCAGCAGGTTGTGGGCTTCCTGGAGCATACGGAAGGTTTTGCCCACACCGGCGCTCATGCCGATATAGATCTTCAGCTTTCCTTTTTTTTGCTGCTGAATTTTTTCCAGCCATTTATTTGCTTCCAGTTCACCCATATCAGAACGAAACGGCTATTGAAGAGGTGATAAATGTACTGCTCTTTGTAAAACCGTTTTCCTTTGCAAATATTTTGTCCTTACTGCAGAAATTCCGGGCTTCGAACCTGACCAGTGCATTCCGGGCCGGGCTGAAGTCGATATTGAATGAATATCCCGTAGTCTGGAACCCGTTTGGACTGCCGGTGGCGATCATCACCCCGTTTTTGTCATGATAATGTTCCAGCCTTGCCGCAAAGGCCCACCTGTCGTTTACCGAATATTTCAGGATCACTGCCGGTGAGAACCAGGTATTACTACCTCCCGCGGGCGTTTTTTCCTCCGTACCGATATCAAACCCGAGGGTCAGCCCCCATTTGTCGCTGAGTGACAATATCCCGTAGAAATTATTAAAAAATCTTGACAGTCTTGCGCTGTCGGGTTTATCCGTTCCGATAAACGTACTGTAATTCAGAAGCGCTTTGTCAGAAGGTTTGTACTGAAGCTGCGTTCCCCAGCTTATCAGCGAATTCCCGCTTACCCGGGTGATGCGCTGCCAGCCATTTAAAGCCATGCCGCTCAGTATCCATTTGCCATTATCAGTTGTATAGGTAATCTTCGCACCTGCCTCGAAATAAGGGGAATTATCGGCCAGGATACTTCTTGTAAGGTTCCAGCAATCCCTGCTGACCGCGCTTTCGAATCCAATATGAGAGGGGAAGATCCCGGCGTCCAGCCAGACATTTTTCTTCCCCAGCTTTATGCCTGCGTCGGCTTCAAATATATTTTTCAGTACGCCCGGTTCAGCGGCATAGTTTGCGTTCACATAGGTGCCGGCCGCCAGAGCCAGGTTAGCCCTTACCCGTTCCGCGGTATAACTTGCTTTCAGAAAACCCAAGTTAAGGTTGAATTCATTGTGCCGGTTATGACTGTAAATAAACCCGGGGCGGTTCCCATCGGAAGGTTTATTGAAATCATACTGGTAATAGGCTTCCGTATACCCCGATATCGTCAGCGATCCATTAACCGAATCCTGCCCCTTCACCGACAACCCGGTTAACAGGGCCGCGATCCAAAGAAACTTTTTCATCTTTATTTTTTTATTTCAGATTATCAAGCGCCAGATTCAATTGCAGCACATTTACCCGTTCAGTTCCGAACAGGCCCAGCAACGGTTTTTCAATATGATTTGCCACCAGGTCGTTCACCTGATTAACAGGAATATTTCTAATGGCCGCTATCCTGCCGACCTGCACATATGCCCCGGGCACGGAGATATGGGGGTCGAGACCCGCGCCGGATGCAGTAACGAGGTCTGATGGTATCGATGCTTTTTGCACCCCGGGGTTATGCAGCAGGAAACTGTCGATCCGGTCCTTTACCTGCTGCAGGTAATCGGGATTCGTAGGTCCTTTGTTGCTGCCGCCGGATCCGGCCGCGTTATAATCCACCGCCGAAGGGCGACCCTGGAAATATTTGTCATCAGTAAACTTCTGGCCCAGCAGTTTCCAGCCAACCACCTGGTTGTTTACCATAACCGTTTCACCCTTCCCTTTACCGGGAGACAGTTGCGCTCCCGCAAAGATCACCAGGGAGTAAATACCCATAAAGAATACCATGCAAACCAGGGTAAGCCTTAATGCGGGAATGATATTTTGTTTCATCGTATGATAAGTTTAATTCTTAAAACCAGGTTGATACCAGCAGATCGATCAATTTTATTCCTATGAAGGGCACGATCACACCACCCAGTCCATAGACAAAAAGGTTTCTCCTGAGCAGGGCACTGGCCCCGATCGGCTTGTAGGCAACGCCTTTCAGTGCCAGGGGTATCAGCAGCGGAATAATGATGGCATTGAAGATCACAGCCGACAGAATGGCGCTTTCCGGGCTGTGCAGGTTCATGATATTCATTGCCTGCAACCCCGGGATCGAAACAATGAACAGGGCCGGAACGATCGCGAAATATTTTGCGACATCATTCGCAATGGAAAATGTGGTCAACGTTCCCCTTGTCATCAGCAACTGTTTCCCGATCTCCACGATCTCGATCAGTTTGGTGGGATCGTTTTCAAGGTCCACCATATTACCGGCTTCCTTGGCTGCCTGTGTGCCGCTGTTCATAGCCACTCCCACGTCGGCCTGTGCCAGGGCCGGGGCGTCATTGGTCCCGTCACCCATCATAGCCACCAGTTTTCCGCCCTGTTGTTCTCTGCGGATATAATTCATTTTATCCTCGGGTTTTGCTTCGGCGATAAAATCATCCACTCCGGCTTTTTCAGCAATGTATTTTGCCGTTAAAGGATTGTCTCCGGTGACCATGACGGTCTTTACTCCCATTTTCCGCAACCGCTCAAAACGTTCCTGTATACCAGGTTTGATGATATCCTGCAGTTCGATCACGCCTTTTACAGTATTGTTCAGGGCAACAACAAGCGGGGTGCCCCCGTTGGCGGCAATGGTCCTGACCCTTTCATCAGTATCTGCAGGCACGGTTCCGCCGTTCCTGGTTACAATATTCCGGATGGCGTCAAATGCCCCCTTGCGGATCTGCGTTCCGTCGGAAAGGTTCACGCCACTGCTCCTTGTTTCGGCGGTGAAATTGATGAATTGCATCCCGGTCCTGTCTGCTACGGGGCCGGCCCCTTTTGCGTTTCCCAGTTCAACAATTGATTTCCCCTCCGGGGTTTCATCTGCCAGTGAACTTAATACAACCATGTCGATAAATTCCTCTTCAACGACGCCCGGGGCCGGGTAAAAGTTGGTGGCCTTACGGTTACCGATCGTGATGGTTCCGGTTTTATCCAGCAGGATGGTATCCAGGTCGCCGGCAGTTTCAACGGCCTTGCCGCTTTTGGTAATAACGTTTGCGCGCAGCGCCCTGTCCATCCCCGCAATGCCGATAGCGCTCAGTAACCCGCCGATGGTGGTCGGTATCAGGCATACGAACAGGGAAATGAATGCGGAGATGGTAATGGGTGTGTTGGCATAATCGCCAAACGGTTTTAAGGTTACGCAAACAATGATAAATACCAGCGTAAATGCTGCGAGTAAAATGGTCAGCGCAATCTCGTTAGGGGTTTTTTGGCGGGAAGCCCCTTCCACCAATGCGATCATTTTATCCAGGAAAGTTTCACCGGGTTCCGTGGTTACTTTCACCTTGATCATGTCGGATAATACTTTGGTTCCCCCCGTTACGGAGGATTTATCACCGCCAGCTTCGCGGATTACGGGAGCGGATTCTCCGGTGATAGCCGATTCGTCAATAGTAGCGATACCTTCGATGATCTCGCCATCCATAGGAATAACATCACCAGCTTCGCAAAGAAAAAGATCCCCTTTTCTCAGTTGTGAAGAAGGGATCACTGTCACTTCATTCACATATTTATCGCCAACAATTAAAATCTTTTTAGCCGGTGTTTCTTCCCGGGCCTTGCGTAAGCTGTCAGCCTGTGCCTTGCCTCTTGCCTCTGCAATTGCTTCGGCGAAATTGGCAAACAACAGGGTGATCAGCAGGATGGCCGTGATGATCATATTATATACCAGGCTTCCCTGTGAAGTTTCGCCGGCGGCGATCCAACCGCAAACACCTATCATGATCAGGGTCCCGATCCAAACGGTAAACATAACCGGGTTGCGGAACTGGATCCGGGGATTCAGTTTGGTAAAGGAATGCCCCAGCGCTTCTTTTACGAGCGAGGGTTCAAATAAGCTTTGTTTTCGTCTGTGTACTGACATAAAATTTTGTTGAAAGTCTTATAAGTCAAATAAGTCATATTAGTCATAGAGGTCATATGGGTCATATGGGTCAAAATGGACGGCATATACTTGTTCAAGATTTGATCCGCATGCTTCATTGGTTTCTTATTATTTCATACCAAAGAACTCCGCGATCGGTCCAAGGGCCAGCGCGGGGAAGAAACTCAGCGCTGCCACGATAAATATCACGGCAAATACCATGATCCCGAAAGTGCTGTTATCTGTTCGAAGGGTTCCGGCGCTTTCCGGGATGTATTTCTTCTTCGCCAGAATCCCCGCAATCGCCACCGGCCCGATAATGGGTAAATACCTGCCCAGCAGCATTACGATGCCGCAGGCGATATTCCAGAAAGGCGTATTATCACCGAGTCCTTCAAACCCGCTGCCATTGTTGGCTGATGCCGAAGTGAATTCATACAGCATTTCACTGTACCCGTGATGACCCGGGTTGTTCAGCCAACCGGCAAAGGCTGACGGGTTATGGGCATACAGGTAGGAAGACAATGCCGTACCCGCCAGGATCAGCAACGGGTGCAGCAGTGCGATAATGGCAGCGATCTTCATCTCTTTTGCTTCGATCTTTTTTCCCAGGAATTCCGGCGTCCTTCCTACCATCAGGCCGCTGATAAAAACAGCGATGATGATAAAGATGTAAAAATTCAGGTAGCCAACACCCACACCGCCGTAAAATGAATTGATCATCATGCCCAGCAGGGCGCTCATACCGGCAAGCGGGGTGAAACTGTCATGCATGGAGTTGACCGAACCGTTTGAAGTAACGGTTGTACTAACACCCCATGCAGCAGACGCTGCCGGGCCAAAGCGAACTTCTTTCCCTTCCATGCTGCCCAGCGGTTGTGAAATGCCCATTTTCGCTATCTCATAATTACCATGCATTTCATTATACACTGCATTGCCCAACAATAATAAAAATCCAATCGTCATGACTGCAAAAACCATCCAGGCAAATTTTTTCCGCTTAATGATATAACCCAATGCAAATACCATGGCAATGGGAATCAAAAGAATGCTCAGGTTCTCCACAATATTGGTGAAGTAGTTTGGATTCTCTAAAGGATGCGAAGAATTCGGTCCGTAATACCCTCCCCCGTTTGTTCCCAGTTGCTTGATGGCGATCATGGCAGCAGCCGGCCCGCGGCTCACCTGCACGGTATCGCCCTGCAGGGAGACATATTGTGCCTTCCCTTCAAAATTCATAGGGGTGCCGTTGAAGACCAGTATCATCGCTACCACTATCGCGAGTGGCAGTAATATCCGGGTGGCGGACCGTACAAACAGATAATAAAAATTTCCCAGCTTTTCCGTTGTTTTTTCTTTCATGGCAATAAATACTACCGCACAGACAGCCATGCCCGTAGCAGCGCTGATGAATTGCCACAGCATCAGGATCATTTGACCCAGGTAAGACAAACCCGATTCGCCTGAATAGTGCTGCAGGTTGGTATTGGTTACAAAACTTACCGAAGTATTGAAAGCCAGGTCGGCCGGCATGGATGGATTGCCGTCCGGGTTCAGCGGCAGCCAGCCCATATTCATCAGCACGAGCATAGAAATGATAAACCAAACCAGGTTGATGAGCAGCATTGCTTTTAAATGCTGTTTCCAGTTCATTTCCCGGCCGGGATCAACGCCACCCAGTTTATAGAACATCTGATCAACCGGGTTAAGCAACCGGTCCGGCCATGTTCCTTCTCCCTCATATACTTTGCCGATATAGCGTCCCAGGGGAATGGCCAGCGCTACGGTAAGGCCGAACATGAGCACGACACCTAAGATTTCCGTGGTCATAACTATTTATTTTTAGTTGGTGGTTGTCAGAATTTTTCCGGTTTTACCAGTACATAACACAGGTAAATAAAAACCAGGACCGAGATGACGAATAATAAGATCATACAAATTGTTTTTCATCCCTTCCGGGACGAATCATTAAATTTTTTCGAACCAGTCAATGAATTTGAAGAACAATGCAAACCCGGCTATCCCGGCGAGGTAAAGAATTACGGTAAGCATTTTTTTCGGTTTATTTGTGAAACAATATTTTCAATTTTACAAGCACGATATACAGCAGCGCCATCGCAATCATCCAGGCCAGTATTACCACCTGGATACTTTTATATATTGGAGGTTCCGTTCCATCTTTCGAATTTTCCAAGTTAAAAACAACATATTTAGATTCCTGTGAGTCAAATCACCCTTTCGGGTAACACTGCTCATTCAGGGCTGTTTTCAAACCAGGTATTTAATCACCAGGGCCACTGTCAGCCCCCCGAAATAAATTAAGGGGATCAGGATGTGCAGCTTCCATCGCCTGCCGAGACCCTGCAAAGGATTCCTTCTCATACTTTGGTGTTTTCAACATCCCGACAAGCGGGATGCCGGA
The DNA here is from genome assembly GCA_964399755.1 of uncultured Chitinophaga sp. Lineage (GTDB taxonomy): Bacteria > Bacteroidota > Bacteroidia > Chitinophagales > Chitinophagaceae > JJ008. The sequence continues at coordinate 68,590 of CAYNSL010000001.1, read as the reverse complement.
AACTGGTCATCGATTTATTTACAGAATTGTAATTAAGCCACAATCGCTTACAGAAGTGGGTCATTTTTATGGTGGCCGGGAGAATTAAAAAAACCTTCCGATTTGGAAGGGTCGGTTTTCAAAATGAAAAACACATACTATATCCGGTATTCCTCAATTTTCCGGTAAAGGGTGGTCAGCCCGATACCCAGGAGTTTGGCAGCTTCGGTTTTATTGCCGTTTGTATGTTTCAATACTTTTTGGATATGTGATTTTTCCAGCCCGGCGAGATCAAAAATTTCGGAAGAAGCCGCTGCCGGACCCAACTGTATTTCAACCGGGAGGTCTTGCTGCGTAAGTTCACCGTCTTCATTCAAAATAACAGAACGTTCAATAATATTTTTCAGTTCCCGGATATTGCCCGGCCATGGATACTGCTGCAGCGCATCGAGGTAAACTTTTTGCAAAACCGGGACTGGTTTATTTGTTTTGGCGGCAAATAAAGCAGCAAAATGACCGGCCAGAACAGGAATATCCGCTTTCCGATCCCGCAACGGCGGTAACGCCACCCGGAATACGGAAAGGCGGTAATATAAATCGGACCTGAACTGACCCGCTGCAATTTCCTTTTGCAGGTCGCGGTTGGTGGCGGCAATAACACGGACATTTACTTTACCCGTTTTGGTGTCTCCGACTTTTATGAATTCGCCGGATTCCAAAACCCGGAGCAATTTTGCCTGGAGTTCCGGCGACATTTCACCGATCTCATCGAGGAAGATGGTTCCTTCATCGGCCTCTTCAAACAGCCCTTTCTTATCTTTGGCCGCCCCGGTAAAAGCCCCGGCCACATGCCCGAACAATTCATTTTCCAGTAATTCCCTGCTCAGGGCGCTGCAATTAACCGCCACAAAGGGTTTTGTATTCCTGCTGCCTGCATAATGGATCGCCTGCGCGAATATTTCTTTTCCCGTACCCGTTTCCCCCAGCAATAAAACGGTAGCATCTGTTGCGGCCACTTTTTTTGCCAGTGTTATCGCTTCCCGGATAGCAGGAGCGGATCCAAGAATACTTTCAAATGAATACTGACCGGAAATCTTTTGTTGCAATGATTCCACCTTTCTTGCTAACTGCAGTTTATCCATCGCCCGGTGCAGCAACGGGATGATGCGGTCGTTATCATCCCCCTTGGTGATATAATCAAACGCCCCGTATCGCATGGCCTGCACCCCGTCTGGAATATTGCCGTATGCCGTGAGTAAGATGATTTCGGTGCCGGGGTAATGCGCCTTTACTTCTTTCACCATATCCACACCGTTCCCATCCGGTAATTTTACATCACAGAGAATGATATCGGGCGTTTCTTTTTGCAGGATCTTTCGCGCTGCCGCCAGGCCCGGCGCTTCCGTGACCGTAAAGCCCTCGAGCCGGATAATCCGGCTGAGCAACTGGCGCAACTGTTGTTCATCATCGATGAGCAGAACGGAACCTTTCATTTGTCATGTTCAGGTAATCAAAGCTACGGCAAACGAATTCCGGGCGATGAATTTTATTTACAAATTCTGTATCTTGATTCCATGAAACCAACAAGCATCCGCACGATCATCGCTGCGTCTTCCGTAGGCACGATGATCGAATGGTACGATTTCTACATCTTCGGGATGCTCTCCACCACGATCTCCACGCAGTTTTTCCCTAAGGAAAATCCCACCGCCGCCCTGCTCAGCACCCTCGCCATTTTCGCCGCCGGTTTCCTTGTGCGTCCTTTTGGCGCCCTGGTATTCGGAAGGCTGGGCGATATGGTAGGGAGAAAATACACTTTCCTGCTCACGCTCGTGATCATGGGAGGCTCCACTTTCCTGATCGGCTGCGTGCCGAGTTATGAGAGCATCGGTATCCTGGCGCCCATCATCGTACTGGCCCTGCGCCTGCTGCAGGGTTTGGCCCTGGGCGGCGAATACGGCGGCGCTGCCACCTATGTAGCCGAACACGCGCCTTATAATAAAAGAGGATATTACACCAGCTGGATACAAACCACCGCCACCCTGGGATTGTTTATTGCGCTGGGCGTGATCCTGCTGGTGAAATCGAATATGAGCGATGCATCCTTCAGCGCAGAATGGGGCGGCTGGCGATATCCATTCTGGATTTCCATCCTGCTGGTCGGGATTTCCATTTATATCCGGATGCGGATGAAGGAGTCGCCCCTGTATGCACAGTTGAAATCGGAAGGAAAAACCTCGCTGAACCCGATTACGGAAAGTTTCCGGCACAAAGCCAATTTCAAAATGGTGCTGCTGGCGCTGTTCGGGGCGGTGATGGGACAGGGTGTGGTCTGGTACACGGGGCAATTCTACGCGCAGAATTTCCTGGAAACAAAATGCCATATTGGTTTCGAACAGAGCCGGACCATCCTGCTCTGGGCCATCCTCTTCGCAACGCCCTTATTCATTTTCTGGGGATGGCTGAGCGACAGGATCGGAAGAAAATGGATCATGATGACGGGCATGCTGCTGGCCATACTGACTTACCGGCCGATCTTTAATACTTTCCTGAAAGAAAGCGGCTCAACGAAGGAGACTAATATTGTCATCAAAAACGACCTGGTCTCCAGGACCGGCGAAGTCTATAAAAAAGCAGGCGATTCCCTTATCACCACCGAAGCGTTGATCACCTATGCAAACGGGGTAAGGGAAAAAACAAAATTCACCGATACCGTCGTGATGGCGGAACAGTATTTTGAACCCCGCCGTCATGTGCTGTCAAGCCAGAAACATTTACCCGGAACCATCTACTGGAAATTGGTGGGTCTTGTGTTTATCCTGATCCTCTATGTAACGATGGTATATGGCCCTATCGCCGCTTTCCTGGTGGAAATGTTCCCCACCAAGATCCGTTATACCTCCATGTCGCTGCCCTATCATATCGGGAACGGCGTGTTTGGCGGACTGGTGCCCTTTATCGGTTTGCTGCTGACGACAACCTATACTTCCGATCCGCTGGTGGGATTATGGTACCCCATTGGCGTGGCGGCCCTTTGCTTCGCGGTAGGCACCATGTACCTGCAAAACAAGATTGATAAAAAAATAAATGACTGACCATGACCGCATTCAAAAGATATTTCGGGCTGCTTTTATTGCTGATCGCGCCTTTCGTGATCTATGAACTGGTGAACGGGGCGGTGGCCCATATCGATACCGCCGGTAAAAAAGACATCAACAACCCGGTGATCTGGGTCATTATCATTACCATCTTCACCCCGATCGCCGTGGGACTGGTTATTTTCGGATGGTACGCTTTCCGCGGCGAATACGACCACCTGCCCCGAAATTCAAAAGAACTGGATTCCTGAAACTTTAAATCCCCTTATCCGTTCGGGTATCCGATCCGGAATGCTGCTCCTACGGTTATACGGGCCCGGCATTCTTTTTTTGCACCCGCATCTGGATAATATCCACAAACAAAGCAAAAGCCATGGAAAAATATATGTAGCCTTTGGGAATCTTTATGTCAAACCCCTCCACCAACAGGGCGAAACCGATCAGCAGCAGGAAACTTAACGCCAGCATTTTAAAAGCGGGATGCCTGTTTACAAATGAACTGACGGGTTCAGCTGCAAAAAACATAATGATTACCGATATAATAACGGCTGCATACATCACCCATACCTGTTGCACCAAACCCACTGCGGTAATAATGGAATCGACAGAAAAAACAAGGTCGAGCAGCAGGATCTGGCTGATGACGCCGGAGAAAGTCGCCACGGAACGCTTCACCGGCGCACCCTCCTTTTCTTCTGTTTTCTGATAAATTTCCCGGGCACTTTTGTACAAAAGAAATAATCCGCCCCCGATCAATAAGAGGTCTTTACCCGATATTCCGATTCCGGATAGTGTAAACAAATCCTTTTCCAGTTTCATGATCACGGAAATCACCCCCAATAATCCCAACCGAAGCACGGCCGCCAGCACCAATCCCGTTTTTCTGGCCTTTTTTTGCTGATGCTCCGGAAGTTTTGAAGCCAGTACGGAAATAAAAACAATATTGTCAATCCCCAGTACGACTTCCAGCGCCACCAGTGTCAGCAGGGCCATGAGTATTTCGAAATTCATAGGTTTTGCATTATAAATTTATGATGGAAGCGAGTACCCCGCCCTTATTGTGCTGAACGATCGTACGGTTGTTCACCCGCTTTCCCTGGACCAGGGTTTGTTTCATAAAACCGCACTCGAGGGAGAAACGATTATTGAATTTAAAGCCGGCTATAATGAATAGCCTGTTCTGATCGAAGATATTGACCCCCAGGTTTTTTCCTGCCCCGAAAAAAACTTCATCCGCAGCCGCCCCGTAAAGCTGTTTTTCGCCTTTCGTGAAAAACGGGTATTGCATCCGGAACTGGTAGCGGAACCTGTGCAGGAAAACCCAATCTTCAATTTCCCGGTGACCGGCCGTACCGGGTTTTACCCGTCCCAGCCAGCGTTGTTCGATCCGGAAACGGTGCGTGAATAAAAACCGGCTCTCCGGCTGGCGGAAAGTGATTTGCTCATGCAGCCGGTGTTCCGGGAAAGGTCCGTCCGGCGCAAGAGGATAATCGCCGTATGGAAAGGTTTCAATCCAGCCGTATCCCGCCTGCACCGTGACATGATCGCTGAGTCGATAACCGGCCCCGGCTCGCAGCAGGCTTTGCTGCCAGTTTTTCAATCCCGGTGTCCGGCGCCATTGATACTCCAGGTGCAGGCTCCATTTTTTGCGAAGGGAGACCGTAGTAAAATTCTGTCCCCAGACCATAAAATTAGCATCCTGCAACCGGTCATTTTGTGCAAACAATTGTTGAGCGGCCAGGATTAATAATAAAAGAAAAACGGGTTTCATGACTGATGTATATAAGCCGCCCCGGTAACCCGGGGCGGCTTTTTTTAAATACCACGGATTCAGGACAGGACCGTTTCTTCCGGAGACTGCTGTTTTATATGCTTAATGATGACCGTGTCATCATAAAAGCTCACCTTCCCCGTTTCCACGTCATACATAGCTCCGCAAATTCCAATCTCCCCTTTTTCCAGCATATCGCTGAGAATCGGGCTTCGCTCCGGAATAGCCTGCACGGTGCGGCGTACATTGATGGCGGCCACATGCTCCACAAATGTTCCGTTCCCCGAGTTACGATCCGTTTTGGTCAGGGTCTCTTCTTCCACCGCCGGCCGAAGTTTGGCGAGCAGCGTGCTGAGGTTACCCATTTCCACGTGGTCGCAGGCGCCCTTAACGGCTCCGCACTTGGTATGGCCCAATACCACGATCAGTTTTGAACCCGCCACTTTACAGGCAAATTCCATGCTGCCCAGGATATCCTCATTGGCAATATTGCCCGCGATCCGGACACTGAAAATATCTCCGAGTCCCTGGTCAAAAATCAATTCGGCCGATGTGCGGCTGTCAATGCAGCTGAGCACCACGGCAAAAGGCCACTGGCCGTCCCGGGTTTCATTCACCTGCTGCAGCAGGTTGCGGTTGTATTTTAAATTGCTGACAAAACGCTGGTTGCCTTCTTTCAGAATTTCCAGTGCGGTCCGGGGCGTAATAGTGGCTTGTGATTCTTTGTTATGCGTTCTCATGGTTTCATGTTTTAATTGTTATGAATTGATGGCGGTAGGAGCCTGTTTCACGGCATCCCCGATAATAACCGAGTGATACCGGGGGATATACTCCTTGATCGATTGAACATTATCCGTATTGGCAATTTTGTACTTGTCCTTAAACCCCACCGTTTTACAGGTGATGCTCCGCTGTTTCGCCTGCACCTCCTTGAAGTCGCGGATCAGTTCCAGCACATCATAGTCGATATACTGGCTGTCATAAGCGTCAATGATAACGGTGCTGTTGGCCGGTAAATGCTCCAGGGTAAGTTTAATGCTGGCTTTGTTCAGGAACGAAACCTCCTCCGAAAGGTGGATCAGTATGGCTTCCCCTTCATGGTGCTTTTCCTTGTGGAAGTAATAGGAGTTTTTGTAATTGCCATATAACAAAGCCAGCGTGCTCACGAGCAGCCCGATTCCCACCCCGGTCAGCAGATCGGTGAACACGATCGCGATTACCGTCACCATAAATGGCACCCATTGATATTTGCCGATGGCAAACATCTTTTTGAACAGGGCAACATTGCACAGCTTGTACCCGGTCATCAGCAGGATGGCCGCCAGTGCGGCGAGCGGGATTTTATTCAGCAATCCCGGGATCAGGGTGACGCATATCAACAGGAGAAACCCGTGAATGATAGTGGACAATTTTGTTTTGGCCTGCGCGTTCACGTTGGCGGAACTCCTCACGATAACACTTGTAATTGGCAACCCGCCTATCAGGCCGGATGCCATATTGCCCACGCCCTGTGCCACCAGTTCCCGGTTGGGTGACGTGGTCCTTTTTTCGGGGTCCAGTTTATCAACGGCTTCCACACACAAAAGCGTTTCGATGGAAGCCACCGCAGCTATTGTCAGCGCCACGATATAGACATCCTTATTGGCCAGCTGTGAAAAATCGGGAAGGGTGAAAAAACCCAGAAAATCCTGAAAGCTGCCCGCAACCGGCACATTTACCAGGTGGTTAATTTTATCCGTGTTGCTGACCGCCAGGGAACTGCCTGATTTCAGCATCAGTTCATTCAGCACCACCGCTACGATTACCGCGACCAGTCCCCCGGGAACCAGTTTCAGTTTTTTCTTAAAATAAGGCCGCTCCCAGACAATCAGTATGGCCAGGGAGAGAAAGCAGATCAGGGTGGCGCCCAAATCAATTTTACTGATGGCGTTAAAGAGTCCGGAAAAAGTGTTCTCGCCATCCTGCTGAAGAAATTGAAAGTCCCCTTCCGCATCCTTGTCATAGCCAAAGGCGTGGGGAATTTGTTTCATGATAATGATTATGCCGATGGCTGTCAGCATTCCCTTGATGACGCTGGAAGGGAAATAATTGGCGATTGCGCCGGCTTTAACCAGTCCCAGTACAATTTGCAGTGCACCGGCCAGCAGCACTGCCAGCAGAAAGGTTTCAAACGCCCCGAGTTGCTGGATGGAAGCCAGCACAACGGCCGCCAGGCCTGCGGCCGGTCCGCTAACGCTCAGGTGTGAATTACTCAGAAAGCCGATGACGATACCGCCGATGATTCCCGCAATCATACCGGAAAAGAAAGGCGCCCCTGAAGCCAGCGCAATACCCAGGCAGAGCGGTAAAGCCACCAGAAAGACTACGATACCTGATGGCAAATCGCTTTTGAAATGAGCAAATAAATTTTTGTTCATAAACAGGTTTTTAAAAATGACATATCCCTGCCAGTACCTGGCAGCAAACAAAACAAATGGAAAATGGAATCAGGCCCGCTTCGGGGGCAATTCGGGAAGGGAAATGTATACGGTGTATTCAGGAAAGAAATGGCTTAACACATAAATTGACCGGGTAATGCGTGGACCGGCATAATCGGGCGCCTGGCGTACCGCTTTCACTTTGAAATCCTCTTTATCTGTCCCGCTTACTTTTGAATCACTCTTTTCTTCTTTATCCAGGAAAACCGCTGTATTATTTTCCTTTAGCCGGATGCCATACAGTGTTACCGTGGCCACGGCCAGCAGCAGGAAAAAAGCCATTATGTTCAGCATTTTGATTTTCACAGACGCAAATATATCAGCCGGTTCAGAAACCCGGTGAAAAAAATTGTAAAAAAATATGTCAACACTATTGACAACTCAACGGTCCATTTGTTCAGACAAATCTTATTTTTACCCTGAAATCATTCAGATTCAATGAAAACATACGAAAAATTGCTGGAAGAAAACCGGAAATGGGCAACCGGAAAAGAACAGGCCGACCCGGGTTTTTTTAAAAGACTCGCGCATCTGCAAACACCCGAGTTCCTCTGGATCGGCTGCAGCGACAGCCGGGTGCCTGCCAACGAGATCACCGGTACGCAACCGGGCGAGATCTTCGTACACCGCAACGTGGCCAACCTCGTTATCAATACGGATGTCAATTTACTGAGCGTGCTCGACTACGCGGTCAACCATCTCCACGTTAAACACGTGATCGTATGCGGGCATTACGGCTGCGGGGGGGTCAGGGCGGCGCTGACCAACCATGATTTCAAAGCCGTGCTGAACATGTGGCTGCGGAATATCAAAGACGTGTACCGCATTCACCGCACCGAACTGGATGCTATTAAAGATGAAGAAAACAAAACCGACCGGCTGGTGGAATTAAACGTGCAGGAACAGGTGTTCAACCTGGCCAAAACCTCCATCATCCAGAAAGCCTGGAAGCACGACAAGCGCCCCGATCTGCACGGATGGGTATACGGACTGAAAGACGGACTGATCAAACCCGTGTTTGAAATGAAAGCGGGAGCATCCATCGATACCCTGTACGAATATGATGATCTCTGATCAGCCGGTGAGATAATGTTGCAGTAAAAAAGCGGCGGCGCCGGCGAGATAACCCGCGAGGGCCAGCCAGGCAATCTTTTTAAGGTACCAGAAAAAGGGGATGCGTTCCATTCCCATTGCGGCCACGCCGGCAGCGGATCCGATAATAAGAATGCTGCCGCCGGTGCCCGCGCAATACGCAAGAAATTCCCAGAAATAATGATCGGTGGGGTATTGCTCCAGCCCGTACATGCCCTGCGCCGCGGCAACCAGCGGTACGTTATCCACCACGGCCGATAACAACCCGATGATTACCGAAATGGCGCTGATATTCCCGATCGATTTATCCAGCGATGCCGCCAATGATTGCAGGATACCGGTGGATTGCAGGGCCGATACACTGAGCAGGATGCCGAGGAAAAATAATATGCTGGGCGTATCCACCCGCCGCAGGGCGTGGTTTACAGATAACAGTCCTTTCTCCGCTTCATCCTTGCCGCTATGAACGATTTCCGTAACCACCCACATCATGCCGAGCCCGAAGAGTATGCCCATATAAGGTGGAAGATGGGTGATGGTTTTGAACACGGGAACGAATAAAAGCGAGGCGACGCCGACCACAAAAACCGCGTTCCGCTCGAAGGCGGATGACTGCAGTTTTTCCCGGGTTGTATCTTTTTTTTCAACGGAACCCTTCACCTGCAGGCTGATCAAAAAAGCCGGAACAACAAAGCAAACCAGGGATGGCACAAATGTTTTGATGATAATGTTCAGGGTAGTCACTTGTTTACCCATCCACAGCATGGTGGTGGTCACATCACCGATAGGACTCCAGGCGCCGCCGGCATTGGCAGAGATCACGACCAGTCCCGCAAAAAGCAGCCTGTCTTTTTGTGAGGGAAAGAGTATCCGCAACAACGATACCATGACAATTGTAGTCGTGAGATTGTCCAGTACCGCTGAAAGAAAAAAAGTCAGTAGCCCGATCACCCATACAAGCCTCTTTTTGCTGGTGCTTGTTATCCGGGCGGTGATGAGCTCAAACCCATCGTGTGCATCGATCAGTTCAACAATGGTCATCGCGCCCAGCAGAAAAAATAATATCCCCGCGATATCGGCAAGGTGGTGCGATAATGCCGGGACCACGACCTCGCTGCTCTCCCCCCCGAGCGCATACACCGACCAGCAAACGACTCCCGTCAGCAATGCCGACGCAGCCTTATTGATCCGGATCGGGTGTTCAAAGGCAATGGCGATATAACCGGTAATAAATATGATCGCAATAAGAAGGGTCATCATTCAAAAATAGTAAATCTGTATGGGGATCGGCAACATTTCAACCCTGAACCCGCTTACGCTCATGGCAACAGGTCCGTTTCAGCCAGTTTCAATTTTTCCGCGACAGCAATGTCCTGACTTCCCGCATCCCCGCATGCTTTCTATATTCTCACCCGTCTTCGCTGCGCTTTTCCGGGCAGGCATTTTTACATCTGCACTTTCCTTAATTTGCAGGTATGTCCATCGAAGTAAAAAGCCTGCTGAAACAATACGGGGAACAAAAAGCCGTCAATAATATTTCCTTTACCATCAACAAGGGCGAGATCGTGGGATTTCTCGGACCCAACGGCGCCGGCAAATCAACCACGATGAAGATCATCACCGGTTACCTGCCGCCCACTGCGGGTGAAGCCTGGGTTTGCGGGATCAATGTGGCCGAGGCTCCCCTCGAAGTGAAAAAAAAGATCGGCTACCTCGCCGAACTGAACGCTTTGTATTATGATATGTACGTAAGGGAATACCTGGCCTTTATCGCATCCCTGCATCACCTGGCATCGCCCAAAGAAAAAATCGAAAGTATCATTCAACTCACCGGCCTGTCGGCGGAGAGCAAAAAAAAGATCGGGCAGTTGTCGAAAGGATATAAACAAAGGGTTGGACTTGCCGCGGCGCTGATCCACGACCCGGAAGTCCTGATCCTCGATGAACCCACATCGGGTCTTGACCCCAACCAGATCGTGGAGATCCGGGAAGTGATCAAAAAACAGGGGCAAAATAAAACAGTGCTGTTTTCCTCGCATATCCTGCAGGAAGTGGAAGCCCTCTGCGACCGGGTGATCATTATCCATAAAGGCGAACTGGTGGCGGATGATAAGCTATCCGGCCTGCAAAAAACAAACCTGAACAGGCAGGTGGTTTCCGTTCAGTTCAGTGAACCGGTAGCAAAAGAATTACTGGAGCAACTCAGGGATGTTGCCTCCCTGGAAACGCTGCAAACTTCCACCTATAGCATTCAAACCTCAAATCCCGAATCGGTCAGGAAGCAACTGCTTGAACTGGCCCTGCGGCATAACCTCAATATTGTCTCGCTGCAAAGCGAAAACAGCCGGCTGGAAGACGTGTTCAGGAACCTGACGGGAAACAAATAATCAACGGATCGGATACTGCGGGGGATTTTTTATCTCAGGGATCGCGGAGGATGTCATCAACAGACGCGTCCGCAGGATCAAAGGGCCTGCTGTAAAATTATTTAAGGACTAACGGATAAGAGTAAGCGATCCTTTTTCAGTGACCAGCTTATTATCCTGGTTGTAGAATTCCAGTATCCATACATAAACGCCGGCGTTCTGGTCCACGCCCCTGCTCTTGCCATCCCAGGCTTCGCCATAGGTCTTGCTGAAGAAGATCAGGTTACCCCAGCGGTTGAATACCGAAAAACTTTTCAGGCCCTTCATGCCGATCAGGTAGGGACGGATCACGTCGTTCAGCCCGTCGCCATTGGGTGTAAAGGCCGAAGGCAGGTAGAACCCGGGTTTTTTCAATACCAGGATCTGCATCGTATCGGTGGTAACGCAGGTATGTATATCCGAGATATCGATAAGGTATTTTACATCATCGATCGCGGTGAATTCTGTGTAGCGGGTGCCGTAACTGCTCAGTTGTATGGCAGGGCGCCAGTTATAAAAAGGGCCGATACTGTCGCGCACGTGTACAAATTTGGTGCTGCCCTGCGGTACGGTGATCACGGGATAACTGATACCCGGGGCCTGTTTATTTACCTGTACTGTCTTCACTACCGTCTGGGTATCGCTTTCGCAGCCGAGTGTCGTCATTTTCAGGGTAACATCCACTGTTCCTTTTGTGGTATAGATGACGGGCAGGGGGTTCTTTATCGCAGACCCGGGTCCCCCGTTATTGAAATCCCAGCTGTAGTTGGCCTGCGCCGAACCGTTCTCATTGCTCAGGTTATGGAAACTAACGGGTTTTGTTACGCAGATCGAATCCCAGGTAAAATCGGGTTTGCCGTTGGGTAATACATACAGCGTTTCCGGCTGGGTGCTGTCGATGCAGCCGAATTCGGTAGTGGCGATCAGTTTTGTTGAGTAAGTCCCGACAACGGGAAATGATTTTGTGGCGTCGGTCGTGCCCTGGATGGATCCGTCACTGAATTTCCACACATAGGTCATGGCCGCGTTATCGGGACTGGTTGAAGTATTGCTGAGGTTGAACGTGGTTATTTTCACGCAACCCGAATCGTTGCTCATCGAAAACGAAGGTTGCGGGAGGGGATGAATCGTAAAAGTAACGGTTCGGGTACTGTCCACGCAACCGTTCTCGGTAACCTGGGCCCAGTAATCGCCGGAAACAACCGGCTGGTAACTCAGCCCCGTAGCCCCGGGAATGGGGCCGGAACTATTCTCGTACCACTGCGCCGCTACAATCGTATTGCTCAGCGAAAGGAGGGGCAGGGCGTCGCCCGCGCAGATATTATCATTCCCCGCGAATAAAAGCGTCGTATCGATCTGAACGGTTGAAACGATGGTGGTATCGTAGGAATAGCAGCCCGTTAAAATATCGGTTGTCTTAACGATGAATTCCGTCGGGTTGTTTGTAGCCGGCGTAGCAAAGGGATTGGAGATATTGGGATTGTCCACTTCAGCGATTGGTGTCCACGCATAGGAAAAACCTGCGGCGGGTGGCGCCCCGATCTGAATGGGCTGTCCCTGGCAGATGATTTTATCCGGACCCGCATCCGAAACCGGGGGAGTGGTAATGGTGATATTGGCATAAAGCGTATCGCGGCAACCAAAGCCGGGATAAGGATCCACGACTACGGGAAAGATCGTTCCGACGGCGGGCGGGGGCGTTAAGACCAGTGTTTGCTGGGTAGAGAGTACCGTTGTAAAAGTCATATCAGAATACCAGGTATAACCCTGGAAACCGAAAGGCGCGGTCAGCGTGGTGGAAGTTTCACCCGGGCAAAGCGTACTGCCCTGGATCACGCCGTTGCAAACGGAACTCACATCCATATAGGCATAACCGAAATGTCCGTTGCGGGTGCAATCGCTGGTGATGAATTCAAGCAAAATGGTCTTACCCGCGTAGGCGCTCAGGTTTAAACTGATCGGGGTCCAGTCTTTGTACCAGACGGTAGGGTCCTGCGGAGATCTCCTGAACCCGGGCAGACTGGCGGAAGCGGTAAAATCAAATGTTACACAGGGCAGCGTGGTATTGGTTGACAGATCGATGAGCTTGGCGCGGAAACGCGGTTGTTCTTCCGGGCTGTGGCTGGGATCCTGTAATACGATCGCGTAATAGTATAGAATTGAAAAACTGGTGGCAGCAGCCGGAATCGTGAATGTGTAAGAAATCCCTTCAGCCTGAGCACCGCCACCGCTGTTGCCGAGTTTAACGCTGGCGCCGCTGCCATTGGGACAGAGCAGGGGGAATCCTCCGTAAAAATCAGTGCCGTTGGTAATAGGTGTAATGATATCATGACGTCCCGGTACCGGCCCTACACCAGACCATGTAACCGTATTGACACCACCCACCACCGCAACCGATCCGGTACGGCAGGTCCAGTTGGTGAAATCGCCGAATTCGAAATCAAGGTTATCGGGGCATAGACCGCCCTGTGCGCGGGAACTGCCCCAGGAGGCGACCATCAGCAAAAAGCCGAGTAAATATTTAGTTTTCCGGGTGAACATGGTTGGGAAAATCCTGCCAAACTTATCCAAAAAAAACCGTTTCGGGCTAATTTATCCCGTAAAATCCCGGATTTAGATTAGGCTCAATTATTTATCTAATGATTTACACGCAATATTAAAGAACGCGGGCCCGGAAAGGGGCCCCGCCATTGAGGAAAACATCGTTTCTTTGCGCAACCAAATCATGAATCTGATGCAACCGGGACCCGTTTCCCGCGACCCGTATTTATACGGTTAGCGGAGTACCGCGAACAATTGTCACGATGCAGGCAACACAAACCCAAATCAAAAAACCTTACACTTATCATGAGCTACATTTCTGAAATCTTCGCCCGCCAGATCCTTGATTCAAGAGGTAATCCCACTGTGGAAGTGGATGTATTGACCGATGAAGGCGCACTGGGGCGCGCGGCCGTACCCAGCGGGGCCAGCACCGGTGTGCATGAAGCGGTGGAATTGCGTGACGGCGATAAAAAAATTTACGGCGGCAAGGGTGTTTTAAAAGCGGTAAAGAACGTCAATGATATCATCGCTCCCGCCCTGCTGGGCTATGACGTGGCGGACCAGACCGGGATCGATCAGCTGATGATTGCGCTGGACGGAACCGCCAATAAAGCCAGGCTCGGGGCCAATGCGATTCTTGCGGTGAGTATGGCAGCCGCAAAAGCCGCCGCTGAAGAAGCCGCGCTCCCCCTTTACCGTTATATCGGTGGAACCAACGCGAAAGTGCTGCCCGTTCCCATGATGAATATTTTGAACGGGGGCGCGCATGCCGACAACAAAATAGATTTCCAGGAATTTATGGTGATGCCGGTGGGGGCCGCCGGTTTCAGTGAAGGGCTTCGCTGGGGCGTGGAAATTTTTCATACGCTGAAATCCGTTTTAAAGAAAAAAGGATACAGCACTAATGTGGGCGATGAAGGCGGATTCGCCCCCAATATCCAGTCCAACGAAGAAGCGATCGAAACGGTGCTGACCGCTATCGGGGTCGCCGGTTTCAAAACGGGGTCACAGGTGGCGATCGCCATGGATGCGGCAAACAGCGAACTCTGGAACAGTAAAAAGAAAAAATATGTCTTTCATAAAAGCAGCGGGAAGGAAATGAGCAGTGAGCAGCTGGTGAAATACTGGGAAAAATGGGTGAAGCAATATCCCATTGTTTCGATTGAAGACGGTATGGCCGAAGATGACTGGGAAGGCTGGAAAATGTTGTCACAGGCCCTCGGTAAAAAATGCCAGCTCGTGGGCGATGATCTTTTTGTGACCAACGTCACGCGCTTACAGCAGGGCATCGATAAAGGAATCGGTAATGCCCTGCTGGTAAAGGTGAACCAGATCGGTACCATCACCGAAACCATCAACGCCGTAACCCTGGCACAGCACAACGGGTATAATACCATTATGAGTCACCGCAGCGGGGAAACAGAAGACAGCACGATCGCCGACCTGGCCGTTGCGCTGAACTGCGGACAGATCAAAACCGGATCGGCCAGCCGCAGCGACCGCATGGCCAAGTACAACCAGCTGATCCGGATCGAAGAAATATTAGG
>CAYNSL010000001.1:0-53577 GCA_964399755.1 uncultured Chitinophaga sp. | reverse complement strand
GCAGCGACCGCATGGCCAAGTACAACCAGCTGATCCGGATCGAAGAAATATTAGGTGAATCGGCTGTTTATCCAAAAGGAAGAATTAAATTTGGAAGATAGATGTAGGAAGTCTGAAGCCAGAAATCCGAAAAGTTTTTTAAACCCGGCAGTTTTCACTTCATAATATTGTGTTCGGGCTTCTGACCTCATACCTCTGACATCAGTCCTTAATTTCCATCCATGAAACTACTTACCCATATTCCTGCCTGGCTACGCAATAAATATTTCATTTCCTTTGCGGCTTTTTGCGTGATCATTCTTTTCCTGGATAAGAACGACCTGTTTACCCAGATGGCCCGAAAGAAAGAATGGCATAACCTGAACCGGAGCAAGGCTTATTACACAAAAGAAATCAATAAGTTACAAAAGGAATACCAGGGCCTTACCCAGGACCCCCGGGTAATTGAAAAATACGCCCGTGAAAATTTCTTCATGAAGCGGGATAACGAAGAGATCTTCCTGATACCGGAAAAACCCGATCGGGGAAAGAATTAGCATTTTTAACACAATAAGGCGCAATCACCCCCGTTAATATTGCGGACGTTTATAATATCTGGCTACCACAGATAATCACTATTTCTGGACAATTTAACCGGTTTGCAAATGACCCTTTTTACCCCCGAGGATCTTTTATTGTATTTGTACAAGGAAACCTCTGACCAACAAACCACAGCCATTGAAGCCGCTTTGGAAAAAGACTGGACGCTTCGTGAAAAACTGGAAGTACTCAGGGACTCGATGAAACGGCTGGACAAGATCACCGTTTCACCCCGCACCGAAGTGGTGCTGAATGTACTGAACCATGCCCGTGAACAGGCTACCGAAGAAGTCCGTTGATTCCAGGCGCAGAAGAGATTGAAGCATTCCATTTATAGTGGGATGCTTTTTTTTGCCCCGATTGGGATAATGATTAAAATCTGTGAACTTCGAGCAACCAGCAACCAATAAACGACCCCACCCAATCACGCCCCCCACTCGCCACTCGCTCCTCGCCACTTGCTATAAACGACCCCCGCAAATCACACCCCCCACTCCCCACTCGCCTCTCGCCAATCCTTAACTTGCAACATGACCCGCCCGCAACGCTACGCTTTTCTTATCGACTATTTCGAAACCCATATGCCGGTACCCGAAACGGAACTCGAATACGGAGATCCCTATCAACTCCTGGTCGCCGTGATCCTCTCTGCCCAATGCACCGACAAGCGGGTAAATATGACCACCCCGGCCATTTTTGAAAAATACCCGGATGTGAAATCCATGAGTCGCGCTACGTTCGACGAATTGTTCCCGCTGGTCAGGAGCATTTCCTATCCTAACAATAAAACGAAACACCTGATCGGGATGGCGAAAAAAGTAATGGAAACATTTGACGGAAAGATTCCGATGACGGTGAATGAACTGGTGCAACTGCCGGGTGTAGGCAGAAAAACGGCCAATGTCATTACTTCGGTGGTAGACAAACAACCCAATATGGCCGTGGATACCCATGTATTCCGGGTCAGCAAAAGACTGGGGCTGGTTCCGCAAACGGCCAATACCCCCTATGCGGTGGAGAAAGAACTGGTAAAAAATTTCCCCGTATCGCTGATCCATAAAGCCCATCACTGGCTGATCCTGCACGGGCGTTATACCTGCCTCGCAAGACACCCCAAATGCGCGGAATGCGGGTTAAGCCCCGTTTGCAGGTATTATAAAACAAATAAACGGGTATAATATTCCCTTAAGGGTAATAAGTTTAAAATCCGGTAAAACTGTTTGCGGCCTGTCCGGCCGGGCAGGAAATGATGAGAAAACAGGCTGCCGGCCTGCTTTACAGTATCCGGGTCAAAACGGTTAAGAGCCTGAGCACCGGCAAACTGTCGGTCGGGGACCCATAAAATCTGCATTTTCAGCACAATATTTTAAACCCCGGGGACTATTAATAATCAATATAAATTGATATTTTTACCGACTTTCTGCGATCCAAACCCTCTGACAAAGCCCGTTTAATTCAAGCATGTATAAAATTGTTGGAGGATGAGAAAACTAACGGTCATTGTGCTGGTATCGGCTGCCTTGTTCAGTCAACCCCTGAAAGCCCAATATTATTATTTTAACTCCCAATACTACGACAGCCCCGTCGTGTTTGAACTGGGCGTCACCGGCGGCGTCATGAACGCTTTGACCGACCTGGGTGGTAAGGCGGGGATCGGGAAACCTTTTATCAAGGACCTGCGCTGGAAAACAGCACGCCCCAGTTATGGCATGTACATCATGGCCATGTACAATAATGTGATCGGCGTACGGCTGGAAGGAACATTCGGAAATGTGGCAGGGTACGACAGTATCCTTAAAAATGTGGCTTCCACTTCAACCGGCCGTTACGAACGCAACCTGAGTTTCAAAAGCAAGATCGCCGAGGCGCAGTTGGCATTCGAAGTGCATCCCTTGTTTTTCAAAAATTATGAGGACAGCGACCCGCCACGGATGTCGCCTTATATTGTTTTCGGTGTCGGTTACTACTCCTTTGACCCGCAGGCCAAACTCAGCGGGCAATGGTATTCGCTGCAGCCGCTGCGGACCGAGGGACAGGGATTTGCCGAATACCCCGAACGTAAACCCTATTCGTTGAGCCAGTTTAACCTGCTGGGCGGACTGGGTCTTAAATACGAGATCAACAGCACTTTCAACGCCCGGATCGAACTGGTGCACCGCAAACTGTTTACCGACTACCTCGATGATGTGAGTACCGTGTACATCAACCCAGCCCTTTTTTATAATTATCTCCCCGCAAATATGGCGGCCATCGCGCAGCAGCTCTACAACCGTAAAGGAGAGTTAAACCCTTCGGATGTAACCGTTGAAGGCGACCAGCGCGGCGATCCCAGCGATAAAGACGCTTACTTCACGATCCAGGTAAAACTGGGAATGACTTTTGGCCGTAAAAGAAGGTAGTTGATCATTCCGGAAATTTAAGGGCCCGAAGAAAAAGAGGCGCGCATCTTTAATTCTCCGGCGTAGCCAGGGCCACGCATTTGATGTGGGTTTTCAGGTAGAACAGGAATAATCAATGATCAGTGCTACCACTTTTATGGGATACCCGGAATAAACCAATTCAGTAACTTTACCCTGTAATCCTGTTTTGAAGATTTGACGGGCCGATTTGTGAACCAAAACAATTAATCATGTCAGCACCCCATACGCCTGTGCCTGAAGCGGTCTTTCATTCCTATCTCTCTTTCCGGCCGCTGGTATCCTCACTGAAAAAGAATATCACCGAAGGAAACCCCGGGATGAAAAAACTTTACGGGGAAGTGGTATCAAATTTTGAATCGCATCCCGAATTGCTGGAACCGATCGCCGACCTGGCCATCCTGCAACCGCACACGCAACTGATCGAGGAATTGTTATCCGCCGTATTTCCCCCCACCACTTCCAATTTCATGTACGGCGTATCCCTGCCGTTTAAATTCCAGGCCGTTTACGTATCACCGCTTTTTAAGACAACCCTCCTGAAACCGGGGAGCAACGAGATCAATGTGCCCGAAAACCAGATCGGTCTCAGCCTGAGCCAGGAAAAACTGAACCTGGCCTACGGGCTCATCCTGAAAAAATATATGGGCGTGAGCAGTTCTGATACCTCCCGCTCCATCTATCCCTATCCCGATGAAGCCACCGGGCTCACCCGTTATATGGAACTGCGGCTGGACGCCCGCTTTATAGACGTGCGGCCCAAAGACGGGATGCCGCTTATGCCCGAAAGCATACTCGACCAGCATACCAACCGCATCATGAAAACCGAAGAGCTGATGAACCATATCCCGCTGGACCAGTTCATCTTCGAGGGACTGGTGGTGATGCGCATCAACGATGTGACGGAACAGGCGGTGATTTCGGAGATCAAAAACAAACTGCTCGACAACAATGCCTTTTCCGACGCCGCGGTTTATCCCGAACTGGAGAAATACGTGCAGAGTCTCATTTGTATCAAAGACCTCAGCATCGGCATCACGCCCTTTTTCAAGATCAACGGCCACTACGTTTATTCCGACCTGCACAATACCAACAGCATCCTGTTCCGGCATTTTCATTCCATCGCCGATAAGGATGAGATCAGCGATTACTGCAAACTGCTGTTCCGCGACAGCAGCCAGCCGCTTCTCTTCGAAACGCTCAACGAACAAAACATGAGCGATGTGCAGTGCCTGCAGTATTATCACCGCGAAGGCGCACGCAGCCTGATCATCTGCCCCCTTAAACTGAAAAACGACCTGATCGGGATGCTCGAGATCATTTCAGAAAATCCCGGACTGCTAAAGCCTGCGCATATCGGAAAAATCGAATCCGCCCTGCACCTGTTTACCCTCGGGCTGGAGAAAAGCCTTGACCAGCTGAACTACGAGGTAGACAAAGTGATCAAGAAAAAATTTACGGCGGTACAGCCCGCGGTGGAATGGAAATTCACCGAAGTGGCGCTGGATTATATCGTCAACAAGCACACCCGGGAAGACGCGAAAATTGAAAGGATCACTTTCAAGGATGTATCGCCGCTCTATGCCGCCATCGATATCCGCAATTCCTCCACCGAGCGTTCACATGCCATCCAGCTGGATATCATTGAGCAGCTCGAGCTCGCGCAACATGTGGTAAAGAAAGCGCAGGTAGATATTCCTTTCCCCCTGCTGCAGGAGATCGAATTCAAGATCGACAAGTTCATCGCCAGCGCGACCGATATCCTCCAGTCGGAAGAAGAAATGAGCATCAATGAATTCATGAAAGGGCAGGTTGTATCCGTTTTCAACCACCTGCACGCCACGGAACCCACGCTGAAGAACGAGATCGAACATTATTTTTCCGCGCTCGACCCGCAACTGGGTATGTTGTACAAGCACCGGAAGGAGTATGAAGCCAGCGTAACCCGGATCAACGAAACCCTGTCGCGTTTCATCGACAAGGAACAGGCTTCAGCACAGAAAGTGTACCCGCATTATTTTGAGCGTTATGTTACCGACGGACTTGAATTCAATATTTATATCGGGCAGGCCATCACCCCGCGCAAGAAATTTGACGAGATCTACCTGCACAACCTTAAAATGTGGCAACTTTCCGTACTTGCCAAGGCCGCCAGGATGACCCATAAACTGGAAGCCGAACTGAGCCATCCCCTGCGCACCACCCAACTGATCCTCGCGCACAGCCAGCCCCTTTCCGTTACCTTCCGCACGGAAGAAAGGAAATTCGATGTGGACGGCACTTATAATATCCGCTACGAGATCGTGAAAAAAAGGATCGACAAGGTGCGGATCAGGGATACAAACGAAAGGCTGACGCAACCCGGCAAGATCGCCGTGGTTTATTCGCAGGCAAAAGACGCTTCGGAATACACCGAGTATATCGAATTCCTGCAAAGCCAGCAGTTGCTTAAACCCGGGATCGAAAAACACGACCTTGAAGAACTCCAGGGCGTGTCGGGATTAAAGGCGCTGCGGGTGGATGTGAATTTCGAAGATATCCCGAAGACCGCCCCCAAAGTGGAATTATCCTCAACCACTTCGCAGTCTTTACTGGGTAAATAATTCCCATTACAGGATTCTGGATAAAAAAACGGCCGGTTCCATGGAACCGGCCGTTTGTATCATACCATTCTTTCAATTAAAATCTCCAGCCCAGGGTTACAAAGGGGATCTTGTCTTCACTGGATAACCCGTAATTAATTGTCAGCAGGATGCGGCGCAGCGGCGAGAACCAGAAACCAACGCCATAACCAACCGGGAAATCGCTCTGGTTATCGTTATCAACCCATACCCTGCCGGCATCCACAAAGAATACAAATCCCAGTGCGCCGGGGAACAGGTAGGTTTTGAAATTAGCCACGCGCCAGCGCAGTTCGGCCTGGTTATAGAATTTCGATTTGCCGGCAAAGCGGTCTTTGCGCCAGCCCCGCAGGTTTTCGTTGTTGCCGAGGTATTGCGCCTGATGGAAATTAAAATCGCCCAGCGTGGTACCGGCGCCGATACGATCGGCAAATACAAGACGGTCTTTGGCCAGTGTGAGATAAAAGCTGAAATCGGAATTGATGATCGTGGGGCTGAATTTGGTATCTCCCGTACCGCCGAGGTAACGCAGGGAGTTCTGCCATACGATTCCTTTATCGGGAAGCACTTTGCTGTTGCGCGTATCTACATTCAGGGAGAAGAACACCCCGAAGTATTTTTGTTTACTGTACAGGGTAGTGGCATCGAGACCATTCTGGCCCGGACCTGTCCCGGTTTTGGAAATAAATCGTTTCAGGTTCAGCTTATCGTCATTGTCCATTTCATAGAACTGGTACGTGGGACCCAGGTTTATTTCCACTTTTTCGGAGAAGCGGTGGCGTACCAGCAGGTAGGCATCGCCGAGGTCATACCGGGCGCGGTAATATTTGAATTTACCGGGTTGTGTTTTATCATACACGCTCTTGATACCATAGCCGAAGAAATTGGTGGTGTTATTGGGCGATTTGATATCGATATCCGCGATGATATCCGTTTTCTTGCTGAATACGCTCATGAATTCGCCATGATAGCGGAAACGCCAGGCGGCCGTGGAGAGCGAATGGTTGACCGATATTTCATTCAGTGTTTTGTAAGGTTCCTTCCGGAATCCGTGACGGGTAATCCGCAAGCCCAGGCCGAGGGATACACCGTCATCAGGGTTGTACCCTACCGATAGCAGCGGCGCTACGCGGTTATATTTGAATCCCAGCCTGTCAAATTTATTCACGGCGCTGTCATTCGACATTTTATTAACCAGCGACCCGATGATCTGGTTATTGCCGTCCCTGCGGTCGTACACCCTGCCGCCGCCGCCGCGGTTGCCCGCGTTCTCAAACACATCCTGTCCGCCGCCGCCGATCATCCGCACTTTGATCTTGTCGTTATTTCCTTTCACCACGAATTTGTCATCGCCATCCATCCCGTAGATCCGCACTTCCTTGGTCCACATGGGATCAAATTTGCGGTCGTACATTTTTTCATTCGTATTGCCATTCCTGTCGATCTTGAAGATCTGCACCAGCAGGGAGCCGTCATCGTTGTGCGTGATTTCGTACAATTCTTTTTTATCGCTGCCGGTCACATCCACTTCTTCCGACAGGAAATGAAAATACTCAATAGCCTCTCCCACCAGGTACTGACGGCGGGCTTTAAGGGTTTGGGCGATCCAGGGGCCCGATATGTCGCGGATCTCACGGGGCTGCTGCGCGATGGCCCGGTCGATCACTTCATCGGTCATCTTTGACACCAGCGCTTCGGCTTCCTCTTTCCAGTCGCTTTCATTGGTCTCTACGAGGAAGAAGTGGTCGAAATTACGCGCGGCCATATTGAAGAACTTGATGCTTCTGGCCTGGGGCTTGAAGCCTTCCAGCTGGGGCACCATTGATTTCTTTTTTACAAATCCCGGTAAAAAACCGCGGTTGATATAAAATGCCTGGTCGCGGTCGCGGGGAATGGGGAAAAAGGTTTTGCCGCCTCGGTCGTTATCGATGGCGCCCCATTGCCACTGGTCTTCATGTCGGTCGAAGTCCATGATGAACATGTCCAGCAAACGGGCGCGGATGATGGCGCGGTGATCTATATCGTTATCGTTGTCCTTTTCCAGTTTATCGGTCACTTCTTCCGTATCGTATCCTTTTTTCACGGAAGCGGGTAAGCGCTCTTCAAACGTAGCCAGCATGTTGGCGAAATCCTTGCTGTACTGGCCGAGACGGGGATCATCGGGGATATAAACCAGTTTTGTTTTCCCGTAAGGCACGCCCGCAGCTTCAGACAGCACCTGCACCGAAAGGGCGGCATAGGGATAGGAAGCCGATACCCCGTCTGATACGAGGTCGGCTGCGGCTTCGCTCTGTAAATCGCCCGGCAGCGTTTTGGAGGTGATGAATTTCTGAATGGAGCGCAGGATATACTGGCGTCCGTCGGCGCCTTCGAGGCGAAGCGACTTGGTTTGCTTGCCGCCTCCCCTCTTAATCGGGGTCAGTCCCCCCGCTTCTTTCGACAGGTTGATGACGGGCACGGTGACCGGCGTATTCCATTCCTTGCGGTAATTGGCCCCCATCCAGAACGTGGCTGAATTCCGCATCGAAAAAGTCGAGGCTTTGACCCTGGCCGAGTCACCGGTCACTTGCGCACGGCTATTTGATATGAATAAAAGTAAACAGCAGGGTAATAGGAGTCTGGACAGTCTCATGATTGCAGGTTTAGGTTTAATGAATTTGCAGTGTTGGTATAGATGGGAAAAGATACGATTTTTTGAAAATAACCCAAATATTGAAGGTTGAAATACCACGAAATGGGTATTTTATCATTTCAGACAGACCGGGCCCTTTTTTCGGAAAAAGACATTGATATAAACCAATTTTTTCGGCTATTCCACACCCGGGCAGAAACTTTTATGTAATTTGGAAACTTTATACGGCAGCGGGCGTTATTAGCCTGCCCGGGCTCATGATTTAGAATGGAACCTGCCCCAACCGGCGCTTTCCGGGTTATCCCTCCAACTGGTTCAGGCAGTCCCTCAAACTATCATATACTTGCAATATCGGATGCTGGCTATGAAAAGATGTTTCCTACTGACAGGGTTACTGGTGCTGATGATACATACCGGTTTGCAGGCCCAATCCGATACGATCGCCCGCCGGATCGTACTGATCGGCGACGCGGGGCAGCTGACCAATGGCCGTCACCCGGTAGTGGACGCGGTACGCCAGGTTATACCGCTGGACGAGAAGACCACCGTGCTTTTCCTGGGAGATAACCTTTATAAGATGGGGCTCCCCGATTCCCAGTACACCACCTACGCCAAGGCCCGCGCGGTGCTGGACTCACAGGTATCTGTAGCCGACAATACTCCCGCCATGGTGTATATGATTCCCGGTAACCACGACTGGGAAAACGGGGGACGCGGCGGCTATAACGCCATCATCCGGCAGCAGCTCTATGTAGAATTCCTGCTGAAGCCCAACGTAAAGTATTACCCGCAGGACGGCTGTCCCGGCCCCAAGGAAATTTCTATCGGGAATAATATTACCCTGATCCTTTTCGACAGCCAGTGGTGGCTGCATCCCTTTGATAAACCAGGGATCGAATCGGATTGCAAATGCAAAACAAAAGAAGAACTGGTAAACCAGATCGGCGATATCGTGGCCCGCAACCCTGAAAAACTGATCATCCTCGCCTGTCACCACCCCTTTAAAAGCAATGGGGTGCACGGGGGGTATTTCACCCTCAAGCAGCATATATTCCCATTAACCGATATTAAAAAAAGCCTGTACATCCCCCTTCCGGTTATCGGTTCCATCTACCCGATCGCCCGTAGCGTATTCGGCACCCCGCAGGATATCCGCCACCCGAATTATACCAACATGATCGATGAGATTTCTGCGGTTGTCAAACGCGACAGCGCCAAGGTGGTGTTCGTATCGGGTCACGACCATAACCTGCAACTGATCCGGGAGGGAGGGTATAATTATGTCGTCAGCGGTGGCGGCTGCAAACAAAACCGCACCTCCAATGCTCCCAACAGCCTGTTTAATTCCCGGGAGAACGGTTTTGCGGTAATGGAAATCTCAACGAATAAAAATGTAAGCATCAGATTCTATACGGTAAGCGATACGATCGGCACTTCGCAAAATTTCTCCCTGCTGAATTTCTCCCGCGATTCGGCCAAATTCGCCAGGCAGTCCAATACACCCCCGGTACTGACCTACCATGACACTACCCGGGCCATCACCAAAGAATTTAAAGCGATCAAAGGATTGCGGAAATATTTCATGGGTGAAAACTACCGTGCGGAATGGACCACCCCGGTCACCATGCGCACGCTCAACCTCGGCCGCGAAAAAGGCGGGCTGAAAGTGGAGAGCCTGGGCGGTGGCAAACAAACCAAGTCGCTGCATCTCACCGATAAAAGGGGAGACGAATGGATCCTGCGCAGCCTGGATAAAAGTCCGACCCAAACCATCCCCGATACCTACCGCGGTACTCTCGTGGAAGACATCCTGAAGGAGTTGAAGTCCGCTTCACATCCCTACGGGGCCCTGATTGTTCCCGGGCTGGCCCGCGCGCTGAAACTGTCGGCGCCGCAGCCTGAATTATTTTTTGTGCCCGATGATACCGCGCTTGGATTTTACCGGAAAATCTTTGCCAATACGGTGTGCATGCTGGAAAAACAGAATGCATCCTACCGCGACAAGGATTCCAAATCGACTTTCAAAATGCTGTACGGTGAAATGCTCGACGATAATGATCACCTCCCCGTACAACCTGATGTACTGCGGGCAAGACTGCTGGATATCATGATCGGGGATTATGACCGGCATTTTGACCAGTGGCGCTGGGGTGAAAAAGACACCGGCAAGGGAAAGATTTATTACCCCATTCCCCGCGACCGCGACCAGGCCTTTTTCTATTCAGACGGCAAACTGCTGAAGATGATCAGCGGGCACTCCCTTCCCTTCCTGAAGGGATTCCGTCCCGATATACCCAAGGTGAACTGGCTGGGATATACCGCCCGTGATTTTGACCGGCTCTTCCTGACCAACCTCGACGCCAGACAGTGGGAGAAAGAGATCGCTGAGGTGCAGCAAAAGCTCAGCGATTCGGTGATCAGCGCCGCGGTGCAACAGCTGCCGCCTGAAATCTATAAACTGCATGGCGAAGAGATCACCCGGAAAATGATCAGCCGCCGCAACGCGCTCGCTCCCGCCGCGATGGAATATTACCGGTTTATATCCAAACGCGTAAACGTGATCGGCAGCAACCAGAAGGAATATTTCAGGATCACCAGCGAAGGGAATGACTTACGGGTACGCGTATTCGCAAGAAACCGCCGTAACGATACCAACTTCGTGATGTACGACCGGCTCTTCGATCCCAATGTCACAAAAGAGATCCGCTTGTTCGGGCTGAATGATAAAGATCATTTCGAGATCGACAGCAGCGCCCGCTCCCGGATCAAGATCCGCATGATCGGCGGCCAGGACGATGACACTTTTGATATCAAGGGAAATGTGGAAGCGCTTTTATACGACCTGGATGACAACCTCAATTATATCAAGAACGATCACCACGCGAAAAACAGGTTTTCCAAAGACCCGCCGGTAAACGACCGGAACATCATCGGATTTAATTACAATACCAGCAAATTCCCCCAGCTGCATTTCAATTACAATTCCGACGACGGACTGCTGATCGGGGCGGGCTTTTCACACCGCACCTTCGGCTTCCGCAACCTTCCTTACGCCACCGACCAGAAACTGACGGCGATATATGCGCCCGACCGGCGTGCGCTGCAACTGGAATACCGCGGCGAATTCAACCATATTACGCGCAACCTCGACCTCTGGATCAGGGGCAATTTCACTTCACCTTCCCTGAATAATTTCTTCGGCTATGGCGGCTCCTCGCGGATCGACCCCGCGAAACCCCGCCGCTATTACCAGACCCTCTACCGGTCATTTGAAGCGGAAGTCCTGCTGCGGCACCGTTATTTCGATAAGCTGCACGTAATGCTGGGACCCTATTTTTACAGTTACCAAAACGATTTTTCGCGCAATAAAAACAATGTACTGGGCCATCCGGCCACGCTCCAGCTGGATTCGGCGCGTGTTTTCGGCAATAAAGCCTACGCAGGAGGAAAACTTGTGATCCTGGTCGATAACCGCAACAAAGAATTCTTTCCCACCCGTGGCATACGCTGGTATAATGAACTTACCGGTTTGTCGGGTATCCGGAACGGCAGTAAATCATTCACCAGTTTTACATCCGATATGTCCATTTACGCCAGCCTGACCGATCCCGCGCGGCTGATCGCTGTACTGAAGGTGGGCATGGGAAAAATTTACAGTAAAAATTTTGAATACTTCCAGGCGTTGACGATAGGATCCGAAAACGGCCTGATCGGTTTCCGGAAAAACCGTTACAGCGGAACGGCGCTGATGTACGGCGGGTTGGAACTCCGTTATAACCTGTTCAAGCTTGATTCGTATATATTGCCGGGCACCCTGGGCATCGCTGGGTTTTATAATGCCGCGCGGATCCGGGCCAAAAACCTGGCGACCTCAAAATGGCGCGATGCCTTCGGCCTGGGGATTTATTACCTGCCTTTCAATTTATTTACCATCTCCGCCTACGCGGGTTTCTCACAGGGCGAAAAAATGCTCAACTTTACGCTGGGAACAAAATTCAACATTACGTACTGAACCGGGCAGGTCTTTTATCAATGACCCGGACCAGCGGGTGTGAAGTCTTCCCTTAAAAAAATGCATGAAAGTCAGGTTACCCATCATTTCAGGTTTGTCGCCCGTAAAAAGGTATGAGATCAAGGCCGTCCTGCTGATCGCAGGATCCTGGACCCTGATCGACCTGCTTTTTTTCTGGCAGCGCCGGGCCACCCAGTTAATGCCGAACCGCTATGCCATGCCGGGCTTTAACGATACCCGGGAATTACTGGTCAGGGAACTGAATGTTTTTCTCATCAGCCTGATCATCGGGTACATGCTGGTGTCGGTACTCCGCAATTATTTGCGTAATGCCTCGCTGGGGTTCAACCTTTTTGTAAAAACGGTGATCCTCGTGCTGGCTGCCTTCGTGATGAATTTTTTCATTTATGTGACCTATGAATGGCTGATCGTAAAAACCAGCCTGGGCGCGGGGATCGACCGTTTCCTGCACCATATGTTCCATACCACCTGGCTGCTGCAGAAGATGCCGGAATGGATCCTGCTGTTCCTGGTAACCCTGCTCGCGATCGAGGTGAATGAAAAATATTCACGCGGCGTATTTATCAATATCATGATGGGCCGTTACCTGCAGCCCCGCGAGGAAAACCGGATCATCATGTTCCTCGACCTGAAAGATTCCACTCCCATCGCGGAAAAACTGGGACACCGGGAATATTTCAAATTTATCCGGGACTTTATTTTTTATATTTCCTATGGCATGATCCCGCATGACGGGCGCATTTACCAGTATGTGGGCGACGAGATCGTGGTTTGGTGGCCCGCTACGCCGAAGAATGCCCGCAAGGCGGTGGCCGCGCTGATCTCGGCCCGAAAAGAACTGAATAAACATGGCGAATCCTTCCGCCGGAATTACGGCGTGCTGCCCGAGTATAAAGCGGGATTGCATGCCGGTATTGTCACCGTCGGACAGGTGGGCATCATCAAAAAAGACCTGGTGATGAGCGGCGACGCCATCAATACCGCCGCCCGTATCCGCAGCGCCTGTACCGACCTGAACCAGAAGTACCTGATGTCGAAAGAACTGGTGAGTTTGCTGGACCTGGCGCACTGGCAGGCCCGCAGCCTCGGGGAAGTTGACCTGAAGGGTAAAAACCAGACGATGGAACTCTTCACGCTTGAAATTTGAGCTAACTTCCCGATCATTTATTCCAATGCAAAAAAGTCAGACGATCCTTTCCGGTCAATCGCGTTCCATGTCCATTCCGATCATGATGGGCG
The DNA here is from genome assembly GCA_964399755.1 of uncultured Chitinophaga sp. Lineage (GTDB taxonomy): Bacteria > Bacteroidota > Bacteroidia > Chitinophagales > Chitinophagaceae > JJ008. Next base: position 40,056 of record CAYNSL010000001.1, on the reverse strand, counting down.
GTCTGTCGGTGGCCCTGATGGGACTGGTGGCCTGTTCTGTTACCAACGGTCCCGACCGCCGTGTCCTGGAAGAACTGGCCCCCTTCATCACGGAGAGGCGTACGCGAATAATGCTCGGGATTACCTATTTCGGCAAGCACCAGTTCCTCATTCCCGCCAACCTCGCGCTGATCGGGCTGCTTATCCTGCTGAAAAAACCGCAACAGGCGGTCGTGGCGGCGGTTACGGCCCTGAGCAGTCTCGGGCTTATGCTGCTGCTGAAAAACCTGTTTCAACGCCCCCGCCCCGACGGTCCGCTGGTGGAAGGCGTCCGTAATTACGGTTTCCCCAGCGGGCATGCCCTGATGAGCGTGGCCTTTTTCGGGCTGTTGATATGGCTAACGGTAAAAGATATACGAAATAAAACCTGGCGGGTCGTGCTGGTCGCCGTCCTGGCCGTTTTTACTTTACTGATCGGGTTCAGCCGGGTATACCTGCGGGTGCATTACCCCTCGGATGTGCTGGCGGGCTGGGCCATCGGGGCCTGCTGGCTCTTTATCGCCGTTTACCTCGCGGCGGAAATCCTGCGCCGGAATGCCGCAGGGGCCGGGACTAACGCCGGGGCATAACCGCTATTTACGGTAATTAAACTTCAGGATGGTAGCGATACCCTCGCCGCCTTCGTTGGAAATATACAGGTCCCCGTTGGGAGCGAAGGTCAATCCTTCGGGCTGGTTATACATCGCCGGGTCCAGCCGGAAAACCTGTTCTACGCGGCCGATCCGGTCGGCCACCACCAGCAGTTTGCCCACCGAAGCCACAATAAAAAGTTTTCCGTTCACCGGGTTGATCCCCGCCGCCGAAGGTTTGAATTCCGCCTTGCTGTCGCCCAGTATTTTCCGGATATCGGCGATCCTAACGGTATAGGCGGGCTCGGCCGAATAGGAAAGCGTGGCGAGGTTGAAACGGTAGGCCACCCGGATCTCATCCTTTTCATGCGAGCATTCCTTGCAGAGCAGGATCAGGGATTGCGTGGAGGGCTCGAGGTACATGGTCTCAAATTCATTTTTCCCGCCTTTTTCAAGGTCAAATTCACGCGTGGCAAAAGAACTGTCTTTTGTCATTACCTGTACAATGGTCCCGGAACTGATCAGCATGTATACCGCGGTGTCGGTATAGACGATATCCTCGTAGTCGCCCTTGCCCCCGAACTTCACCTTGCCGAGCTTGTCTTTCTTTTCTTTGAAATCGATGGTGAATATATCGCCCTTCTCATCGTTTTCCGCCAGGATCAGGTCTTTGTCGGGGATATAAGCCATGCCCGAAATTTCGTGCAGGTGATTGCCCAGTTCCATTTTTTCGTCGGGCGCCGTGAATTTATACGGGGAACTATTATTACTGGCCGTATTACCCGAATCGCGATAAACAAATTTCAGCAGCGTGGATTTGCCGGCCACTCCCTCGTTGGAAATATACATGTCGCCGTTTTGCTTGAACGTGATCCCTTCGGGCTGCGGGAATAATTTGGCGGCCAGTTTATAAACGGATTCCACCTGCCCGTCGGTATCGGCGATCACCAGCTGGTGGCTGGCGGATGATAAAATAAAAAGCTTGTGCAGGATGGGATGGATGGCCGCGGCGGAAGGCTGCAGGTGCACGGTGCTGAAGGGCGAAAGTTTTTCCACCTGGCTTACATCGATCCGGTACAGGGGCTTATTGTCAAACCCGATCGAATCGGGGTAAAAAGCATATGCGCTTACCGTCTTTTTATCATCCGATACGCAGTTCTTGCAAAGGATCACGAGGGCTTTCCTTCCTGCATCATAATACATGGATTCAAAATCGTTGGTGCCGGTGAGGCTGATCTTTCCCGCTTCCACCCCGTAGGCTTTCCCGGAGCTGTCTTTCATGAAACGGGTGATCATGCCGTCACTCCGCAGGATATAGGGAACCCCGTTATAAAGCGCCACGTCTTCGTAGTCTCCATTGTTCCCGAAAACATATTCCGCGGTGATGGCTTTTGTTTCCTTGTCGAGGAAAAACAGTTTTCCTGATTCGTCGTTATTGGCGACAAAAACATTGCTTTTGGAATCCCAGGTAATACCGGAAATTTCCCGGAGGCGCAGGTCCAGCTTATCGGTAAACACTTCCGAAAAAGCATAATGGGGCGGGGACTTCAGCTTGCGGACTCTCGAGCGGCAGGAAACAACTGATATCAGCAGTACAAACGCGAACAGCGGCGCCCCGGCCCGAAATATTAAAACCCGCATTCTTCTAATTTTTTTTAAATTTATCAATAGTTATCTTTATGACCACATGGATAATCAATCTACGCTTTTACTGGATGCCCAGGCACAGGTAACAGACCTGCTGGTCAACAAACTTAGTAAAAGTATTAAGTTTCATACACTCCAGCATACGCAGGAAGTGGTGGCAGCCTGTGAAAAACTGGCGGGTCACCAGCAACTGACGGAAGAGGACCGTCTCGCCCTGCTGACAGCCGCCTGGTTTCACGATACGGGTTATACCGGCGGGAAGGCCAAAGACCATGAAACGGTCAGCGTGCAACTGGCCACCGAATTCCTCAACGCGCATGGCGCCAGTCCTGAGTTTACCGCCAAAGTCATCGGCTGTATCAATGCCACCCGCATGCCGCAAAACCCCGGTAACCCGCTGGAAGAAATCATCTGCGATGCCGATCTCTACCACCTGGGAACCGCCGCTTTCAAGGAAAAGAGCCGGTTACTGCGGGAGGAGATAAAAGAATTCAGCGGTGAAGACCTTTCCAAAAAAGAATGGCGGCAGAACAATATCGCTTTTCTCGAGGCGCACCAGTATTTTACCGAATACGCGCGTAAAAAATTACAGCCGGCCAAGGAAGAACACCTGGCCGGCCTGCTGGCTAAAAAGCATGAAGAAATAAAAGCCGAAAAACCCGAAAAGAAAGAGGAAATGAAACCTGAAAAGAAAAATAAAGAGAAAAAAGAAAAACCGGAACTCACGCCGGAAGAGGCGGCCGCAGCCGCCAAAGCCAAAAAAGCAAAAGAGGCGGAAAGAGGCATTGCCACCGTGTTCCGCATCATGGCGCAGAACCAAAACAACCTCAGCGGGATGGCTGACTCCAAGGCCAATATCCTGATTTCGGTGAACTCCATTATCCTGAGTATTATCGTTTCCTCCCTGTATACCAAGCTCGACGCCATGCCCAACCTCAAATACCCGCTGGCTTTGCTGGTGGCTGTTTGCGTTACGGTTATTGTCTTATCCATCCTCGCAACAAGACCCAATGTCAACCATGGCAAATTCACGGAAGATGATATCCGGAATAAAAGGACCAATCTTTTATTTTTCGGGAACTTTTTCAGGGTGAGCCTGCAGGACTACGACTGGGCCATGCAGGAAATGCTGGGCGACCGCGATTACCTGTACAGCAGTATTGTGAAAGACAATTATTTCCTGGGAGTAGTGCTGGCCAAAAAATACCGGTACCTGCGTATCGCCTATAATATTTTCATGTACGGGCTGATCCTGTCGATTGTCGCTTTCGCACTGGCCTTCGCATTGCCGGTAAACGAAGTATACTGACGCTTCAATTCTTGCCGCCGAGCATTTCATTCAGTTTCATCACCAGTTCGGTTTTGGTGATGGGTACACCCATGATCTTGTTATAACCCACCGCGTTGATCATGTACTGGTCGCGGATGATCCGGATCAGCTGGCCGTTATTGATCTCAGGGATCAAAACGGTATCAAAGTTGGCGAGTATTTTACCCAGGTTGCGCGGGAACGGGCGTACATAGCGGAGGTGGGCATGACTGACCGTTTCGCCCCTCGCCTGTAATTCCGCCACGGCGGATTTGATCGCGCCGTACGTGGAGCCCCATCCCAGCACCAGGATCTTTCCTTTTTCCGGGCCGCTGTCGAGCTGCTGTTCGGGAATAAAGTCCGCGATCTTGTCCACTTTCGCCTGCCTGATCTTCACCATCAGCTGGTGGTTCTCGGGTTCATAGTTTACATTCCCGGTGATATTTTGTTTTTCCAACCCGCCGATCCGGTGTTCAAGCCCGGGCGTACCCGGAATGGCCCAGGGCCTGACAAGTTTTTCATCACGCTGGTAAGGCAACCATTTTTCTCCGTCGGCCAGGGTGGCTTTAAAAGAAACTTTTATTTCCGGGAGGTCTTTCGACTGGGGGAACTTCCAGGGCTCGGCGCCATTGGCGATATATCCATCGCTTAAGATAATAACGGGCGTCATGTGCTGCACGGCAATCCGTACCGCTTCATAAACCGCTTCAAAGCAGTCGGCCGGCGTGGAGGCTGAAATGACCGGCATCGGGCATTCGCCGTTGCGCCCGTAATATGCCTGGAGCAGGTCGGATTGTTCCGTCTTGGTAGGTAAACCCGTGGAGGGCCCGCCTCTTTGAATATCCACGATCACCAGCGGGATCTCCAGCATCACCGCCAGTCCCATGGCTTCGGCTTTCAGGGCCATGCCCGGTCCGGATGTGGTGGTAACACCCAATGCCCCGCCATAAGCGGCGCCGATGGCAGATGTGATCGCCGCGATCTCATCTTCGGCCTGGAAAGTGCGAACGCCGAAATTTTTATACCGGGCCAGTTCATGCAGGATATCCGAAGCCGGTGTAATGGGATATGAACCGAGGAATAAGGGAAGACCGCTTTTTTGCGCGGCGGCGATCAGTCCGTATGCCAGCGACTGGTTGCCCATGATCGACCGGTAAGTGCCGGGGTCCATCTTTGCCTTCTCCACCGAATAAGTGGTGGTAAAGGTTTCCGTGGTATCGCCGTAATTATACCCGGCCTGCAGCACTTTGATATTGCTTTCGAGTATCTCGGGTTTCTTTCCGAATTTTTCCCGGAGAAAACTGATGGTATTGTTCATGTCGCGGCTGTACATCCAGTACAAAAAGCCCAGCACGAACATATTCTTGGCCCGGTCTTTTTCCTTCATCCCCATGGTAATGTCCTTCAGGGCTTCCCGGGTCATCTTGGTCACGTCCATTTTGATCACCTCGTAATTGTCAAGGCTCCCGTTCTCAAGCGGGTTTTCCCCTTCGGGATAATTGGCCAGCCGGAGGTTCTTGGCGTCAAAACCATCGGTGTTCACGATGATCTTTCCCCCTTTTTTCAGGGCGGTCAGGTTTACTTTCAGGGCCGCAGCGTTCATGGCTACCAGCACATCGCAGGCGTCGCCGGGGGTAAAGATCCGGTCGCTGGAAAAACGCAACTGGAACCCGCTCACGCCCGGAAGCGAACCCTGGGGCGCGCGGATCTCAGCGGGGAAATCGGGAAAAGTGGCCAGGTCAATGCCCAATAAAGCCGTATTGTTGGAAAACTGGGTACCGGTTAACTGCATGCCGTCGCCGCTGTCCCCTGCGAACTTGATCACCACATCGTGTAAAACCTCTTTTTTTCTTGCCATTTCCTTGCTGAATTAGGATGCAAATTTAAAACAAGTTATGATTGTACAGGCGATCATTTTTAATGATACTGATCAACCCCGGGCGGGAATTTCGTCAACTAATTTTTATATTGCCGCCTTACAATTCCCGGAATGAGAACAATCCTGACGCTCTTCTTATCCATCCTGTTATTACCGGCCTCGCTGCCGGCACAGTCCGACGACGATATTTACGAGGCCAACCGCCTCAAAAAAGTATTTCCCGACGACCGGGTGGCGGCAACCCTGGTGGAGGAGGAATACAATTTTGACAAGGGGCGCAGCGACGACCGCCTGCCCGTGGTTACGGCCACCAAAAACACCGGCATCACTTTTCTCGCCCTGCGCGAGAGCGCGGGAATCCAGTATTATGATTTTTACAATTCATTCTGCCGGATCACCTCCTTCAAACAGCTGGAAAAAGTGAAGGGTATGTTCGGGATCAAGAAAAATTACAATGTCGGCTACGCGATCGACCGCTCTGCCAGTTCGAGCGAGATCTTTTCCGACGACAGCCGCGTTAAATTTTTCAATATCCGTTTTTCGGGTTATGGCGATGTGACCCGGGTGGAGACAGAAAAAAAGTTTTTCGACAGCAAATACCTGACCTCCGTCTACTTTCACAGTTTCTTTCCCGCCAAGGAAAAGATCATCCGGATCAAAGTGCCCGACTGGCTGCAGCTCGATATCCGTGAATTTAATTTCGAGGGATATAAAATAACAAAACAGAAAACACCGGAAAAGAATGCAACGGTTTATACCTACCGGCTGCAGAACGTGGAAACGATGAAGGACGAACCGCGATCCGTGGGCCCGGCCTACCTGTTCCCGCACCTGGTGCTGGTGGTGAAATCATTTACCAGCGACGGGAAAACGGAAAAAGGATTCGCCGACGCGGGCGATCTTTACCGCTGGTACAACTATCTCTACAGGAAATGCAATAACAAACCCGACGAGTTAAAAGCGAAAGTGGCCGAACTGGTAACGGGCAGGAGCTCGGACCCCGAGAAAGTAAAATCCATTTTTTACTGGGTGCAGGACAATATCCGCTATATCGCCTTTGAAGACGGGCTGGCCGGGTTTATTCCCGCCACCGCGCAGGAAGTATTCAAAGCCAAGTACGGCGACTGCAAGGGGATGGCGAACCTGCTCACCGAAATGCTCAGGCAGGCGGGCTTTGAGGCCTACATGACCTGGATCGGCACCCGGCACCTTCCCTATGATTACAGCCTGCCTTCGCTGGCCGTCGATAATCATTGCATCAGCACGGTAGTCCTGAACGGAAAGGAATATTACCTCGACGGCACGGAGAAATACATCCCCCTCGGCGATTATGCCTGGCGTATCCAGGGCAAGGAAGTGCTGATCGGAAAAGGCGATAAGTATGAAGTGAAAAAAGTGCCGCTGATGGACCTGGAAAAAAGCAAGATCCTTACACAAACCAGTTTTCAGCTCAAGGATAACCTGCTCAAGGGCCATGTGAAAGTGACGCTCACCGGCGAACAGCGCACCGGTTTTCACCAGTATTACCACGACCTGCCCAACGACGACAAAAAGAAACTGATCCGGCGTTTTCTCGAATTCGGGAATAAAAACCTCGCCGTTTCCAATGTAAAAACTTCCGACCTGGGCAACCGCGAGATCCCCGTGGTGTTTGAAGGAGATATCGACCTGAGCAATTATATCATTACGGAGGACAAAGAGATCTACCTGGGGATTGATTTTTTCCCGGAAGACCTGCGGGGCATCATTCCGGATAAAGATCGCCAGCAGGATTACGCCCTCCATTCGGCCTATATATCACAGGATGAAACGGAACTGGAACTGCCGGCCGGGTACAAAGCCCTGTCGCTGCCCGGCGCGCTCGACGTCAAAGCAAATGATTATGCCGTCAGCGCTTCCTACAGCAGCAGGGACAATAAGATCTTTTTCAAAAAAACATTATCCTTTAACACAGGAAGGATCCGCAAATCCGATTTTGAAAACTGGAAAGCGTTTACGCGGAAACTGAAGGACTTCAACAGCAACCTCCTGCTTATTAAAAAACCATAATCCCGACGGATGTATGCAGAAATTATTTTACTTACTTATACTATATTTTATTTCGCTTCCCGCCGGGGCGCAGGACGAGGACGATACCTTCAGCCCGAACAAGCTGGAAAGCATCGCGCGCAATATGAAGCAGGTCTGGGAAGATCCTGACGCTGATTTTTCCGTGAATGCCGTGCCCGAAAAATGGAAAGAGGAAAGCGGGGTGATCATCGCGCAGAAGACAAGGTTTTCCTTCGACAAGGACGCCAATAAGCTGGCCGTATTCGAGATCACACGCCGCAGGATCAAGCTCATCGACCGCGACGCGGTGAATGCCTATTCCACTTTTTATTTCCGGATCGGATCTTCCAACGACGGGGCCGGTATCAAAATCATCAAATCAGGCGGCACCGTGCAGGAGGTGTCGCTGCGCAACGCGGTGTACGTGGAAGACCTCTCAACGGTACCCTCCACCTTCCAGCCCTATATCGGCAAAGCCAGCACCTACTATGATAAAAGCAAGAGCCGGGTGATCTTTTACAAACTGGCGGTACCCGACCTGGATCCGGGCGATATCATTGATTACGGCACCATTTTCTATGATGACAATACGGTGAAGAAAATGAGCTTTATCGAATTTGATCCCATCTATTTTGTCTGCACCCGCGAATACCCCGTGCTTAGCCAGAAATTCGAGATCGATACCGATAACAATTCCTTTGTCAATTCCAAATCCACCATGGGCGCGCCCGCTTTCAGAGAAACGGGCAACAGCAATGTGGATTATACCTGGGAGGACCGCAACCGCGAAAAGCTGAGTGACACGCGCTGGGTGAACCGGATGGCCGAGCTGCCGATGGTGAAATTCCAGATCGTCTTTTCGCGCAGCGAGAACCGCTCCGATCTTTTTATCGGTGACCGCGGCGAACTGAAACAGAACATCAGTCCCCAGGAACTGGCCAAAAAAATGAACAATCTTTACAACCGGCTCGACGGTTCCATCTATTACGCCATGGCCAAAGCCTACCTCAAACAGATCGGGTATGCCGATATGCGCGAGGACGATTTTATCCAAAAAGCCTATTATATATTACGGCATATGTCGTTTTACCGGGCCAATGGTTTTTCCAGCGAGCTCTTCGCTTCCTGTTTTACCCAATGCCTCGACCTGCGGAAGATTCCCTACGACCTGGTTGTGACCACACCGCTTACATTGACGAAACCGGAAGACATTATTTTCAGAACCGAGCCCGAATGGATGGTGCGGGTCAGGGATAAATTTGTTTTCAACGCCACCGTTTTTTCGAACCCCTATGACCTGCGGGAAGAATTCCTGAACACGCCCGCCTATATCATCTCACTCGGCAAAAACCCCGTGGCTACGCCGATCACCCTGCCTTCCACCAAACCGGAAGACAATGTCACCACCAACACGATGTCGGCTTCGATCGATACCGCTACCCGCAGCATGCTGGTGGTGCAGCAAAAATCGGTAACGGGACTGAGCAAACCCTACAGCAATACCGAAGCCCTGATCTATACGACGGCGCTCGACGACGACCATCGCAGTTACGGGGGGGAAGATGACGTACGCGGCGGACTGAAAGGCGCGGCGCTGGACAGCTACGAGGAAAAACTGCGGGAGCGGAAAAAAGAGGACAAGACCCGCAAACTGGAATACATGAAAGAATCGCTGGGCGATGATTATGATAACCTCAGCAGCTACACCGAATTCACCCTCAACTCCGACGGGCGCACCTGGCGCAAACAGGAACTGAATTACACCAATAAATTCGAACTGGGCGATATGGTCAAGATCGCGGGCGACAACCTGCTGGTTTCGGTTCCGGGCCTCGTTGGCGAGCAACTTTTCGTTTCCGCGGATGAAAGAACCCGGGAAGTGGACGCCTATATGGGTTTTCCCCGCAGCCTGCGGAACATCATCAATTTTACCATCCCGGCGGGTTATCGCGCCGTAGGCGTGCAGAACCTGAACATGAATATCGACAATGAAACCGGCACTTTCGCCGTGCAGGCCGGCGTGGAAGGCAATACACTCAGCATCCTGGTCAAGAAAATATACAAGCAAACCACGGTAAAAAAGGAAAACTGGCCCCGGTTCCTTGAAATGCTGGATGCCGCTTTTAACTTTTCCCAGAAAAAAGTCCTGCTAAAACGGCTTTAAGCCGGGTGTAAGAGCCGAAGGGCGTCCCCGACTTTAGATATTCTTTAACCGGCAAAAATTATGCGCATCCGGGCAGCCTGTATAATTTCATAGCCGATTAAAGCCACACCCTTTTATGGACAGTCATGCCGATCCCGGCGATCCCTTACTACGATTCGCCCGGATTTATTCGTACAGTCAGTACACACTCCTTGTCTTTACCGTTTTTTTTGTCGTTTCCTGCCGGGAACGCAAAAAAGAAGTTGCCGTTAAAAAACCGGTGACCGACAGCAGCCTCTTGCATCAACCCGACAAACACCGCGCTGATTCCATTGCCGCTGTTTCGGCGAATAAAAAGAAGATTTACCTCACTTTCGACGACGGCCCCAATAAAGGCACGCCGAATGTGTACCGCGTCATACAGGAGGAAAAAGTTCCCGCCAGTTTCTTTATCGTGGGCAAGCATGTATTCGATAAGCCTGAACAAACCCGGGAATGGGAACTGCTGAAGACCGACAGCACGATCGACCGCTGCAATCATAGTTATACCCACGCGGCGGGTCATTACTCCCGGTACTACCGCCATCCGCGCGAAGTGGTGGAGGATATCGAACACAACCGGCAGGTGCTGGGACTCACCAATAAGATCGTTCGTATGCCGGGACGTAATGCCTGGCGAACCGACAGCTTCAGCCATACCGACGTAAAGGAAAGCCGGGCCGCGATCGATTCGGTGCGGGCCAGTGGTTTTGACATACTGGGCTGGGACCTCGAATGGCAGTTTGATCACAAAACGCTGGCGCCCGATACGGATACCGCTTTATTGCTCCGCCGCATTTACAATTTGCTGGATGCGGGCGGAACCAGGACCCGCGGGCACCTGGTATTACTGGCCCATGACCAGTCTTTCCAGAAAGAAGAATATGTACAGTTGCTGCAATACATCATCCGGCAATTAAAGAACAACCCCGATTATGAATTGAGAACCGCCCGTTATTACCCGGGAATCAATAATTGAAATGTCGTTCGCAACTTCGCTATGCGAAGCTTCCAGTGTTATGCGAAGCTTCCGGCTTCGCATTTATTTACTGCTGCAAGGATAACACTACCCCCTTCCATCAAACAAATTCCCCAAACCTCCCAGCACACTGCCTTCTTCCTTCCTGTGCCAGGTTCCGTATTCCACCAGGCGGCCGGCCAGGCGACTGATCGGGAGCGACTGGATCCAAACCTTACCCGGGCCCTGGAGTTTAGCAAAGAATAAACCCTCACCGCCAAACATGAAATTCTTGATCCCCTTCACGAATTCAATATCAAACTGGATCGTGGGAGTATATCCCACCACGCAACCGGTATCGATCTTGAGGATCTCGCCCGCATTCAGGTTTCTTTCTACGATAAAACCACCCGCATGCAGGAAGGCCATACCGTCGCCCTCAATTTTTTCCATGATAAAACCTTCGCCCCCGAAAATGCCCACACCCAGTTTGCGCTGGAAGTGGATGCCGACACTCACGCCCTTGGCGGCGCAGAGAAAAGCATCCTTCTGGGCAATGATGGTGCCCCCGAGTTGCTGCAGGTCCATCGGGATGATCTTCCCGGTATAGGGAGCGGCAAAACTTACTTTTTTCTTGCCCTGCCCGGCATTCGTAAACGCTGTCATAAAAAGGCTTTCCCCGGTAAGTATCCTTTTCCCGGCGCTCATCAGTTTCCCAAGGAAACCGGTTGGCGCCTGTGCAGAACCATCGCCGAAGATGGTCTGCATCTGGATGCCGTCATCCATCATCATCATCGCTCCGCTTTCGGCGATGGCGGTCTCGTTGGGATCGAGTTCCACTTCTACGAATTGGAGTTCTTCCCCGTAGATCTTATAGTCTATTTCATGGTTGTTGCGGGTGGTTGTGTTCATATAGTATAATTTTTTTTCAAAGTTAAACCTGTGGCGGTTACCGGGTTAAATGGATTTTGTGCCCGATGTTTATTTCCGGCCAGATGCCCGGAATCACCGGTAAACCGGACCTTCAAATATGATAAATGGCACGTTTTTACAGGCCGAAATGCCTTATTTTGCCATTCCCCGCCGAAGGAGTCCTTCGGACAAAACACACAACAATATGAAACAACGATTAGTATGGCTCGCCTCCTTTGTCCTGCTTGTTTCCGCATGGGCAAACGGACAGGCAAAGCTTGCAGAAAAAGTTACCAGGACGGGTAACGAACTCGTTATTCCTTACGAAAAATGGATCCTGCCAAACGGATTGACGCTTGTCATCCACGAGGATCACAGCGACCCGCTCGTACACGTGGATGTAACCTACCATGTTGGCTCCGCGCGTGAAGAAATCGGCAAATCGGGTTTTGCGCATTTCTTTGAACACATGATGTTCCAGGGCAGTGACCACGTGGCCGATGAACAGCATTTCAAGATCGTATCCGATGCCGGCGGCACCCTGAACGGGAGCACCAACCGCGACCGCACCAATTATTTCGAAACCGTACCCAGTAACCAGCTCGAAAAAATGCTCTGGCTGGAAGCCGACCGTATGGGTTTTTTACTGGATGCCGTAACCCAGAAAAAATTCGAGATCCAGCGCTCCACCGTGAAAAATGAAAGAGGGCAGAATTATGATAACCGTCCCTATGGACTGGCCAGTGAATTTGCTTCGAAAAACCTTTATCCCTATGGTCATCCCTATTCCTGGTTAACGATCGGTTACGTGGAAGACCTGAACCGCGTGGACGTGGATGATCTCAAGAATTTCTTTTTAAGGTGGTATGGTCCCAACAACGCCACCCTTACCGTGGGCGGTGATGTGAAGCCCGCCGAAGTAGTAAAACTGGCCGAGAAATATTTCGGGCCCATTCCTTCCGGACCCGAAGTAAGACCGGTAGTCGTACCCCCTGCTATCATTAAACAGGACCGCTATGTTTCTTACACGGATAACTACGCCAAACTTCCCCTGCTGATGGTGGTGTTTCCCACCGTACCCAATTATCATAAGGATATGGGAGCGCTGACCTGCCTGGCGCAGGTATTGGGACAGGGTAAGAATTCGGTGCTCTACCAGCAACTGGTCAAAAAACAACAGGCCCTGCAGGCCAGCGCCTTCAGCCAGTTATCCGAACTGGCCGGCGAATTCAGTTTCCAGTTTACGCCCGCCCCGGGAAAATCGCTGGCTAAAATGGACAGCCTCTTCCGCCAGGCCCTCGATTCTTTTGAAGCGAGAGGCGTAACCGATGACGATATCGCCAAATTCAAGGGTGGTATTGAAGCGCAGCAGATCAATGGCCTGCAGAGCGTATCGGGAAAAGTTTCACAGCTCGCCGCCTTCCAGACCTTCGCGGGCAACCCCAATAAGATCGCCGACCTGATCAAAATGTACCAGGCCGTAACGAAAGAGGATGTGATGCGCGTATATAACGACTATATCAAAGGCAAGCACGGCGTATTCCTGAGCGTATTACCGAAAGGACAGGAAAAAATGATCGCCGCGGCGGATAACTATAAAATTGATTCTTCCTCCTATTTCCCTCCCGATTACGGTTACAAGGGTTTGAAATATGTAAAGGCAAGCGACCGGTTCGACCGCAGCAAGATCCCCGGCAACGGGCCCAATCCCACGGTGAAAGTGCCCAAGTTCTGGAGAAAAGATATGCCCAACGGTGTGAAAATGATCGGCTCCGAGATGAACGAAACACCCACGGTAACCATTACCATTACGGTTCCGGGCGGTCACCTGCTGCAGGCCAATGACACCGCAAGGATCGGGCTGGCCAGCTTTTTCAGCAGCATGATGAATGAAGACACCAAAAACTACACCGCGGAACAAATGGCGGTGGAACTCCAGAAACTGGGCAGCAATGTAAACGTGGGCAGCAGCCTCGACGGCATTACCTTCAGCATCCAGTGCCTGAAAAAGAACCTGGCCAAAACCATGGAGCTGGTGGAAGAAAGGATGTTCAACCCCAAATTCACCGAAGCGGCCTTTACCCGCATCCAGCGGCAGCGCCTCGAAGGGTTCAAACAGACCAAGGCGGATCCCGCCTCCGTGGCCGGCAATGTATTTGCGAAGCTCAATTATGGCCCCAACAATATCCTCGGGATGAGTCCTAACGGTACCGAATACACGATAAAGAACCTGAAACTCCAGGATATTGAGAATTACTACGCCAGTTACATGACCTCCAAGGGCGCGAAGGTGGTGGTGGTCGGCGACGTTAAACAGGAGGAAGTATTACCCCAGCTGGCATTCCTGAACAAACTCCCCAATAAAAAAATAGAACTGCCCAAAGTGAACGGCGAAGCCTCCCTGATCGACAAAACAAAAGTCTATATGGTCGATATCCCGAAAGCGGCACAGTCGCAGTTCCGCGTGGGGTATTCCACCGGGCTGAAATACGATGCCACCGGCGATTATTATATGTCACAACTGATGAACTATCCCCTGGGTGGTGATTTCAACAGCCGGATCAACCTCGACCTGCGGGAAGACAAGGGCTGGACCTATGGCGCCAGGAGCAGTTTTACGGGCGACGAATACAGCGGTAATTTTGAATTCAGTTCAGGGATCCGCGCCGATGCCACCGACAGCGCGCTGGCGGAAGTGATGCAGGTGATCACCAACTACGCGAACAACGGCATCACCGACGAGGAACTGAAATTCATGAAGAATTCCCTCGGCCAGCGCGACGCCCTGCGGTATGAGACCGGGATACAGAAAGCGGGCTTTATCGGCCGCATCCTCGATTACAACCTGCCCGCCAATTACGTGGAGCAGCAGAACAGGATCCTGGCCAACCTTACCAAACAACAGGTGAATGCCTCCGCTAAAAAATTGCTAAATCCCGCCAAAATGAATATCCTGCTGGTGGGCGATAAGGCGAAGATCTACGATGGCGTTAAGAAACTGGGCTATGAAATAATAGAACTGGACGCCGACGGAAAAAAACTCGAGAAAAAAGGGTTCTGATCCCCGCCCGGAATTGTTAATACCGTCCCGATACCCGCGGGACGGTATTTTTATTTTACCCATTATGGTTTACATTAGAACCATGAACCGGACCATTTTTTACCACACAACCCTTTTATAATTATGAAACGGCTTGCCCGGCTGTCCATCGCCCTCCTGTTTGCCGCCGCCTGGGTTTTCCCGGCTGTCGCCGATGCGCAGATCCTGTACAAAGTGAATTTCCACGACAAGAATTACTCCCGTTACGAAGGGCTGATGGTCTATTTCAACGAAAGCCGGGGATATATGCGGATCGGGTATTATTCATCTGACAACCGCTACCACGTGGTAAACGTGGATTATACTTCCTATACCGGTACTTACAGCGATGGTTCTTCCTATTTTTTCATGACGGGCTCCAACCCGAAATTCATAACCGAAAATTCAAAGGACCAGACCTATAACCCCGACTATTTTATCTGGCAGAAAGGGAGGTATGAAGAACGCTGGAACCTACCCTCCACTACCGACGACCCCAAACTGAGCCAGGCCAGCCTGATCCCGGTGGATTCCTTTTACCAGGTGGAGCCCTATACCGTGTCGGAAAATTTTTTGCGTAAATTTTTCTGGAACAATGAACCCGAGTTCTTCGCCCTGAAAAAAATATGCGGGCTCGATAACGGCAAGACTCCCACCACGACCACCACCACCACCGTTAAAACCTATGGCGCCAAACTGCACCTGATCATCGTGGCCAATACCATTATCGGCGATATCGGGGCCAGTTGTATCGCCGACCGCGACAAACTCGACTACGAATTCAGCAGCATCAGCGATGCCCTCGGACTGGCTTACCGGAAATACGTGGTTGACGGCACCAATTTCAATAAGGCCAACCTGCAGGCTACGCTCGACCAGGTAAGACCCGGATCCAACGACATTGTAATTTTTGTATACCGCGGGCACGGGTTCCGCTGGGATAACCAGACCGATGCCTACCCGATGATGGACCTGCGGGTGTCCAATTATATCCCGATCAGCCAGAACAACTCGCAAAGCCTGAGTTCCGTTTATTCGGCCCTGAAGGCGAAGGGGGCCCGGCTGAACCTGGTGCTGGCCGATTGCTGTAATAACCGGGTGGGCATCACGCAGGTTACTTCCACCAGTTTCCTGAACCTGCAGGCCGACAACAAACCCGATATTTCAAAACTGAAACGGCTTTTTATGAACGCCCGCGGCAGCCTGATCACGGCCGCCGCCAAAGAAGGTGAATATTCATGGGCCAACCCGCTGGGTGGTTTCTTTACCATCAGCTTTATCCAGGCGCTCAAGGAAAAGATCGGTTATATGAATAACGGCAGTTATTCCTGGAGCGATATCCTGAATTACGCCACGCAACTGGCCCGCGATAAATCATCCCCCGGTCTCTGCGGTAACTGCACTATCCAGAACGGAATTTCGTCTATCTCCATCACCTACTGATAAACTTTTTTTATAAAACAAAAGCGGCCCTTTGAAAAGAAGCCGCTTTTTATTTTGTCCGCCGGGTGGCGGACACACCACCAAAACCAAGTTTACTACACAATTATCGGGTCCTTACCCTACAGACAGGATCAGGCCGTTTTTTGCTGCTTCCGGAAGGGAACACCCATCCAGACTTTTTTACCCTGCAGCCTGCGCACCCCGAACATGATCCCCACAAAAATGAAGAAGAAGGGACCGAGGAAACCGAGCAGGGCCACGAATTTGGTGCCGTAAAACCGTTCCATCGGGCGTTTCAGCCTTTCGGCGATCAGGTACATGCTCGGCACCATCATCAGCGTCAGGAAAAATGAAAACAGCAACCCGAATATGATTGTCCAGCTCAACGGCCCCCAGAACACCACGCTGTCGCCCCCGAAAAAGATATGCGGGCTCAGGTGACTGAAGAGTCCGGCAAAATCAATATTGAAACCCACCGCAAGCGGTAATAAGCCCAAAATGGTAGCCACGGCCGTCAGCAATACCGGAATGATCCTGATCTTACCCGCCTGGATCGCCGCCTCCCTTGTGCGCAGGCCGCGGCTCCGTAGTTCATCGGTGAATTCGATCAGCAGGATCCCGTTCTTGATCACGATTCCGGCCAGTCCCACGATCCCCACGCCCATCATGATGGTCGAGATCGTCATGCCCGTCAGGGCATAGCCGAGCAATACGCCGATCACCGAGAAAAAGATTTCCGTGATCACGATAAACGGTTTGCTCAGGCTGTTGAACTGCAGCACGAGGATCAGGAAGATAATCCCCAGCGCGATGATCAGGGCCGTGCCCAGGAAAGTCTGTGTTTCCTTTTCCTGCTCGCTCTGCCCGCTCAGCCGGATGCTGACGTCTGCGGGAATCTTGACCCGGTTCTTAAAGTCGTTGATCTTCTCCTGGAGTTGCGCGTTCACTTTCGCCACCATGGTGGGATCGGGTACATTACTCTGCAGCTGGATGGTCCTTTTTACATTTTTTCGCTTAACCCCGCCCGTTGTATTCGTATAATCCACCGTGGCGATGGAACTGAGCGGGATCGATTTCACCTGCATGGTATTCATGTCCATAAAAGTGATCCGCATATTCATGATATCGGTGATATTGTTGCGGAGCAGGTCCTGGTACCGCAACTGAATTTTATACTCATCTTCGCCATCCTTGATCTTACTCACTTCTTTCCCGAATACGGCCGTACGGATCTCCATCCCCGCCTGCCCGGTGCTGATCCCCTCCAGCATGGCGCGCTGGCGGTCCACGTTCACCGTGATCTCGGGATTTTTAAGGTCTACATCGGCCTGCAGGTTTTCGATGCCCTTGATACGGTTGGTGTCAAGGAAATTCAGCAATTCGGTGGCGATAGACGCCAGTTTTTCAAAGTCATCACCCGACACTTCGATATTTACCGGGGGATCGGTGGGAGGGCCGTTGTCTTCCTTCGCCACTTCCACGCTGGCGCCGGGAATGCCCTGCACCACTTCCCGGATCTGGTCGAGATAGGGCTGCGTTTTCTTGCCATGCCGCGCGGCATATTCCACAAAAGAAACCTGGATACGTCCCAGGTTGGACTGCACGCTGCGGTTATTGTCGCGGGGATTGTTGGCGCTCACCGCCACATTGGTGATGATGCTTTCCACGATGCTCCCCGGCGTGCCCGGTTTTTCTTTCTCGAGCACTTTCTCCACCCGGGTTTCCAGTTCATGGGTGATGCTGTCGGTGTATTTAACATCGGTGCCCACGGGAAGCTTCAGGTAGACGTAAACAAAATTGGGGTCGCCGCTGGGGAAGAACGTGGTTTTATTGCCCCTGACAAAAAGCGCCGCAATCGCGATGACGAACAAACCAAAGAGTGAGACAAAGGCCCAGACCGGCCGTTTACCTTTCAGCACCCAGCGTAATAATTTTTCATACCGCTCCATCAGCTTCGGCAATACTTTTTGCTGGAAACGATGAATGGCGTCGTTCAGCACATAGGCGTTAAAGATCATCAGCACGGCCAGCAGTAACAGGAAATTGGCGACGCCGTGCATACCCGGCAGGTGCAGGAGAATCCCGGCGATGGCAAAAACAATAAACCATTTGTTGCGAAACACCGCGTTTTTTGGTTTTTCGTATTCCTTTCCTTCCGGTTTCATAAAACTAACCGCGAACACCGGGTTGAAGATAAAGGCCACGATCAGGGAAGCGGCGAGGGTCAGGATCAGCATCGTGGGCAGGTAGATCATGAATTTCCCGATCAGTCCTTTCCAGAACAGCAGCGGGAAAAACGGGGCGAGGGTCGTGGCCGTACCGGCCAGCACCGGGATGAATACTTCACCCGCGGCTTCCTTGGCGGAGCGTATGATCGGCACTTTCCCGTTATTATAAATACGGTGCGTGTTTTCAATCACCACGATAGCGTCATCCACGATAATACCCAGCCCGAACAGGAGGGCGAACAATACAATAAAATTGAGGGTCACCGATGTGCCGATCACCGCATCGGCCACCGGCAGGAAAAGGAAGGCCACAAAGACGCTCAGCGGCACGCTGAGGGCCACAAAAAAGGCATTGGTAACGCCCATGAAGAACATCAGGATGATCAGCACCAGGATAAACCCGATAATGATCGTGTTGATCAGTTCGCCGAAGGAAGTCCTTGTTTGCTTGCTCGTGTCGCCGGTGATCACCACTTTCAGGTCGCGGGGCAGCTCTTCTTTCTCCTTCATGTCGGCGATGGCCGCTTTTACCTTGTCGGCGCAATTGATCAGGTTTTCGCCGGCGCGTTTGATAATATTCAGCGTTACCACGTTATTTCCGTCGAGACGGGCATAACTGTCTTTTTCCCGTATCGTGTCTTTCAGTTCCGCGATATCCCGCAGGTACACGGAGGCGCCCTGCGCGCTGCTCCGTACCACGATATTCTGCAGATCCTGCACCCCGGTAAACTGCCCCTTGATCTTCAGGGTCCGCTTCATATTTCCCACCGTGATCAGTCCGCCGGTGATATCATTGTTCTCGCGGCTGATCGCGTTCTCGATATCCAAAAAGCTGATGCGGGCGGCGGTCATTTTAGCGGGATCCACGTTTACCTGGATCTCCCGTTCGGGAGCCCCGACGATCTCGGCGCGGTTCACTTCGCTCAGCAATTCAAACCGGTCCTGCAGTTTATCGGCGTACTGCTTCAGTTTGATGCCTTCGTAATTCCCGCTCACGTTCACGAACATGATCGGTATTTCACTGAAGGAAAACTCCTGTACATCGGGTTCCTTCGTGAGGTCGGTGGGCAGGTCGGAACGCGCTTTGTCGATGGCGTCCTTCACTTTCTGCTTGGCGATCTCGGTTTTGACATCGGTGTCGAATTCCACCACGATCAAACTGTAGTCTGCCTGTGAAGTGCTTTGAATTTTATTCACTTTGGCCCCGCTGATTCCCTTCAGTTCTTTTTCAATGGGCTGGGTCACGAGGTTTTCGATGTTCTGGGGGGAATTACCCACGTATACCGTGGTAATGGAAATGGTAGGCACCACGATATCCGGGAACTGCTCCTTGGGCATGGAATTGAACTTGGTGAGCCCGTAGAGCGAGATCAGGATGGCGATGATATATACGGCCGTCCGGTTATCAATGGCCCAGCTGGTGGGCCTGAACTGTTTGAACGTTTTGGTTACGCCTTCAATAATTTTCATCAGAAATAATTTTAAACCTCCTGTTATACCGGCTCCCATAGGAGAAACCGGTTGCTGCTAAAAAAAAATTCAGTGTCCGCGACAGGCTGAAGAAGGGCGGTTATTTCACCGTCTTGACGGACTGCCCGTCGTATACCGATTGATATCCTTCCGTGATTACCTGGTCGCCCGCATTCACCCCGCTTTTAATTTCCATATAGCCGTCATAGGCTTCCCCCACGACCACCGTTCTTTTCCGGGCTACGTATTTGTCGCCGTTTTTCTCCACCACGTAAACATATTTCCCTTTTTCATCCGACTGCACCACGTTTACCGGTACCGCGATCGCGCCTTTTGATTCGTAATCGAGAATTTTCATAGTAGCCCGCTGGTTGGGTTTCAGCAACGGGTCCGTGGGAAGTTTCGCTTCCGTCATGAAGGAACGTGTCGTGGGATCGATGGAGGCGCCTACCATGCTGATGACGGATTCAAATGGCGGTTTCCCGGTTTCGGGTACTTCCACCAGCACTTTGTCTCCTTTCTTGATGCGTGCCACGTAATTATCGGGCACGGGCACTTCCGCTTTCAGGTTTGTATTATTCACGATCAGGATCTGCGGCTTGCGATCCGGTGAAGTGCCGGTAAAAAATTCTCCCACCCGCACATTCACCTGGTCCACCACCCCGCCGATGCCGGCATATACATTCGACATATTAGCCTGTTCCTGCGCCATCGCCACCTGGGCCTGCGCCGCGCGCAACTGGCTTTGCAGGGCGTCCACATCGGCTTTCGCATTAATGACGTTGATCTCGGCGCCGATACCCTGTTTCCAGAGATTCTGGTAGCGCTCATAAATCGTTTCCGCCTGCGCGAGCCTTGCCTTCAGCACGCCGGTCTGTTGCTGCGCCGCGGTGATTTGCTGACGGGCTACCGCATCATCCAGTTTGACCAGCAACTGGCCCTTGCTTACTTTCTGTCCCGCTTTAACATAAATGGCTTTTACCAGGCCGCCGGGACCGGTGGGCGCCACATAGGCCATGCCTTCCGTGGCAATCTGTCCCTGCAGGTCGATATAATGGAAAAAATCCTTGACCTGAACCGTATCGACCGATACCAGTTTCTGCACCTGTTTGGCGGCATCGGGATCAAGTTTGCTGATCTTGTCCTGCACACTGCGTATCTCTTCATCCAGCTTGCTTTTATCCTTATTTAATTTTTCAAGCCGGGTCTTCAGGTCGCTCAACCCTTCTTTCTTTTTGGAACCGCCGCCCCCGCAGGCGCTGAGGAACACGGTTACCGCGAGCACCCCGCCGGCGATACTGATCATTTTTTTCATACTGACTTTTTTTATCCTTGATTGCATGTTGATGTTGATTATAATTTACCGATCGCTTTCAGGTAACTGATCCTGGCGATGATGGAATCATAAAGCGCCCTGAAATAATTGGATTGCGCCTGCTGCAGGTCCGTATCCGCGCTGAGGATCGAAAAACTCGAACCGGTTCCTATTTCGTATTTCTTCTTTTCGCTGTTGTATACTTTTTCGGCCAGTTTCATGTTGTCTTCCTGCACGCCCAGGGTCAGCAGGGCGTTCACCAGCGTATTTTTAGCCACGGTAATTTCCATGTCGATTCCCTTGCGGGTCTGGTCGATCGTATTCTCCACTTTTTGAAGGGCCAGTTTCGACTGTTGTATCTTTTGTTTTTTCTGCCAGCCGTCGAAGATGGGAATATTGACACCGATTCCGATCTGGCTGGTATTGTACCAGAACCAGGGATCCCTGTTGGCGTTCGGGTCGGCCGAACTGCGCTGTCCTGTTTTCTGGAAATTGTAAAATGCCGACACGGTAGGGTAATAAGAGAGTTTATACCGGCGGATATCGTATCCCTGCAATTCTTTGGCTTTATTAAGCAGCTTGATCTCGTTGCGGTTTTCATAGTTGAAACTTTCATCGAGCAGCCCGTCATTCAGGTTGGTGGCCGTGAGCGAATCGGTGAGTGTCAGCGAATCGGCCTGCGCCAGGCCCAGGTTCATTTTCAGCACGGCGTAACCGATCGCAATCCCGTTCTTGAGCTGGTTTTCCACCGAACGCGTATTGTTCAGCGTCACCACCGCCTTATCGATATCCAGTCTTTCCACGAACCCGTTCTGGTACATGATCTCCATGTCGTGCGATAATTTCTCCAGCCGCTTCAGGCTTTCCTGCACATACCACAATTGTTTTTCGCCGATCAGTACGGCGTAATAACTTTTGTACACGGTTTCCCGCACTTTGTCTTCGGCCACTTTAAGCTGCAGGTCGCTCGACTGGAGCAGGGCCTTGCGGGCCATCAGCCCCACGAACACCTGCGGTTCGAACAACAGCTGCTGCACGGTAGCGCCCATCTGAACATTCCAGGGAGAGAAAAAGGAAAAACTCCTCACTTTGAATTCGCCGTCGGAGGTGATCGTATTCCCGCTCCCGTCTTTCACGCCTTCTTTTTTCAATACATCATATACCGACTTTTCCGTGGCGTCGGGGAACTGGATCAGGGGCAGCGAAAGATAATGGTTGCCCTGCAGGCTGGCCGAAACCTGCGGGTAGGCCATACCGGTGATCTCCTTGTTTTTCGCTTCCGCGATCCTGTAATCGAGGCGGGCGTTTTTGAGGTCAGTAACATTCTTAAAGGCGATATCCACCGCTTCCTTTGCCGAGATACGGTAGGATTGCTGCGCCGACACCCCGGCCGATCCCCATAAAATCAGGGCTACGATCAGCCCGGTTTTACTTCCTGCTTTCATCATGTAATAATTTTTTTGAACGTTGTTGATGATATTTCTGTATTAGCTTATGTCCCTTGACCGTAGCCAGCCCGTAGGTGAAATTTTCGATGATGATCTCCGAGGTAAACGCCAGGTTGTATTTACCCGGCGGGAAAACGGTGACGTTAAACGGGATCATCATCGACTCGATGCGGAATTTCGAGATCACATCGATATTGATATCCGGGCGGTACAAACCGTCGCGGATCCCCCATTCGATATTATCGCGGATCATCTGCAGCAGGAACTTGTCCTTGTACTCCCGGAAACGCCGGTAGGCTTTGAAATGAAATTTTTCAAGATCGTGCAGCAGCATGGGGTTCATGTTGCTGAATTCTTCCATGATATGCTCCATGGTATTGAAGATCTCGTGAATGGCGTCCTGCGCGGTCCGGCGGCAACCCAGGCAGTCATCCTGTACGATCCGGATATGACTGTCCACCACCGCATCCACCAGTTCGTCCTTGTCTGCAAAAAACTGGTAGAGCGTTTTTTTACTCATGCCCAGCTGGTTGGCGATATCATCCATCGATACCGACCGGATGCCAAACCGCATGAACAGTTCCTGTGCCTTCAGTAAGATGCGCTCTTTGTTATCCATTTTTTTGGAGATTCGGGGCACAAAACTAAGGAAACTTTTATCGTTACCAAAGTTTCCATCCTTTTTTCCGACCGTTTTTACCGGTTTTTCACCACCTTTCGCCGATTTCTTTTTCATTTACCTTTATGGTTCAACCCCTTCGTCATGACCCCCGCGAATAAACAAGACCAACCGGTAAAGAAGATATTACGATTTCTTATTCAGGGACTTATCATCCTGGCACCCATCGGCATCACCGCCTATTTACTGTACTGGTTATTCGACAAGGTGGACAGTATCCTGCGGCCCTATGTCAATATTCCGGGGCTGGGCTTCGTCATCATCCTGCTTTTTGTGATCCTGGTTGGCTGGATCAGTTCCAGTTTCCTGATGGGCAGTTTCCTGAATTTCTTCGACCAGTGGATGGAAAGGGCCCCGGGCATTAAATTCATTTATTCCTCCACCAAGGATTTTTTCGAGGCCTTTGCCGGCGAAAAAAAGAAATTCAATAAACCCATCCTGGCCAACGCCTTTGCCGACGACGTGTGGATCATGGGATTTATCACCGACGAGGAGCTGATGAAGCTGGACATGGGAGCCGAAATGGTTTCCATTTACGTACCGCAGGCCTATCACTGGGCGGGGCAACTCTATGTGCTTCCGCGAAGCCGGGTACGCAAAATCGAAAAGTTCAGTTCGGGCGAAGCGATGAAATACGCGGTAACCGGCGGCGTGGTGGACGTGGAGGAAGAAAAGATAAACACGAACGGAAAACCCTGAACCATTCCATGAACAACGCGTATGAAGAAATTCATCCTTGTTCCGCTGTTCCTGCTGGCCGCGCTGCCGGTATTTTGCTGGGGGTTCTATGCCCATAAAAAAATAAATTACTACGCGGTATTTCTCCTGCCCCCCGAAATGATGATGCTGTATAAACCGCAGATCGATTTTCTTTCCGAACACGCCGTTGACCCGGATAAACGCAGGTACGCGGTTCCCGAAGAGGGCGCCAGGCATTATATCGACATCGATCATTACGGGAAATATCCTTTTGACTCGCTGCCGCGGAAATGGAACGAAGCGGTGGCCCGCTATTCGGAAGACACCCTGAAAACCTACGGCATCGTACCCTGGTGGCTGCAAACCATGCTGGGCCGGTTAACCGAAGCGTTCCGCAACAGGAACCAGTCGGATATCCTGAAATATTCCGCGGAGATCGGTCATTATATCGCTGACGCGCATGTGCCTTTACATGCCAGCAGCAACCACAACGGGCAGTTCACGGATCAGAGAGGAATACATGGTTTCTGGGAAAGCCGGGTGCCGGAACTGCTGGCGGAAAAAGAATGGGATTTCTTTATCGGCAAAGCAGAATATATCTCCCACCCCGCCGCATTTATCTGGAAGCGGGTGCTGGAAAGCGCCGCGGCATCCGATACGGTGCTGGCCTTTGAAAAAAAACTGGGCAGCCGCTTTGACCCCGACCGGAAATTTGCATTCGAAGACCGGAACGGGCTGATCACCCGGCAGTATTCCGAAGCCTATACAAAAGCCTATGACGCCCTGCTGAAAGGAATGGTGGAAAGAAGGATGCGGCAATCGGTTTTCGCCGTGGCCTCTTTCTGGTATACGGCATGGGTGAATGCCGGCCAGCCCGACCTCGGTAAACTGAACCACCGGGAATTTTCTCCCGGAGACCGGCAGGCATTTGAAGCGCTCAACAATGCCTGGCGCAACGGCGCCCCGAAAGGAAGGACGCATGAATAACCGCCCACGCATATTTCCTACATTTGCATCTTTATTGTAATTAAACGCTCCTGTGATACATAATTTCAACGCGGGCCCATCCATTCTCCCAAAGGAAGTACTTGAAAAAGCCGGACGGGCCGTTCTCAACTTTAATGATTCGGGTCTTTCACTGCTGGAAATAGGACACCGCACGCCCCTGTTCCAGGCAGTGATGGATGAGGCGCGCGGGCTGCTGAAAGAACTCATGCGGCTCGATGACAATCACGAAGCGCTGTTTCTCCACGGAGGCGCCACCACCCAGTTTATGCAGGTGCCCATGAACCTGCTCAGCGAAAACGGAATGGCCTGTTATACCGAAACCGGCACCTGGGCCAATAAAGCCATCAAAGAAGCGAAACTCTTCGGGCATGTGGAAATCGCGGGTTCATCGAAAGACGATAATTATACCCGGATACCGAAACAGCTCAATATCCCTCCCACCGCCGCCTACCTGCATATCACCACCAACGAAACCATCGCCGGCACGCAATGGCATACGATTCCATATGATTGCGGGGTGCCACTCGTGGCCGATATGAGCAGCGATATCCTGAGCCGCAGGCTTGATTTCAATAAATTCGATATTATCTATGCCGGCGCCCAGAAAAATATGGGCGCCGCGGGTGTCAATATCGTGGTGGTGAATAAAAATATACTGGGAAAAGTTCAGCGGGCCATTCCCACCATACTGGATTACCGCAATCATATCAAAGAGGGCAGCATGCTCAATACCCCGCCCGTCTTTGCGGTCTATGTGGCGATGCTTACCCTTCGCTGGCTGAAAGAACAGGGAGGCATACCCGCACTTGAAAAGATCAACGAACAAAAAGCGAAACTGATGTATGAGACACTCGACGCGCTGCCCCTCTTCCTTACACCCGTCGCGAAGGAAGACCGGAGTAAAATGAACGCGGTATTCCTGATTGAAAATCCCGTGCTCGAGGAAGAATTCCTCGACCGCTGTAAATCGGAAGGAATGGTAGGCGTTAAAGGGCACCGTAGTGTCGGCGGTTTCCGCGTATCCATGTACAATGCCCTGCCCCCGGAAAGCGTGCAGGCGATCACAGAACTGATGAAAGACTTTGCCCATAAAAAAGGTTAAACAACATGGCCATCATTCAACCCTTCACTTCACTCCGTCCCGTACCCGAACAGGCCAGCCAGGTCGCTTCGCGGCCCTATGATGTATTGAACACGGAGGAAGCCCGCGCCGAAGTGCGCGACAATCCGCTATCTTTTCTGCATGTGACCCGTGCGGAAATCGACCTCCCGGCCGGAACGGATCCGCACAGCAGCGCCGTCTATGAAAAAGCAAAGGAAAACCTGGATCGTTTTGTTGCGGAACAAACGCTTTTGCGCGACGAAAAACCCTGTTATTATATCTACCAACTGGTGATGCCCGCAGGCCCCGATCCGGGCGCTTCGGAAATCAGCCAGACCGGTCTCGTCTGCGTTTCTTCGGTGAGAGATTATTTGGGCGGCGTGATCAAAAAACATGAATTCACACGCCCCGAAAAGGAGAAAGACCGCATCGACCACATGCTGGCCACCCGCGCGCAAACGGGAAATGTATTCATGGCCTACCGCGATGTCATGGAGATCAACGCCCTGGTCAATGGCTGGAAAGCCACCAATAAACCCGTTTATGATTTTACGGCGGCCGACGGTATCCGTCACAGCGTATGGGTGATCGACCGCGACCTGGTGATTCAGTCCATTACCCGTCTCTTTGAAACGCAGGTGCCCTTTACCTATATCGCCGACGGTCATCATCGCGCCGCTTCCGCCGCGAAAGTCAGTGAGCAACTGAAGGAAAACGCGGAAGCCGGTTATTTCCTGACCACCATCTTCCCCGCCAGCCAGCTCGCCATCATGGATTATAACCGGCTGGTGAAAGATATCAACGGGCTGACAGCCGAAAAACTGATCGGCCTCCTGCAGGATGATTTTTTTATCACGCTCAGCCCCGAACCCGTAAAACCGTCGCAGCTTCATGAGTTCGGCATGTACCTCGAGGGACAATGGTATATACTCACATCACGCAAAGGAACTTTTACCGATGATCCGCTGGGCGTGCTCGACGTAACGATCCTGTCCAATAATGTCCTGGAAAAAATATTCGATATCACCGATCAGCGAACTGATAAAAGGATCGATTTCGTCGGCGGTATCCGCGGTCTCCGGGAACTGGAAAAAAGGGTGAACAGCGGGGAAATGAAAGTGGCCTTCAGTCTTTTCCCGGTCACCATCGCCCAGCTTTTCAATATCGCCGACAGCGGGAACGTAATGCCCCCTAAAAGCACCTGGTTTGAACCCAAACTGCGCGACGGACTGCTCACGCACCTGATTTAAAGTCACCCGATTGCAGCACATCGAAGCAGGCGCGGCTCCTGAAATATTTGTTATTTTGCAACAATTACACCGGGCCCTGCGTCCTTTGTTTTTACTTTGCAGCATGAAAAAAATTTTATTCCTCTTTTGGATAAGTGTGGCTTCGCTACCGGCGCTGGCCCAGCCCGATGATCCCAAAACCCTGCATGAAACCGCGAAGAACTTCATGCGTTCGGGTGATTTCGACAACGCGATCATCGTACTGACCCGGGCCCTGGCGCAGGACAAGGACAACCTCGAGATGCAGAAGGACCTGGTGATGAGCTATTACCTGAAAAGGGATTATGCCAAAGCGCTGGAAGGCGTGAAGGTGCTGGTGGACCGCGACGACGCCGATGTAGTTACATTCCAGATCGCCGGCAACGTGTACAAGGCGCTGGAGGAGGTGAAAGATTGCGAGAAAATTTATAAAAAAGGACTAAAGAAATTCCCGAAAAGCGGTCCCCTGTACAGCGAATACGGGGAACTGCTCTGGTCAGCCAAAGATTTCACCGCCATCGAGCAATGGGAACAGGGCATTAAGGCCGACCCCGCCTATAGCGGGAATTATTACAACGCCGCACAGTATTATTTTTATACCAAGGATAAAGTGTGGAGCCTGATCTACGCCGAGATCTTCATCAATATGGAAAGCCTGGGCGAACGCGGCGCGGCCATGAAACAATTGCTCCTGCAGGGCTACAAGGAAAAACTTTTCGCGGAAGCCGACCTGCTGAAAGGAGAGGAAAAAAACAAAAGCGAATTTGCGAAATCATTCCTCCAGGTGATGAACAACCTTTCTTCCCTCGCCGGTAATGGTATCAATACCGAAACCCTGACCATGATCCGCTCGCGGTTCATCCTCGAATGGTTTGCCAATTACGCGAATAAATTTCCCTTCCGGCTTTTTGATTTCCAGCGGCAGCTGCTCACCGAAGGAATGTTTGACGCCTATAACCAATGGCTCTTCGGCCCGGTAGACAACCTCGCGGCCTACGATAACTGGACAAAGACACACCCCGAAGAATACAATGAATTCGCGACCTTCCAGAAAAGCCGCGTATTCCGGATGCCACCAGGCCAGTATTACCAGGTTAATTAAAGAGAAAAAGACTGATAAAAATCAGCCGGTACCGCCTGGTACCGGTTTTTTTATATATGGCTTTTTACCTAATTTGTTTCTGTTAACGAAGGCGCGGCCCCTCTTCACCCTATACGCGATTGCACCATGACAGAACCCAGACGCTTATTTGATTGCATACAATACCACCTCGACCGGAAACCCATGGATGACATGCTGGCGGCCAAGGAAAGGGGGCAATGGAAAAAATACAGCACGGCGGAAGTTAAGGACCTGGTTGACCGGATCAGCGCCGGCCTGCTGGCGATGGGTGTGGGCGGGGGCGATATGACCCCCGAAGGCCGCGATAAAATAGCGATCCTCTGCAAAAACCGGCCCGAATGGATCATGCTCGATATGGCGGTGCAACAGATCGGCGCCATCCTCACGCCCATCTATCCCACGATCAACGTGAACGAACTCGAATTCGTGCTCACTGATGCCGCGGTAAAAATGGTGTTCGTAAATGACGAAGAACTTTATTTAAAAGTGCTGAGCCTGAAAGAAAAACTGCCGTCGCTGCGGGACATCTTCACTTTTGAACATGTGGCCAACGCGAAGCACTGGAAAGAAATCCTTTCCCTGAGTACGCCGGAACTGATCAAAGAAGCGGGGCGGATCGCGGACAGCATCCGGTACGAAGACCTGGCTACCATATTATATACATCGGGCACCACGGGTACGCCGAAAGGCGTTATGCTTTCGCACCGGAATATCCTCTCCAATGTCATGGTCAGCATGCCCTGTTTCCCCCCGGGTGAAAACCTGCGCGCGCTGAGCTTCCTCCCGCTCAACCATATTTTCGAGCGGATGGTAACCTATCTCTACCTGTACCGCGGTACCGCCGTGTATTACGCGGAAAGCCTCGACACGATCGGGGAAAACCTGAAAGAGGTCAGGCCCGCGATGTTCACCACCGTACCCCGCCTGCTGGAAAAAGTATATGACCGCATCCTCCAGAAAGGAAACGAACAAACGGGCATAAAGAAAAAATTATTCTTCTGGGCGCTCGGGCTGGCAGAAAAATTCGAGATCAACAAAAAACAGGGGCTTGGGTACCGGATCCAACTGGGTCTCGCCAACAAGATCGTGTTCAGCAAATGGCGGGAAGGGCTGGGCGGTCATATCAAATGTATCGTTACGGGAAGCGCCGCCTGCCAGGTAAGGCTGATCCGCATCTTCACCGCCGCGCGCATCATCATCATGGAGGGCTACGGGCTCACCGAAACATCTCCCGTGATCAGCGTGAACCGCTACGACGAAAAGGGAAGAAAGTTCGGAACGGTAGGACCCCTGATCGAGGGCGTGGAAGTCAGGATTGCCGAAGACGGGGAAATACTTTGCCGCGGCGATAACGTGATGATGGGATATTATAAACGACCCGACCTCACCGCCGAAACGATCAAAGACGGCTGGTTCTATACCGGCGATATCGGGATGATGGTGGATAATACTTTCTTAAAGATCACCGACCGCAAGAAAGAACTTTTTAAAACCAGCGGTGGAAAATATGTGGCGCCCCTGCCCATTGAGAATAAATTAAAGGAATCTCCCTTTGTAGAGCAGGTGATGGTAGTCGGTTCGGAAAGAAAATTCGTGGGGGCTCTCATCGTGCCCTGCCTGCCCGCCATCAAGGAATGGAGCCGTCAGAACGGTGTCAGCTATCAATCGGATGAAGAACTGATCCGCAACCCCAAAGTGGTTACGATGATGAAAGACCTGGTGGAAAGCTTTAATAAATATTTCAATCACGTGGAGCAGATCAAACGCTTCGAACTGGTACCCGTGGAATGGACGGTGGATGGCGGTGAACTGACGCCCACGCTGAAGCTGAAACGAAAAGTGATCATGGAAAAATACCGCGATTCGATCGAGCGGATCTATGCCTGAACCGGCTTACTTACCCCTTCCCGAAGAATCCCTCCTGCCCCGCTGCATCATTTTACGGATAAACGTATCGAATTTGGGCTGTTGCTCGGCGGTAAAAATATTCCGAACCTGGCGGAAATGTTCAAACGTGATCTTATCCAGCCTGGTTTGCAGGCCGGTAACCCGCAGTTCATATGCATTGAGAAGGCTATCGCTGACGGAAGGTTCTTTCACCAGTTCGAAAAAAGCGGTCTTGGCGGCCCTAACGGAATCAAACAGGGGACGCACGTTCTTAAAATGATCTTCTTTTAATTGCTTGTAATCTTTCTGCTGCTGTTCGGTCATGTTCAGTTCCTTTACCATCATGCCAAAGGGTTCGCCGCGCCCGGAGCGTTTTTCGCCGCCGCGCTTTTTCCCCTTCATCATAAAAACGACCAGCGCAATATTAGCCAGCAATAAAAGGATCACCGCAATGCTGAGGATGCGCGTATAGGAATTTTTCATTTTACTTTTCCTGGTTTAGATCATAGAGACTGCCGGCGTCGCTAACGCTGTATTCGGCAGCAATGGATTGCATGGATTCGGCCTCGTTGAGCGCCGTTGTTTCTTCGCTTTTACTGTTGGAAAAAATCACCGCGGCATTGACCAGTATGGCCAGTATCACGGCGCCCATCGCGTAAACCGGGCGCAGGGCCCATGGTTTCGGCCGGGCCGTTTCAATGCCCTTGTCGGGACCGGCCTGCATCTTCGCTTTGAGCCGGGTATAAAAGAAATCGGGAGCGGCAGCCCTTTTTATTCCATCCAGGCTGCTGAGGATCTCTTCCGTCCGGTTTGTTTTCTCGTTATTCATAATACATCAGTTTTGACGTGAACATTACCCAAAACCTTCGATAAAGTATTGTTATCACCCGCCTTTTTCCAGCAATTTGCGCAGGTTCTGTTTGGCCCGGTGCATCAGCGACTCAACCGCCGGGACCGAGCTCTGCATCACCTCACTAATCTCCTGATAACTAAGGTCTTCCATCTTATGTAAGGTAAACGCTATACGTTGGTTTTCCGGCAGTTGCCCTATGGCTTTGAAAAGCCTGGCCGCGTTTTCCTTCCGGTCGAGCGCCACCCCGGGGTGATTAAAATCAGGCAATTCATACATCGGTTCGTTACCCTCCCCGAAGAGACGCTGTAAAAGCCCGAAACGTTTCTTGCTTTTACGGCTGCGCAAAAGATCCAGCGCCCGCGTGGTGGCAATCCGGTACATCCAGGTCGATAATTTGGATTCGCCTTTGAAATTTTGAATGGAACGGTATACCTGGATAAAAACCTCCTGCGCCACATCCTCCGCGTCTTCGGCATTATGCACAATACCCAATGCGGTATTGTATACGCGGTCCTGGTAGGTATCCACGAGAAATTTGAAAGCCGTTTCGTCGCCGTTGCGCAATCCCTGTATCAGTTCCTGTTCGTTCAAGGAAGTTTCTTTCTTTTTTGAATGCCCAACTTACGAAATCCTTCGGTTATAAGGGTTTTAACGAAGGCCTTTGGCTAAAAATTAAGGAGCAGTTTCTCATGGTGATGATAAATGTGATCGCGGAACAGCGCAGAGAACGCGTGCTAATTCTTTCCACTGATCACCAGCAACCACCCCCTTCCTTTGGGGACCGGTATTGTTTCATTTGCCGAAAAATTCATGGCCGGTTGAAAATTCGGAATGGCCGGCGCTGTGATCCTGGCCGCCGAAGGATCGATTCCCAGTTTATTCCAGTCTACGGTTAACCGCACGTTCAGGTCATTCTCCGCCCAGCTTGCCATCGATACGATACAGGACTTTTCCTTCCTGTAAACCGTAACCAGCACTTTACTGGTATCGCTTTTCACGGGGCAGGCCGGGCTCCAGTAACCGATCATCTCCGTTCCCTTCATCCCCGCGTCATCCCAGAACTTCCAGAGCGGCCGCGGGTCGGCTTCTTCCGACCAGGGATAGCGGTTGGTCATCCCGTAGATCATCCCGCGCCAGGGATTGCCGCCATTCTGCAGCATCTCGCCCATCAGTCCAAAAGGTATCCCGCTTACTTCGGTGAGAAAAAAATCGGGGCCGTTGTTTTCATAATCGAAATATTCGCCAAACCAGAGCCGGTTGAGATAGGGAAAATGTTCCATATATAAATTGGCGCTGTTGTTGAACCCGTCGTTTTTGTTGAACTGGTTCGCCGAATGCAGGTCGATGATGCCGGGATGCCCGTCCTCCGTGAGTACGCGTTTGATCCGCTTCATCGTTACGCGGTCAAATGCCACATCATCGAGGTAGATCCCGTCGATACCCGTATTCCGCACCAGCCAGTTCATGCCTTCCACATAATAGTTATGCCAGCGGCTCATCCCGCTGTTCACCAGCGCCGCGTCCTTTATCTCCGGCACGAACCAGGCCGCGATATAGTCGCCGCCCACATGTTCCTGCAACCAGCTGAATCCACCCCCTTTGCCGGGAGAGTAGATCTCGTGGCCGAGGCTGCGCAGGGCATAGAGTTCATAGGCGCGGTTCGATAATTCGCGCACCGTATTATAAATCTTTACCCGCAGTCCCTTTTGATGGGCGCTGTCGATATAGCTTTTCATCCGGCGGTATTCGATAAACGGGTAATTGATCCAGGGATTGATCGGCGTGGCATGGTGAATATTCGCCACCGTAGCTCCCGTGGCCCGGATGCTGTCGAGGTTATCGTATTTATGATAAAAGCGTGTGGTCCATTGAAATTCGGTGTTGATCGGATGGAACGGCGTGATGAGCAGCGTGAAATTATAATAAAGGGTATCGCCTTTTTTCAGCTGGCGCTCCCCGCTGTAATTATTGGCAAGGATGGATTTCCCTTTTTCGCCGATCCGGATACCGCCTTTGTTTTCATTTCCCCATGAAGCGGGCAGCAGCAATGGTTTCTGCAGGTAAAAATTGGTGTTCAGCGGGCGTACATATTTTTCATCCCGCAATGAGTATTGCAGTCCGGCATTGACCGTCCCCACCCAGGCGCCGTCCTGGTTCTTGAGCCCCACATCCCATTTCCAGTCTAAGTTCTCAGGACGATAGCCGCCTTTTTGTCCAAGCCCCATCATATAAGCGGCGCTTTCTTTTGTAAACGGAATATGCATATTGATATCCTCCATCGCCGCATCCTGCAGGGCGGTGAGCCTGACGGTATAGGTCATGAACCCGTCGAATTCGAGGGATGCGGAAACATCCAGCTGCAGGGTATCGTTGGCGCAGCTGGCTTTCCAGGTAACCGTGCCTTCTGAAATATGGGTGAACGCAAAATTTTTAGCGGCCAGTTTCATCGCTTTCCCGTCGGCTTTGCGGATAAAATGAAAATGGATGGGTTCCGTGAGCAGGTCGTTGGGCGTTTGCTGGTAACCGGTCATTTCCGGGGTGAAAAAGGTTTGTATCTGCGCGGGGAAGCCTTCCTCATTCAGGATCACTTTTCTACCCAGCAGGGAAAGGTTCATTCCTTCCCGCTTCAAAGGCGTATAGGGAGCGATCACGGTATTGTCCTGCGCGAGCGTGGAATTCAGCCAGGTGAGCCGCGTTTGTTTCCAGGGTTCGTTGATGCCCCCGTCTGCCAGTACATTGGATCCGACATTAAGCTGAATGGAAACCGTTACGGGTTTAACGCCCCGCGCGAGGATGCTGGCCCTGCCCGTATATTTTCCGGGTTTTGTTTCAGTGGGAATATCGATCCCGCACCATAAAGCCTGTACGGTATTCGGCGCCACCGATACTTCTTTTACAAAAGACTTGCCGGTATAATCTGTTCCCGCGGTATTGAGACAATAAATTTTTTGCGCGGGGATCAGCGCACCCGTACCGCTTTTCAGGTCGCTGAACTGAACCGTTACTCTTTCCAGCGATTGTAAAGCGTAGACGCCTAACTGGTAGGTATAATTTTCTCCACGGCCTGCGTTCCCGCTGAATACCGGCTTAGCGCCGTTTTTGATCCAGCGGTAAGGCAGGTAATTTTTCATTTTGATGGGGTAGGTCCTGTCTTCCGGAAATACCAGGAAGGGCTGGTTTTTATGGGATGCAAGCATCCGGCTGGTCTCTTCCCGCGTAGCGGCTATTTCCATCGGGAAAAAACTGTTGAAAGCGTTCACCGACTGTATTTCTTTGGCAACGGTATTGAACGGGATGGAAGGCGTGAGAGATGCTAACCATCCGGTAGACGCGGTATTTTCCGTTCGCAGGTAAACGCCTTTCGGGTAATTGGAGCGGCCTTCGTTCCGGTAAGGCATGTAATAAATATAATAGTCGCCCTCGCCGGAAACCGGTTCGAAAAAAATTTCACCCGCTTCGTTATCCAGTCTTCCCGTCATTACATTTAAAATCTTATTACCCGAAACGGGATCCTGCACGATGATCCGTTTGCCGGCAACGCTGTCATCGTGCCGCCGCCAGGGAATCAGCACGCGGGCCACTTTTCCCTTCCCGTTAAAATGAACGACCGCGCGGTGATTACCGAGGGAGTCGGGATTCCATGAATCATTTCCATCAGTATACTTTATATCCTGCGCCGGGAGGACGCCGGGAAACATGAAAATGAAAAGGAAAAAGCAAAGCGTTTGTCTGGACATAAAATCAAATGCGGATTTATATGGAGCATGGCGTGTACTAGCAACGAAAATAAATCATAAAGGCGGCCAATGTTCAAATAAATCCAGCTTGCGGTCCGGCTTTCGTTATTGATCATCGGGCTTTTGCAGTTCCTGCAGGTTGATAGCGGGGCGCTCGCGGCCGGGTATAACGGAAAATACGGAACGAAGAGGCGTGAAGGCATTGAAAAAACCGTCGTTTCGCAAGAAGAACTTTCCGTTTTCCGCGCCGCCTGCGTAATCCATCCGGTAGCCCTTTTGCGCCGTAGCATCCCCGGTGAAGGACATTTTGGAAAGCGGTTTCCATTCGCCGCCGGCGGTAAACACCCATTGATGATGATAAAAGGCGCCGCGGCTAATATAGCCGGTGGCGGGATCAAAATTTTCAAGGAAGGAATGCAGTCTTTTCAGGTAAGTGCGGGTGGCCGGTCTGCTGAACCTGGCGATCAGCCGCCATTGTTTCAATTCAGTCGCATAAAAATAGGCGCTGTAATTCGTGTAGCTGTTTTCAACGGGTTTTGCATGCAGCAGGAATTTATACGTGGTCCCTGCTTTCCATGGATAACGCAGGTAGCTCTGCCCGCCGGAACCTTCGTTCCCGAATTCACCGGTATAAACGTCTTTTCCTTTTTGCAGGAGCAGCACCCGTTTATCGGCCGGGACCTGTTTGGGATCGTCGGTGGCGAAGGGGCTCCATACTGAAAACAGTATCCTTCTTTCGGTGGGAGAATTCACCTGCATCCCGAAATATCCTTCGGCAAAACCGTTGGCCATAAAAAAGGAGCCGGTGATATCGTTGCCCGCCGGCACCGTGATTTCATTGTAAAACCATTCGATATCGTCGCCCACGGACGAAAGATCATAATTGATATGCACCGAGGGACCCCTCCTGCCCCAGTAAAAATAATTGTCCTCGTTGCTCTTTACATAGGCCAGCTGTTCATCCACGCAGGATCCGGACACGATCAGTTCTTTTATGGTCGCAAAAACTTTTCCGCTGCGGCTGATCCCCTGCATATCGATCTTTACATAACCCGCGGCATTGATTGTCCAGGAGCCGATCGGGATTTCCTTCCCCGTTCCGCTGACCGTAATGACCTTGTTCTGGTTCCCGATCCCGCACCGGACCCGGCTGGTGCCCGCAGGCACATTAAATACCGCCGATATTTTCAGTTCGCCCGCTTTTGCCGGCCTGATATAAGTGCTGAACACCGCCTGTTTGTTTTCCCAGTTCAGCCAGCCGCTGTCCGTAACCTGTTCCTTTCCTCCCTTTGCCTTTACGGTAACCCATGAATTACCGCCGAGGGGAATATGAAGACGGGAACCGGGCTGGGCATTGAGCACAGGAGAACCCAGCAGGATCATGACAAGGATAAAAAATGTAGTTGGCATTACCTGCTAAAAGTAATTTCACTGAAATGTAACAAAAGAAATCCGCCGCCGGGTATCTAGACCAGTTTTATTTCAGGCTGAAAAACGATCCTTGATTTCACCGAATTGGAAATAAGACAGGCCGCTTCCGATTTCTCCAGGATGCGCAGCGCGCGTTCCCGGTCGGCTTCGCGGGCCAGCGTGAGCACCGGCGCCAGCACGATCTCGCTGATCATGAATTTGCCTTCTACTTTTTCCAGTTTGCCGTCGGCATGGCAATCGAAATGGAGGAATTCGAGTTTGGAATTTTCAGCAATAGCAAGAAAAGTGGTCATCAGGCAGCTGTTCACCGCGGCGACCAGTAAATGTTCGGGCGACCAGATACCGGGAATGCCTTTGGGGAATTCAGGCGGCGTGGCCACTTCGATATTGGAGGTCAATACGGGGGATGTCATCAGGCCCTTTCTTTCGTTTTCCCAGTTCAGGTTGACTTCGTAGTGATGAACAGTTTCCATAATAATTATTTAAGACGTTTAGTTATGTAATTCCAGTACAAAAATCCGAAACGAATGGCCGGCGGTTGGTAACATACATTACGTTTCCGGCGGCCATGAGCAGAATCAGGAAAATGTTTGTTCCGCACAAGCCGGAATCCTCATTATTCGCGTGTATACACGCCGCTCCACCTTGCGCTGAAGTCGAGGTTATAATGTTTAGCTTCCAGCTTATTGCTATTTAAGATATATACACCAAATCCTCCTTCGGCCGGGTTGTCGGTTCTGCGGAAAGTAAAATACAGTTTGCCATTCACCACCGTACCGGTGCCTTCGGCGTAGGTGTTGCCGTTTAATTTGAAAACGAGTTTATATCCATTACCCTCCCTGCTGATGATGACTTTACTGTTGCTGTTCTCCCCGTAGGTGCCGCTGAAATTATTTTCTTCAGCCGGGCCGGGAATTACGGTCGTCCATTTATACGCGATGGTGCGTTCGATATACTGCTGTTCATTGCCCCCGCTGAGCATAAAAGTCAGATAGAGATACGGAATCACGGTTCCGTCCGGCTTACGGCTGGGTTCTTTGGGAACTTCAAACGAGCCCAGCATGATGGCGGTACCGTTGGGTCTTGCAGTCTCGTCGCCGCTTTTCCCGGATTCGGGTTTCATAAATCCCCAGTTCCCCAGTTTAGCGTAGGCATATACGCCGCCGCTTTCGGCGGTGAGGTTGCTGACCACGCCCCGGATGGTTACTTTTTCCCCGGGCACCAGGCTGCCGGGTCCTTGCTGGGTCCTCCATTCCCAGGCTACATGTCCGCGGTAGATATGGTTCTTCCGGTCAACGGACGAATAGTAATTAAACTCATAGTTCATCCCCCTGTCATCCGATTTGGCGCTGAAACTGCAATTGGGCAGGCACCGGGCTTTTTGTTCCTGCAGGTTGGTCATTCTTTCGGTGACTTCCGATTTTACCCATATGCCCTTTTGCTGGGCAGTCGCAAAAAAAGATATCAGGGATAGAACAAGAATGCCGTACAGCCCTTTTAAGAACGGCTGCGACAAGGAATTCGCTTTCATAATTCGATGATTTTCGGTGTAATTAAAGTTACTGTCGATGCCCCCTGTATAAAATGATATTCCTCAGCATCATTGCTGAAGCTTATCAAAAATGAAACATAAGATTGCAGGAAATCGGAAATGGATTTTTAGCAGTGCCGCTGTGGGAAAAATAGGAGCAAACCCACCTGTGATATGATGGTTATTGACATCCTTGTCTTTTTATTATACCCTTTCCGGTAAATGGTTTAAGCGCCCATGTCAATGATAACATTGCCTGTTTTTTGACCGGCCGCCACATACACATATGCTTCAGCAATTTTTTCCAACGGAAATTTCCGGTCTATTACCGGTTTAAAGATTCCTTTTTCTACCAGGTCCCTGATAAAAATAAGTCCTGTCTGAATGTTTCCCGGTGCCGGGAAGCCGACCCTTTTCCCGCCGAAAAGCGGAGTAATGAGCACCCATAATAAATTGATCGCCCCGCCGGAGGAAATATACATGCCCTTTTTCTTCAATAGTTTTTTACAACGGATAAAGCTGCTTTTGCCTATCGCATCAAAGACAAAATCATACCGCCCGGTGTCTTTTGTGAAATCGTCCCTTTTATAATCAATTACTTTCTCCGCACCCAGTGATCGTATCAAACCGGAATTTTCGCCCCCGCATACCGCCGTCACGGTAACGCCAAGGTATTTCAGGAATTGAACATAGGCTGAACCAATGGCGCCCGTTGCTCCGTACACCAACGCTTTTTGTCCGGCGGACGGTTTATATTTAAGTATCACCGACGCGGCATAATAGGCTCCTTCCAGGCAGGCAGCCGCTTCCTCATAGCTCCGGTTGACGGGCAGGGGAACGATGGCTTTTACCGCTTTTGATTCCGGCAAAATAAAATATTGTGCCTGTGCTCCGCAGCCGAAACCGCCGCCGAAGCCCATTATCTTATCCCCCGCATTGAACGATTGTACTCCGGATCCTGTTGCGGCGATTTCGCCCGCAAAGTCTGATCCAATGATGGAGGCCCGTGGTTTAATTAATCCCGTAAAAAACCTCATAAAAAAAGGCCTGCCCGATAGCACATGGCAGTCACTCCTGTTGACGGTGCCGGCATGAACCCTTATCAGCACTTCATGCTCTTTCGGAGTTGGTATTTCCAGTTCCTGAATATGCAAATCACCGGGTAACCCGTATGTGGAACGAACGGCTGCTTTCATTTTATTTTTAGTCTTTAAAAATGAAGCACACGAATTACGGCCGGGACGGGTAGGGTCAGGAAAATTCCGTCCCTGCTAGCGCCGCTCGTTAAAGTTACAAAAGTTGAATACATACCTGCCGGGCGGCAGCTTGTGCAGATTATCCATGAACGGGCATCCGGGTGGGGAGTGGACACGAACAGGTAATCCCTCCGGGGCAAACATTTTTTTTATTATTCAAAATTTATCTGCGGGGAATACCGAATGGAAAATCGTTTATATTTATCCGGTATTTCAAATCCCGTAAATGATGAAAATTATTATCGGTCTTGTCCTGTGCCTGAATGTGATGGTCGCCCGGGGTCAAATCCTGAAAAGTTTTTCCGTGACCATGAAGCCGGACAGCCTTTGTTTTCTCAGCATGAAAAATGGTAAAGCCTTTACGGCGGCGGTGGCCACCCGCCAGAAAACCGAAATGGACTTCGGGTTGTTTGCCACCACTTCGGAAGGTATTACCACGCTGGAATGGTATAACCTGAGCGGTAAAGATGACAAACCGCCGGTGGCGGTACAGGGAACCGCCAGTAAAATTGTTGCCATTGGCTTTGACAGGGATCAGTTTGATAAATGCAAGACT
Source organism: uncultured Chitinophaga sp. (assembly GCA_964399755.1). Classification (GTDB taxonomy): domain Bacteria; phylum Bacteroidota; class Bacteroidia; order Chitinophagales; family Chitinophagaceae; genus JJ008. The sequence goes on along the minus strand of CAYNSL010000001.1, from coordinate 399 downwards.
GCCGCCGACCTGAAACGGATGACCGGATATTTAACGGCAAACTCCTTCTCGCATTTTGCCGTCATCAGCCAGGGGCGGGACATCAACCAGCATTGTTTTCTATTTGAGAAAACAGATGGCAAACGGGGGCTGATATATGTTTACGAAATGACCGGTCGCCAGATTAAAGCGGTGGTAAAGACACAATAATTATTGCTACCGGGCTTTCCGTTCGCCGAAAAATTCTTTTGAAAATTATCTTTACGGTTAACCACAGAAGTTACGGCGTAAAAGATTACTGCTTTATTTGCACCGGTTTATTTTGGTTGGAAAGAACCTCTGGCTGACAGGGAGTCCAAAAAATGTAGTAGTCCCGACAGGAATCGAACCTGTATCAAAAGTTTAGGAAACTTCTATTCT